>PWTU01000221.1 GCA_003562775.1 Ignavibacteriales bacterium
ACCGTGAGTTGGCGCATGCGATGTTGAGAAAGCGAAGCCGCGGGTTATTGCCGTCAAAGTCGTTGGAGGAAAAACGATTTGAATCGCTTGTTAAAACCTATACCGATGTAGCCGTCGCATCGCGACGCAGCGTGCTTCCGCAACGATTATTTTATTTTGTACAAGCCCACCCTGTTGCTTCGGCTGCGGTTATGTTTGCAATGGCTGCGATCCTTAGCGTTACATTTCTCTTCTATGAGAAATCGGGAGATGTCAATCCCGCGTATGCACTTGTAGAGAACTATCAACTCAGGGTTTACAATCAGGATGGGGAATTACTATGGTCGAAACCGGCGTTGGGTATACCCGATCTTTCGAGCGCGACGTGGACAAGTAGCAGGAGCGGTTCCCGAAGATATCTCATGGTAGAGGACATAGACGGAAACGGACAAAAAGAGGTCTTGGTGCTTTATGTTTCCGATCGGAAATTAGATAACGATACATTAGCATGTTATAATTACGACGGAACGCTCCGGTGGAAAGGGGAACTGCCGGAGCCGGTCGTCTATGGGGATAAAGATCAGACGCGCTTTATAAATTGGGAACTACGTGATTTTATAAGTGTGAGGAAAAATGAAAACCATAGAAAACAGTTATTTGTGATTGCCACATCCCGGTTAAACCCCTCTATCCTATCTGAACTGGATCCGTCGGACGGTACACTGCTTCAAACCTACTGGCACAACGGTCATATTAACCACATCCTTCCGTTCGATGCAAACAGTGATGGGAATATGGATTTACTTATAGGGGGGATTAACAATCCTTATGAAAATGCATTTATATCTGTTTTAGACCCCCTCAATATATCCGGTTACGGACCGACGAAACAGGAAGATATACCCCGGAATGTCCGCAAGGCGCAGGAAAAATTTTATATTCTCTTCCCGAAATCAAGCGTCTCCGAAATCTGGAACACTGTTCGGTATAATAGCACCGCATTAATCGAGATTACTTCCGGTAAAACATTATCGGTTCATGTTAATGAACTTCTCGATAGAGTGGATAGCGGAGGAGTTATATATGTCATTGATGATTCGATGCGGGTGATCAATGTAACCCACAATGCACCGTTCCGGGCGACTCATCGACGCCTGGTCGATGAGGGAATCCTGAACGATACGCTCGATGCAAATTATTGGAATAATCTTAAAAACTCGGTGCGGTATTGGGACGGCGAGCGGTTTGTGAATGAGCCGGTTATGAATAGATGGTATGGGGGGCGGTTGCCGTCGTGAGGTGATTGTAGTTGATGTTGTCAATCAGAAAGATATTACGCTGTTTATAAAAATAGTTAATCGCAATTAACCATTAACTATCACTACCGATATTTCACGTACATGCGATTTAGCCGGATCGTTTCATCTTCCTCTCTCTCCCGCCCCCAAATACCCCCGCCACAATTTCCAATCCCACATCGGTCGCTTCTTTATAAATTGGCTCTAACACGGATAAGAATTTTTCTTCCCCGCGCCAGAACGGAAAGCTGCCGAGCCGCTTAGGAAGCGCTGCATGCATAGTTGGAACGATTGTCTCTCCAAGGAATTCAAACTCATCGTTATTTTTTCCCCAGAAATCGTTCGCATCGGTGGGTAATGATTTTCCGGCGACGGCTTTTTGTTTACGCTTTTTCGCGTGCGACGTGCGATCAGCGATTTTCTTATCCGGTGTAACTTTAACTTCTTGATTTATAAGTGAAAGCAATTCGTCGCGTTCCATTCCGCGGAGAGTGAATATAAGAAATGGGTTGCGGTCGAATTCCTCTCCTAATAAATAATACACCGCCGCTATGTGTTTACACGGGTTCGACCAATCGGGACAGGAGCAGTCGGTTTTTAAGTCGCCGCTCCGGGTTGGAAAAAGCGACAGCTTTGCTTTTTTAAACACCTCCTCAATCTCATCGGGCATCTTGCCATTCATCAACATTGCCGTGAAGTATGGCTGTTTGTTTAGAACATTTATAAATTGCTTCCACTCATTCCGTGTGAGCGGCTTCAGGCGTATATCGACGCTATACGGCGTCATGCGCGATCCCTGCACACTTGCCGTTACCTTTCCCTTTTCGATCTCTATGGTAAGCACCTGCCCCGATCGGGCATATCTTCTGCCCCGTCCGAGACGCGCGCCGATGTTGAAACTTTCCAAAACCTGTATCCATCGTTTCGCCCACCAGCTTTCGCCGAATGTACCCCGCTTGCTCTGGGATTTTATTCCGCCCCTTGCTTTTCGCGGTGTTGAAGGTTTGTAGTATGGGTAATCGTACCAGCTCATTCCACTTTTCTCAATATAAACAATTCTTTCAACTCTTCATTCGAAAGCTCGGTCAGCCATCCTTCACCGGTTCCGACAACTTTGCCGGCTATATCTTTCTTTCGCTCGATCATTTCATCTATTTTATCTTCCAATGTACCCGAACAAATAAATTTATGTACCTGAACGTTTCGCATTTGTCCGATACGGAATGCCCGGTCCGTTGCCTGATTTTCCACTGCGGGATTCCACCATCGGTCGAAATGAAATACGTGATTTGCCTGCGTGAGATTTAAGCCGGTTCCTCCCG
>PWTU01000030.1 GCA_003562775.1 Ignavibacteriales bacterium
GTATTCCGGCTGAAACCTGCCATTGATTCCGGTTGAAAGTTGCCACCCATTCCGGCTGAAACCTGCCACCCATTCCGGTCGAAACCTGCCACCCCTCTGGTTTTCTTCCTGAACCTTTCCTACAAAATAACGATCTTCTTCCATCTCATTTCTACACTTTAAAATAGATGGAGGAATAAAAACATGCCCAGAGGGAGAACCTCAATGGAGAAAATAAGAGAAATCATTCGTCTACGTGAATGCAACCTCAGCGAACGTGCTATCTCACGAACCCTCAGAGTATCACGCCCTGTTGTCAAAGAGTATATCGCCAAGATTCGCGCCGCTGAGTTAACCTATGATACAATCCGTGACATGGATGACACTACACTCACAGAAATTATCAAAGGTAACAGACAAACAAACTCAAAACGTTTTCAGGACTTAAGCCAGAAGTTTGAATATATCGCCACAGAGCTAAAACGTCCCGGCGTCACTATCGGGCGTCTCTGGGAAGAGTATCGAGCTGAGCATCCTGATGGTTATAGTTATTCTCAGTTTTGTTTTCATTTTCAATGCTGGCGTGAGACCTCTGAACTCACCATGCACATTGAACACAAAGTTGGCGATAAGATGTTTATTGACTTCGCCGGCAAAAAACTCCACATCACCGATAAAAAGACCGGTGAAATGACCGAGGTGGAAGTCTTTGTCGCCATACTTGCGGCCAGTCAGTACACCTATGTTGAAGCTGTTCGAAGTCAACAAAAAGTCGATTTTATCTCGGTTACACAGAACGCCTTCCATTATTTTGGCGGGGGTCCCCGTCTTACTGTACCCGACTGCCTGAAAAGCGCTGTCACAAAGCCCTGTAAGTACGAACCTGATATCAACCCTGAGTATTCCGATATGGCAAAACATTACCAGACCGTTATCTCACCTGCGCGTCCAGGACATCCTAAAGATAAGGCTCTTGTCGAAGGTGCTGTCCGTATTGTTTACAACTGGATTTACGCAGCATTGAGAGACCGTATTTTCGTAAGCCTCACGGAACTTAACCAAGCTATCAGAGAAGAACTTGAAAAATATAATGCCAAGCCGATGCAAAAACTTGGTGTAAGTAGAAAAGCACATTTTCAACAAATCGAGAAAGCAGCATTATGTCCACTGCCAACCGAGCGGTACGTTATCCGAAACTTTAAAACCTTAAAAGTACAATTCAACTATCACATTTATCTCTCAGAAGACAAGCACTATTACAGCGTACCGTATCGTTTTCGGGGAAAACAGGTAAAAGTTATTTATACAGGCTCAAATATAGAGATTTTCTACAAAAACCAACGTATTGCCTTTCACAAGCGCACCCACAAAGCTCCGAAAGGTTATACCACCATACCAGAACACATGCCCGAACGCCATCGAAGAGCAAGCGACTGGAACCCGGAACGATTAATCACATGGGCAGGGAAGCTTGGCAAATATGTCGAGGAAATAGTTACTGCCATCCTCAATGAACGTCCCCATCCTGAGCAAGCATACAGAACATGCCTGGGTGTCTTGAACCTCACGAAGAAATATGACAAGGAACGTTTAAATAAAGCGTGTAGAATAGCTCTCAGCTTTCAATACCACTCGTACAAAGGCATCAAAAACATATTAGATAATAATCTGGAAAATAAACAACTCGAATTTTTTGATGAGTCCTCTGATAGTTATCGTCATAGTCAACATCAAAACATTCGTGGCAATCACTATTACAACACAAAGGAGAATATACTATGACTCAGCATCCCACTATGGAAAAAATGCAACAGATGAAGCTTACCGGAATGCTTCGTGCATTCAAACAAACAATGGAAACTAATTTCACTAACAACCTCACTGTTGATGAACTCATTGCATATCTCATCGATGCAGAATGGGAAGAGCGGCATAACCGCAAACTCAACCGATTATTGAACAATGCACACTTCCGATACCGAGCCAGCATCGAACAAATAGACTTTACTCAGCCCAGAGAACTCGATAAGAATCTTTTTCTTCGCCTATCCGATTGTGAGTGGCTTCGCAAAGCAGACAATGTACTCATTACCGGTGCCACCGGTACGGGAAAAAGCTTCATTGCGTCTACTCTTGGTCACCAAGCGTGTACAGAAGGTTTTCGAGTAATATACTTTAACAGTCTAAAACTTTTCTCGAAGCTTAAATTTGCAAAAGCCGATGGAACTTACGACAGAGAGTTACGGAAAATTAAAAAACAAAATCTACTTATCCTTGATGACTTTGGCTTGCATCCTATTGATGAACAAAGTAAATTAATGCTGTTGGAATTACTCGAAGACCGATACGGAGTATCTTCGACTCTTATCGTTTCACAATTCCCGGTTAAAAGCTGGTATGAAATTATAAATAATCCGACTGTTGCCGATGCAATATTGGACCGAATTGTACATAACTCTCATCAAATTGAACTTAAAGGAGAATCCATGAGAAAAACTTTAAAAAACAGTTCCGGCTGAAAACTGCCACCATGCAAAATAATTAACGGGAAAGGCTCAAGAAAACAGAAGTGGCAGGTTTAAACCGGAATGGGTGGCAGGTTTGACCGGAATACGCA
>PWTU01000218.1 GCA_003562775.1 Ignavibacteriales bacterium
CCGGAAAAAAAAATGTGCGATACAATCATAGCGTGGCATCCGATTATTTATCATTTTATACGTGCAAAGAATTATATCCGAAATGATAAAGCCCGTTCAATATAGCAACAATTTCTATGATCTGATTATTTATTTAAGAATGAGCGCTAATATATATGGCCATATTGTAAAACCATATGTGGGCGCGATCGGGCCAATAATGTTTGTACAAAAAGTAACGGGATAACGATTTGAAGCATCCGATAATTCAAGAGGTGCGGCCTGCTACGAACAACGAATGGGATGATATTTGGTTAAAATGTCCGTATGCAATATACCATCAGTCGAGAGAATGGGCTGAAATCTGGGAGGAATATTCCGGTGGAACTATAAGACCTGAACCAATGATTCTATATTTCTCGGACGGAAAGAGAGCAGTTCTTCCATTTTCACGTCAACAATATCTGGGAGGAATAATCAAAAGATATATATCTTCTCTTCCAGATGTCAAATGGGGAGGTTGGATATCATCTGATGCACTAGGGTTGAGTCACGGTACTGCTTTATCCGAATATATTAAAAATAAATATGCGAACATAAAATGGAATTTAAATTATTTTGATAGTATTGTTGATAAAATAATTATTCCCCGGACACGTACCCACGATCACTACATAATCTCTATTGATAAACCATTCGATGAAATTTATAAAAGAATTCATAAAAATCAAAGAAAAGCAATCAATAAGTCTATGAGAGAAGGAGTAATTATAAGGGAAGCCGGTTCGATTGGTGATTGGAAAAAATATTACAATGTGTACAAAGAATACTTAACTAAATGGGGTGAAAATGCGGTCGAAGTAAAAACATGGAAATTATTGGAAACAATTTATCACCGGCGATCACCTTATATTAAATTATGGATAGTCGAATATAATCATGAAGTTATTGGCGGAAGGTTGTGTTTATTGAGTCCCAATGTGGCAAGTGGCTGGGGGATATATGTGTTAAAAAAGTATTCTTATGTGCGGGGACCAAGTTATTTAAATTATATCTTAATTAAATATTGTTGCGAGAACGGTTATAGATGGATAGATCTTGGAACAAGTGGAAATGAACGGGGACTTATCGAGTTTAAAGAACGATTTAGTGCTCGGCGGATCAAATCATATAAATATGAAAAGTATTCGCCTTGTGTTACATATGCTCGTAATGCTGTGAATCGAGTCCGGAAAATATTCCATATATAACTTCGCATGCACAAAATTTGGTTTCTAAATTATGTTTAATTCCATACGAAAAATTGTATTCTACGCAAATGATATACTGGGTGGAGGGAGAATACGTAATAATATTATGGATATTAATAATTTTTATACTACAGTACCTGAATCTCAGGATAAAGAAACCGTGCGTAGACTTACGAATTTATTAGAACATACAACTCATACAACCGCTTATTATCAGAACTATAAAAATATTCTTGATTTACACCGGTATCCGATCATCAAGAAGAAACAGATTCAAAATTCTGAAGATATGTTTTTGTCTTCAGGGTATAAACGTTCTAATTTAATCAAAAGACAAACAAGCGGTTCATATGGTACGCCTATGTGTGTGTACTTTTCAAAAAATAAGTCGGCAAGGCAAATTGCCGAACTGATTTATTATAATAAACTCCCTGGCTTAGATGTGGGGGATTTATATTTAAATATAACAACGAACAAGAAAAATAGAATTGAAAAATTTCTAAAAAACCTTATCACTATTAATCCGGCAATAATGAATGAACAATGGCATGACCGGATAGTACAATTATTATACCGTTACCAAAACACTGTTATCATAGGTTTTCCCTCAGTATTATATCCCCTTGCACAATATATTTTGAATAATACAACCTACAAGAATATCCGGATGAAAGGAATCGTTACTATCGCGGAGCCGCTTAATTCTAAAATTAAAGGAAAGATTGAGGAGGTATTTCAATGTCCGGTTTATAACAGATATGCCACTATGGAGACCGGTGTTCTCGGTCATTCAACAGGATCGGATAATACTATATACATCAACCGTGCATCGTATATAGTTGAATTGTTGGCCTTCGACAGCGATCGTCATGTAGATGAGGGTGAGGAAGGACGTATTGTGATCACCGACCTCTTCTCGTATGCAATGCCTCTTATACGCTACGAAACGGGGGATACCGCTGTGCTGATATCAAGAAATAAATATGGTGCGGAGTGTATTCAAAATCCTGAAGGGCGAATAATAGAAACGATATTCTCAACAAACGGATTAAAAATATCGTGGGCAATTATTTACGATATCATGTGTGCCGTCTCCAATGTTATTCAGTACCAGTTCCGTCAGGCCGGTGTGAGAAACTATCAACTTCATCTCGTCACGTCGCCGGAATACACGCAGCATAACGAGGATACTCTTAACCGGGGATTACGTAAAATTCTCGGCGAGAGTGCAGTCCTGGATTTTTATTACACGGATTCTATATCGCCCCTTCCCTCCGGAAAACGCCCGATGATAATGAATTCATACAGGAGAGAGAAGCTTGAATAGTTATATCTTAAACAATCTTTTCAAATTAAACTAATGAGCCATTATAGGAAACGATTATGGAAATCTTCGATAAACTGACTTCCAACCAGTTTATCTGTATTCTCGAGGGGGAAGCTCATCCGTGGACAGGTTACGTAGTGATAGACTCTATCATCAATGGAAAATCCACAGGGGGTGTCAGGATGATGCCCGACGTGACACTCCCCGAGCTCATGCATATGGCACGGGCAATGACACTTAAATATGGCTTTTTAGGGATACCGAGAGGAGGAGTAAAAGCGGGTATCATAGCCGATCCCGAAAGCAACCCCGTCACCAAACAGGAAATACTCATGGAATTCGGCCAAAAACTGGCCCCAATAATCCAAAAACGCATTTATGAGCCGGGTATGGATATGGGGATCGGTCCCGAAGATCTGAGTTGTATCTGGCGTGCTGCCGGACTGAAAGAGTCACGAAGATTGAAACCCATTTCACACGCTCGCTCCGGTTATTATACGAGTCTTACAGTATTTGCAGCTGCGCAAGCTGCCGTGGAAAAAATCGGACTTGAATTCAATCAATGCACAACTGCCCTCGAAGGTTTCGGAAATGTAGGAAGCTCTTTAGTGACTGAATACGCAAAACGCGGAGTGAAGGTCGTAGCCGTCTCCACAATTAACGGCGCGGTCTATAATTCCAAAGGATTTAGTGTGGAACAGCTTCTTTCACAATATGCTCACTATAAAAGTCAGATGATAAATCACGTTGGAGGGGAGAGAATTGATCTGGATGAATTATTGAATTTGGATGTAGACATTCTTTCTCCGTGTGCACGGGGGTGGAGTATTACCGAAAAAAATGCCGGTCGAATCCAAGCGAAGATTATCGCGCCAGGGGCTAACTGTGCAGTCTCGCCAGAAACCGAACGTATATTATCTGAACGAGGAATTCTTTCTGTCCCCCATTTTGTTGCGAGTTGCGGAGGTGCACTTGGAAGCACTATGGAGTTTTTGGGATGTACGGAAGAGCAAATATTGCACTTTATAAATAACGAAGTAAAGAAAAAGATCGTGAATTTACTTGCTATTGCAGAACGCACACATCAACTTCCTCTAGACCTTGCCGAGAAGGAGGCACTTGGGAAGTTCAGTAAAATGCAGGTCGTACAGCAAGGCGGTTGGAAATCAAAAGCGGTTCAGGTTGGAATGGGTCTCTACAAAATTGGTATACTTCCAACTCAAATAACCAGGAGACTATTGCCCCGTTACCTGAGGGGAAGATTATGGTCAGATTCTATACTTGTCGAAGATAACTGATTTTTGTTTAAAAAAAGATGAACCCTCAAACCATACTTGTCACCGGCGGTGCTGGTTTCATCGGTTCGGCTATGGTTCGGTATCTAATAAATAACACCGACCATACGGTGTTGAACATCGATAAACTTACTTACGCCGGTAATCTCGAATCGATAAAATCGGTTTCTGATAATCCAAGGTACTATTTTGAAAAAGTCGATATAATTAATGGAGACGAACTCGAGAGAATATTTGTCGAATTTCAACCGGATTCCATTATACACCTCGCAGCTGAATCTCATGTTGACCGATCGATCGATGGTCCGGCGAATTTTTTGAACACAAATATAATCGGTACGTACACCATACTGGAAACTTTGCGGAAGTATTTGAATAATTCCGGTTCTGTAAAGAAAGCTACAGTTCGTATGGTGCATGTGTCCACCGACGAGGTGTACGGCTCACTTGGAAAGACCGGTTATTTTAAAGAAACATCACCATATCGACCAAATTCACCATATTCAGCCAGCAAGGCTTCTGCAGACCATCTTGTGCGAGCGTGGTATCACACATTCGACTTACCGGTCATAACAACGAATTGTTCGAACAATTATGGACCATATCAGTACCCTGAGAAACTGATTCCAGTTGTAATTTTAAATGCACTTCAAGGAAAGCCAATACCGGTTTATGGTAAAGGCGATAATGTGAGGGATTGGCTGTATGTTGACGATCATGTACGGGGTCTAATTACGGTACTCGAAAAAGGAGAAGTCGGTGAGACATACAACATCGGTGGTAATGCCGAAATGATGAATATCGAAATTGTTCGAAGAATTTGTTCTATTCTTGATGAACTTATCGCCAATCCAATAATCGATAAACACGAAAATCTAATTACGTTTGTAAATGACAGGCCGGGGCATGACAAACGCTATGCAATTAATGCAGCAAGAATACAAAACGAACTCGGTTGGAAACCTCAAGAATCCTTCGATAGCGGCATCCATAAGACGGTGAAATGGTACTTCAACAACCTGAGCTGGTGCGATGCGGTAATGAAAGGCAAGTATAATCTTGAACGGTTGGGAATGTTTAATAAACGAGAAAGGTATTTGTCATGAAAGGAATAATTCTTGCCGGCGGTGCCGGCACACGACTTTACCCCGCAACCCGTTCCATAAGTAAACAACTCCTTCCCGTATATGATAAACCCATGATCTACTACCCGCTCTCCTGTTTGATGCTTGCGGGAATACGAGACATTCTTGTAATTTCGACGCCGAAAGACATTCCGCTATTTACGGATTTGCTCGGCGATGGATCGCAGTGGGGACTCAATTTTCGATATGCTGAACAGCCAGAACCGGGAGGAATAGCGCAGGCATTTATGATTGGTGAACAATTTATCGATCGCGATCCGGTATGTCTTATTCTTGGTGATAACATATTCTACGGCGATAAATTGCAACCCACGCTCCGCGATGTAGCACAATTGAAGAAAGGTGCTATTGTTTTCGGCTATGCAGTAAAAGATCCGGAACGGTACGGTGTAGTGGAATTTGATAAAGACTTGAACGTGATCAGCATTGAAGAAAAACCTATAAAACCTAAAACTCGTTATGCCGTGACTGGACTATATTTTTACGATAATTGTGTTGTTGAAATTTCAAAAGGACTTAAACCGTCCGCACGGGGAGAACTTGAAATAACCGATATTAATACATCGTACCTTAAACAAGGTGAGTTAAGCGTAAAACTGTTCGGGCGAGGCATGGCTTGGCTGGATACGGGAACACATGAGAGTTTGCTGCAAGCATCGGTCTTTATTGAAACGATAGAACAGCGACAGGGATTAAAGATTGCATGTCCGGAAGAGATTGCATACCGCGAAGGATGGATAGGAGATGAAGAATTGTTAAAAATATCATCTGAAATGAATAGTAACGGGTATGGTCAATACTTATCTAACCTAATTGCAGAAAAATACTGATTTGAATATAATCAAAACTGACCTAAAAGAAGTATTGATAATTGAGCCAACAATTTATCACGATGATAGAGGATACTTCTATGAATTATTCAGGGATAATGCGTACATAAAGGCGGGGATAACAAAAAGATTCGTCCAGGATAATCTATCATATTCTAATAAGGGAACAATACGCGGTTTACATTATCAGTATCCTCATACGCAGGGCAAACTGAGCTCTGTCATAAAGGGTGAAGTGTACGATGTGGCAGTCGATGTTCGACGTGGTTCTCCCACATTCGGGAAATGGATAGGTGTGTATCTGTCTGAGGAAAATAAAAGACAATTGTGGGTTCCCGTTGGTTTTGCACACGGAATTTGCGCTATGAGCGATTACGCAATTCTCAATTATAAATGTACTGATTATTATAATCCGTACTCTGCACAAAGCATACGATGGAATGACCCGGCAATAGGTATCGATTGGCCTCTAAAAGATGTATTAATATCAAAGAAAGACGAATTAGCTCCATTTCTCGAAAACATACCGAGATCGTCACTCCCTCCTTACGAAGGTTAGTAATAAACGCTTTTAAAACAATAAAAATCAAACATGATCAATTTCGGAGGATTCATGAGAAGTCAGATGACCAGCATGTTAACTCGGTTGAAAACCCTTCAAAAACCGATAAAAGTTGCCATCATTGGCATCGGTTCGATGGGAAAAGGACTTTACTATCAAGGGAGCATTACTCCGGGAATAGAGACGGTAGCTATCGCCGACATAAAGATCAACAAGGCGGTCGAATGCGCTGAATCATTCGGTAAACCGTATAAGATTGTAGATGACATAGAAGGTTTACATGAAGCAATCGATGCCGGCTTACTAGGAATCTGCGAGGATGGAGAGTTGTTGGCGAAGTCTGAAGCGGCGGATGTTTTGCTTGAGTCGTCAAATGCGATGGGTCCCGGCGGACGGTATGCAGAAATCGCTTTAAACAACGGGAAACACGTTATTATGATGAATGCCGAGGCAGATCTGATATTCGGTCCCTATCTAATGGGTTTAGCTCAACAGAATGGGTTGGTGTACACAAGCTCCGACGGAGATCAACCCGGAGTCATTCGCCGATTGATAGATGAGATAGAACTATGGGGTTTCGAACCCGTGATAGCAGGGAATATTAAAGGTTATATGGATCGTTATGTAGATCCGACTATCATTATCCCCGAAGCGGATAAACGGAATCTCGATTACAAGATGTGCAGTTCTTACACCGACGGCTCCAAGTTGTGTGTCGAGATGGCATTGGTGGCGAACGCTCTCAACATGAAGACAGCCGTGCCGGGAATGTATGGACCCAGAGCACAGCATGTCAGCGATGTGTTCGAGGTTTTCGATCTCAATACGATCTGGGCTGACCGGCAGCCGGTAGTCGATTTTATGCTCGGTGCCGAGCCAAAGGGCGGTGTTTTTGCAGTCGGTTACTGCGATAATGAGTATCAACAAAGTATGCTGTCATGGTTTCCACCCGATATGGGAAAGGGACCCTTCTACATATTCTATCGTCCATATCATCTCTGTCATATCGAAGCGTTTGCTACCGTCGCGGAAGCCGTTCTGGACGGACATTCTTTATTGCAACCGGCGTATGGATTCCAGACTAACGTCTATGCGTATGCGAAACGCGATCTTCGTGCAGGTGATAAGCTGGATGGTTTCGGTGGTTATGCTTGCTACGGCTTGATCGAAAACTGTGTCGATAACGAGGAGAAACCCGGTCTGCCGATCTGCTTAGCAGAAGAGTTAACATTGAAGCGTGATATTCCCAAGGATCAGAAAATCTATTTAGCAGATAGTGAAATAGACCCCAATCGTGAGGATTACAGATTGTATTCCAAAGCCGTTGAAGCATCGAAAGCAATAACGGGGAGGGCTGCATGAAACTGGGCATTGTTGTCGTCTATCTGGTCAAGCAGGAAGATGAGCGATTACTCGACTTGCATCTGGACTACATAGATAAGTACACGGGTGTTCCTTATACGATCTACGGCAGCGTTAATCGTTTGTTGCCTCAATTTCGGCGGAAGTTGGAGGCGAAGCCACGGATTAAGACTTTTGAATTGGATCCGCCCAGTGAGGAAAAGCTTCAAAAAAGCGCATATGATCCGCATTCGGTCGAACACGTCCATTTTCTAGATCAGTTGATGCAGCATGCTCTCGATGATGGTGTGAGCCATATAGCGATCATGCATGTGGATTCTTTCCCGATTCGCTCCGGATGGGTGGAAGAGATAACCTCGAAGCTATCGAAAACCTGTCTCCTCGCGGCAGTTTTGAGGGATACTTACTATGACCGGAAACCGATGACCGCCTTTATCCTATTTCATCGGGATTTTTATTTTCAATACAAGCCGACCTTGCTTCTACCCGATGATGAGCGTACTTCACCGGAGTACGAGAAATATAAACAGGAATATCCACATATTCGGGATGCAGGATTGGGATACGGTTACAGGATCTATTTGGAGGATTTATCGTGGCATCCTCTGGAAAGATCAAATCGTGGGGAGGATCATTATATCATCGGAAGCATCTATGGTGACCTAATATTCCATATGGGTGCAGCTTCACGAGAGAAGAAGTTTGCTCTCGGGGCACATTTGACCTTATTTGGGAGAATAAGACGACATATGTCTAAACTTATCCCCAGACGCTGGATAAACCAGGTTGTGCAATTAACAGCAAGGAACAAGATTGTATTTCATGATATACAGAAAAATGTCAATGCATACGATCGGGTAAAAGCCAAACTTCTTGCAGACCCCGATGCGTACTTGTATTACCTACGTACCGGACGCAGGAATGGTTAGTGTATGTAAAATACTAATCCAGACTGTCTGTCACTTGCAGTCTAAGGAACCCTGAAAATTTTATATATATTTATTTATATCTCAAGTATCAGTGACGGGTAAGTCTCCTTTACTTCCAGTTTCAAATAAAAATTAAACTTATTCAATGAACGATCTTATCATTTTAGGTTGCGGTGGCGTCGGTCGATTTGTTTTGCATGCAGTGAATGAAATAAATAACCTCGCCAAGCGGTGGAAAGTTCGCGGGTTCATCGACGACGATGAAAATGAGTACAATAGTTCAAGAATAGAAGGTATTCCGGTACTCGGAACAAGAGATTGGTTAAAGGAGCACCCAGACGTTTCGGTCATAGTGGCATTATCCGACCCGCAGGTGAAGTATAATTTGATTAAACAGCTTCACAGCTATGGTTGCACGAACTTCCCGGCGATTATACATCCGTCTGCCTGGATTGCAAAGAGTGTATCGATTGAAGAAGGAACCATTATATATCCAGGCACGTCGATCAATGTCAACGCAACCATCGGGAGGTTTTCGGTTATCAACATGAACTGTGCGATCGGGCACGATGTTACAATAGACGATTATTCTTTTCTCGCTCCGAATGTGGGTATAGGAGGCAACTCGCTTATTTCCGAAGGATGTAACATCGGGATCGGTGCATCGGTTATACAATCCATACAAATAGGGAAATGGTCGACTGTCGGTGCAGGCGCGGTAGTCATTCGAAATGTGGAAACTGAACAAACAGTTGTCGGTGTGCCGGCGCGACCGGCGAGAAAGAAAAATCTATTATTATAATAGCGGTCATTATGGACTATGATACCAAAGAAACCACCTTCTACAAAAAATACGGCAAACGTATATTCGATCTTATCATATTGGTACCTTGTCTGATAGTCTGTCTTCCTGTGATGGCTGTAGTATCAATTTTTGTTTATTCAAAACTGGGACGACCGATATTATTCAAACAGATCCGCCCCGGATTAAACGGAAAACCCTTTGTTATATATAAATTCCGGACAATGCTCGATCTAAAAGACTCGAACGGAAGATTACTGCCGAACGAAGAGCGCTTAACCCCTTTCGGGTTGAAATTACGGAGTACAAGTCTTGACGAATTGCCGGAATTGTTTAACATCGTCAAAGGCGATATGAGCTTCGTCGGTCCGCGTCCCTTATTGATGGAGTACCTCGATAAATATACTCACGAGCAAAAGCGAAGACACGATGTTAAACCGGGCATTACCGGCTGGGCGCAGGTAAGCGGCAGGAACCTGTTAACATGGGAAGAAAAATTCGATCACGATGTTTATTATGTTGATAATTGCTCGCTCCTTTTGGATATTAAGATACTATTACTAACTTTTTATCGCGTGCTTGCCCGTGAAGGGATAAGTCCGAAAG
>PWTU01000417.1 GCA_003562775.1 Ignavibacteriales bacterium
ATACCCAGTATTTTACGAAAAATCAACATCCAATTACTTCCAGGGTGGGGCATTTTCCCAGACGAGACTTCCGAATTCATCGGCAAATTGCGCCCGGTCAATCCAATCATTCAGACGATGCAAAGCGGCAGGAGACTGCGTATAATTCATTGCGTTCCAGAACTCTATGATTGCTTCCTGAAATTTACCATTATAGAATAGAGATTCGCCGATCCGGAAAGCGGCGAGATACTTGAGGTAATCGTCTTCTATCCGATCACGAAGTGTGGAATAAACCAACGCCGATCTTTCAAATTCACGACTATTATGTAAATAACGACCAATAACTAATTGCAAACCGGTTGACATAACATCCTCAACGGGTTGTTCGACTAACGATTGGATAATTGCCTCCTGATCCTCCCGCTCAAAATACAACAATCGCCAGAGTTCGGTATCGCCCGGATTATCCAGCGCCATCATGCGAATCCGGATCAATTCATTCAAAGTATCGGAATAATCGATCTCGAGCAAACGTCGATAGTACCGTTCAGCCGAATCGAAATCATTATCCATTGCATAAATATCCCCGGAGACCTGATATAACGCGGGGATAATTTGCGGGAATTCTTCGCGTATTGCTTCATTTTCAAGATACTTTAACACACGATCGTACTCCCTGAGATGATACCACGTTTGTATCAACCCTTCAAGTGCGGCAGCGTTTCGCACCATATCCCAGGATCGCTGAAAGTACTGTTCCGCTTCGGAATATTCTTCATTGCGGAAATGGTCCCGTGCGGTTCTGTTCAAACGCGCAAGCACTCTCGGACATCTCAGGCCGAATATCGATGGGCGCTCAAAATGTATAGATGTTTTTGTCCGCTGCCGTTCCGAGACATTGATTCGACGTAAAAAGGCGACCCATTCTCTCACAAGTTGATCGCGGGGACGGTCAAATGCTGTATCATAATCGGACCATGCATATGCGGACCGCACCCGATGAATTCCATACCGGTCGATAAGGTATTGAACAAAGCTGCCTGCCATCACATAACTAACAGCAGAATGATGACGGGCAAATCCGCGATTATCGAGTATGGCGCCCGGATCACGAACAATTTCAAATTGCAGTATTGCGGCAGCGTGCTCATGCAATGTTCGGTTCCCCCACACTCCCTCTGCAGCCATCGCAACACCCTCAATCAATGCGGTTGAATTCGATATGCGCATTAGCGGCATTCCGAAATTACCAGCTATCACATGGGCAAGTTCGTGCCGCAACGACCTTCGATAATCGTCGGCGTTGATGTGTATTTCCTTTGACCACGGCTTTGCGATATTTGTGTTGGCAGGACCGATTAGGGATCGTTTTGTTTCCGGATCGGGGTACAAGTAACTACGAATCTTCCCGACGTGCATAACACCGAGCTTATCCATTACCTGACGGCGTTCGAACTCATGTTCGAATGCAGCCCATAAAATTTCCTCATCATCGAAACTTTCAGGGTCGTAATGGATAGAAAACGACCGCGTTTCAAATCGATTACCGAGACTATTCTCGAGATATCCGCGCGTCGTGCTGAATCCGAGTACACCGCGCGACAACAACTGTATAAAAATCAGAATAACGCCTATCGTAATGAATATACTCAAAAAACTTTTTGAGTAGGTATGCCGGAATAACCGGATTCGTTCGCGAAAAGAAGCATCACGCAACGGTGTAAAACGCAGCATATATAACACCAATATAATAATAAACGTTAAAAACAGGGTGTAACCGCGATAGAGCACAAGCGTCGAAGTTACCGGCATTAAATGATCGTAGCTTAATCCCGGGAAAAAACCGATAAACGGGTCATAGAAAAATATTTTGGGATGTACAAGGGTCGACAACACGGATAAGAAGAGAGATATCAACATTATAAGTACAAACGTAATTCTACCCCATCTGAACAAAAGACTGACAAGCCAACCGAGCGCATAAGAAAAAACCGCGCTCATTACCGGCAACAGCCCGAAAAAGATGAGTCCTTCGACGGGATCACACGGAAGACCGGGCAACGCTGCCAGTATTATTGCAACCAGCGGAACACTCAGATATATAAGGTTAATCACCAGGCCGTTTCGAAAACGAACCGGCGGTGGAATCTGGCTTTTTCGCCGCTCATCCCGTACAGCGTTCAAGCCAGCTATTAAAGATGCAATAAGTGCAAACAATGCCGCATATTCATAACCGAAGTTGCCAAATAACGGCTGGCGTATAATTACGATTGCGACAACAATATAGAGTACAACCGCTGCGGTGTGATTTATACGTGTATACATGGCTCTCTGTTAAAATTCCTCTGTTTTTACTCGTTCAATTTGTGCACCGATATTCTGCATTTTTTTTTCTATCGATTCATACCCACGATCGATATGATACACCCGCAATACCTCGGTTTCACCTTCAGCCACCAAACCCGCAAGAATAAGCGATGCACTTGCCCGAAGGTCGGTGCTCATCACTTTTGCCCCCTTTAGATTCACATTCCCGTGAACAACCGCTACATTTTCTTCTATACTGATGTTAGCACCGAGCCGGTTTAATTCCGGGACATGTTTAAACCGATCTACAAAAATCGAATCCGTAACAACCGAAGTCCCTGCTGCTTTGCACATTAACGCTATCCATTGCGCCTGCATATCCGTCGGAAAACCGGGATATACATCGGTTACAAGACTCACCGGTTCAAGCATATCGGGAGATTCCAATTTTATCGATGATCGTTCAATTGTAATGGTGCATCCTGCTTGTTCAAGTTTTGATAATACAGCACTTAAATGATCGGGAATGCAATTTTTAATTGTAATACTACTACCGGTAATCGCACCCGCTGCGAGAAAGGTGCCGGCTTCAATCCTGTCGGGTATAGTCGATATATTGGCTGGCTTCAATTCCTGCACGCCGTCAATTTCGATGCGTTTGGTACCGATGCCATGTATTTTCGCACCCATTTTTTTGAGAAACTGTGCAAGCTGATTGATTTCCGGTTCCATTGCAGCATTCTCAATAAGCGTCGTCCCTTCGGCAAGTACCGCAGCCATCAGGATATTACCCGTCGCACCCACGCTCGGTGTATCAAATGAAATCCGGGTTCCTTTTAGTTTTTTCGATTTTGCAATAATATACCCATGCTCAATAGATACTTCGGCGCCGAGCTTCTTCATTCCTTCGATATGGAAATTTACCGGCCGTGGTCCCCAGGCACACCCTCCGGGCAATGAGACACGCGCTTCGCCGTACCGTGCAAGCAACGGACCGAGAACATAGATCGATGCACGCATCTTTTTTACCTGCTCGTATGGCGCTTCAAATTTCTCAATGGTCGATGAATCGATATGCAGACGTTTTCCGGAAAGTGAGACTCCCAAACCCATCACTTGAAGTAACCGGCTCATAGTATTTACATCACGTAAATCCGGCGTGTTGTCGAAAATATATGCACCCGGCGCTAAAATGGATGCGGGCATAAGGGCAAGAAGAGAGTTCTTTGCTCCGCTTATGGTTACATCACCTGAAAGTTTGGCGCCGCCCTGAATAACAAATTTGTCCATTCACACTGCTTTTTAAATTATCGGTACTGGTGGGTTAACCGGTTCAATATACGAACGGCCGGAGTAGAATGCAATTATTGTTCCAGTTATATTTTCAGTAATTTTCTTGCCGATCACGTTTAGAATATATATATTTTATAATCAACATTTTCCAGCAATCTTCCCGGAGGTAACGATGCTAAAAATCCAGCATATCGTATTCATAAGTCTTTTTACCGTTCTGACAATTACTTTTGCAGCCATAGCAGATGAAAATATCCTTAATCCGGAGACTGTTGTAAACCTTGAGGTAGTCAGCACTGCAGCTATCTCACCCGACGGCAACAAAGTCGCATATGTGCGTCGTGTTCAACGATCTCCCGAGGACGAGCGTGGAGGACCGTATACCGAAATGTTTGTTATTCCGGCTTCAGGCGGCGAACCACAACAATTCACGGTTCGTCCTCATAGTGTCGCCAACCTGCAATGGTCGCCCGATGGTAACCATATTTACTTCAGATCACATCGCCGTGAAATTCACCCCGGACTACAGGTGTATAAAATATCGTCCAAAGGCGGTGAAGCCAAAATCGTTACCGAAGAGTCATCGCCAGTGCTTGCGTATTCGCTTTCTCCGGATGGAAACAAACTTGCATATATAGTGCAGGATCCCGAACCGGAACACGTGCGACTGAGAAAACAGGCAGGCGACGATTGGAGAATCGAAGATGAATTTGTTCGCCATCGCCGTGTATATGTTATGGATTTTGCAACAAAGGAAACCCGTCTTGTTACTCCATTCGACAAATCGGTCTGGTCAATTAAGTGGTCACCCGATAGCAACTACCTGCTTGTGCAGGCAAGTCCGCTGCCGGACACCGATCATTCCTTTATGTTTAAAAAGATGTATCTCGTCGATCCGGAAGATACCAATAATATCGAAATATTCGTGGAAACCGAAGGGAAACTCGGAGAAATGGCCTTTTCACCTAACGGCGAATATGTTGCCTGGAGCGGAGCGGTCGATATCAGCGACCCCACCGACGGTACAATATTCGTTGCGAATGTAGCAACGCGTGAAATGTGGACGGTCACTCCGGAATTCGATGGAACGGTAACATGGCTCACGTGGAAAGACGAGAACACACTCATCTTTACTTCAGAGGAGAAAACGTGGACACGGATGAGCACAATCTCATACCAAGGCGGTGAACGCACTATATTATTTGATGAAAGAAAGCACCCGGAGTTTACCTCGGCGCATTTTGCTATTGATAGGCAAACATTTACCGCCGTCGCCTCGTCGTACAACCACCCGAATGAAGTTTATACCGGAAATATTCAACGCATCGAAATGAACCGGATCACGCATCATAATCCTCATCTCGAGAATTTATCCTTTCAAAATTATGAATACATCGAGTACGAGGCACGGGACGGTCTCTTGATTACAGGGTTATTACTAAAACCGTTACATTATCAGGAGGGAAAGAGATACCCGCTTATATGCCAGATTCACGGCGGACCTGAAGCTGCGTATACACATGGATGGAATACCAGCTTTTCCGTATTGACGCACCTATATTCGCATAATGGATTTATGGTGTTTCTCCCGAATTACCGGGCAAGCACAGGGCGTGGCGTCGATTTCGCCAAGGCAAATCACCGCGACGGCGGCGGGAAAGAATTTACCGACGTTCTCGATGGTGTTGAATATCTTAATCAACAGGGTTTCATAGACCGCGATCGCGTCGGCATCGTCGGTGGTTCTTACGGCGGTTATTTCGCTAACCTGGCCGCCACGAGATATGCCGGCAAATTTACGGCGGCAGTAAGCTGGGTAGGCATCTCTAATCAATTCTCGAAAGTCGGCATAACCGATACACCGCTTGAAAATATTCTTGTCCACTTCGATCGCGCTCATTATCAAAATGAACACAGGATCGGCATTATGGAAGCATCGCCGATCTGGTATCTTGAAAATGCGATTCAGGAAGAAAACGAAACACCGTTGCTGATTTTACACGGTGAGATGGACGCCCGGGTTCCGTATGGTCAGGCGGTCGAATTATACCGCGGCTTGAAGCTCTCATACAAATATCACCGTGGAATGACCCGAGATGAGATCCCGGTCACCTTTGTTTCATATCCCCGCGCCGGTCACAGCACCAATGAGGTGCGGCAGCAGCTCCATTTCTCGAATACGGTGCTCGAGTTTTTAAAAAATCATCTGATGACAGCAGAATAAACGGAACAAACATCTAATACCGGAGTAAACTATGAAATACAAAAAATCAACTATCATACCACTAGTTGCAATCATCGCACTACTTTTTGCACTATCAGCCGCGGCAGAAGAGCAAAAAATCCTCACCCCCGAAATCGTGGTGAACCTTGAAGTTGTCACAAGCACGGCAATATCGCCTGACGGAGAGAAAATTGCTTTTATCCGCCGCAGCCAACGCGACATAGATGAAGAACGCGGCGGATCGTACACTGAGTTATTCATCGTTCCGACAGAAGGCGGTGATCCCGTTCAATTCACACACAGACCATATAATGTAATGGATATCCAATGGTCGCCCGACGGTTCGTATATTTATTTCCGGTCAAACCGGGAACCAATTTTTAAAGGAACACAGGTCTATCGTATATCGATGACAGGGGGTGAAGCCGAGCTCATCACAAAATCCGGGACGCCGGTTGCTACCTATAAGATTGCGCCGAACGGCGAGCACATTGCATTTGTGGCAGCAGATAAAAAAACGGAAGAGATCGAGAAACAGGAAGAAGACTGGATTATCGAAGCGGATTATTTTCTACACCGGCGTATTTATATGCAGGACGTAAATGGGGGTGAAGCTGTTAAATTAACAAAAGAAGATCAATCCGTCTGGTCGCTGGAATGGTCGCCCGACAGCCGGAAAATATTATATCAGGCAAGTCCGCTTCCGACAGTCGATCATTCCTATATGTTCAAAAAAATGTATATCATTGATGTCGACGGAAACGATGAATCCCGGCTGCTTGCCGACACCGAAGGAAAGCTTGCAAACATGGCATGGTCGCCGAACGGCGAATACGTAGCGTGGCACGGCGGCGTCGATATAACCGATCCGATCGACGGCATGCTATTCGTCGCCGAAGCTGCAACCGGCGAGAAGTGGGAAGTCATACCGGGATTCGAAGGAACCGCAACATGGATTGACTGGCTTGATAACAACACGCTCGTTTTTACTTCCGAAGAAAAAATATGGACGCGTATGAGTTCCATACCGTTCAGAGGCGGCGAGCAAACCATCATAATTGATGAAACAACCGGACCGGAATTCACCTCGGCTCAGCTTACAGCCGACCGCAGGACATTCTCAACAAACGCCTCCGCTTACAAGCATCCGGCGGAAGTATTTGTCGGTGACATCGAGCAAAAAACAATCGAACGGATTACACATCATAATCCCGTGCTGGACAAAATGGAATTCAATAATTACGAGTACGTGGAGTACGAAGCACGGGACGGATTACTTATTACCGGATTGTTATTAAAACCTTTGAATTATCAGGAAGGTCAACGCTACCCGCTCATCTGTCAGATACATGGCGGACCGGAAGCGGCATATACGCATGGCTGGAATACAACCTATTCAACTATGACCCAGATGTATTCGCATAACGGTATTATGGTATTTCTCCCCAACTACCGTGCAAGCACCGGACGCGGCGTCGAGTTCGGGAAGGCAAATCACGGCGACGTTGGCGGGAAGGAATTCACCGATGTAATCGACGGCGTTGAATATCTCTTTGCACAGGGACTTATCGACCGCGACCGCGTCGGCATCACCGGGGGCTCATACGGCGGTTATTTTTCGGCTCTTGCAGCAACACGCTACGCGGGAAACTTCGCTGCATCGGCAATGTTTGTGGGTATTTCAAACAAGTTTTCCGATACCGGTACGACAGATATCCCTTACGAGGTATCGCTCGTACACTACGATATGTGGCATTTTAAAGAAGAGCACCGGCTGCCGTTGATGGAAGCTTCACCGGTCTGGTACCTTGAGCGTGCGGTTCAGCCGGAAAACGAAACACCATTACTGATTCTCCATGGCGCCGACGATGCACGTGTACCGATGGGGCAGGCAGAAGAGTTATGGGTCGGATTAAAAATGGCCTACGATGTATTACGCGGAATGGATCTTGACGAGACTCCGGTTACCTATATCAAATACCCGCGCGCGGGGCATGGCTTGACTGAAGTGAAACAGCAGGTGCACTATTCGGAGACGGTGCTGGAGTTTTTCAGAGAGCATTTATGAGTCTACTCTAATGTGGAATTTATACGTTTTTATAGAAATCAGAGGAAGCGGTTATGCATCGATCTTTTGTTTTTTCCAATACCGGAACAGTATGTATAAAATCGCTCCCATTCCTCCATCGACAAAACCGGAGAACAACACCATAATTATATGCTCGATAAAAAAGTAGTATGAAAATAAAAATACCGTTGCAGCACATTTAACAATGATCACATATATAATGAGGTGTTCATAACGGGATACGTCGGTACTGGTTTTCCAATATAAATATGAGAGGAGTAAATGAAAAACACCGCCCTGCATTTGAAAAAATCTGCTCACAAATTGAGGAAAGCCAAAAAATCCTCTCATAGTATCACCGGCAATGATCAATGCAATTCCGACACCGAGTGAATGCAGGGCTACTATGAGAAGAAACCATTTAAGGGTTCGATCGATCGGAAGCATTTAAATTATTCGACTTACAATAAATAATCCGGCCGCTGCCTGGGGGAATGAGCAACGGCCCGGATGTAAAGAAAGACATACCATTCCACACCCAAAAAGATATGGCATGTCCTTCAACATGAATTTACCAATTTAATCCATAATCTTTCGCAAAAAAGCCGGTTTATCCGGATTTTGCTTATCGATCTTTTCCTTCTCTTTATCTCTTTCAATACGTTCTTCGCTGCTGCGGTAACGAGTTACCGGGAGATCGATGCCGCGTCTCATATATGCCGGTTCGTCAAATCGTTTGAGATCCTGTACACCTGATGGAATATGATCGAGGATTTTCGATTGTTTCGGTGAACGCGCCGTTGGTTTGCGGTTAAAACCGGTCGCGATCACAGTGACCATAACTTCTTCATCAAGACGGTCGTCAACTACGGCACCGAGTATTATGTTGGCATCTTCACCGGCGGCATCGTAAATTACATTGGTCGCCTCGTCTACCTCGACAAGGGTCATGTTTTTACCGCCGGTAACGTTGACAAGTACCCCTTGTGCACCGACTATGGATACCCCTTCGAGCAGCGGACTTGATATCGCCGACTGCGCCGCTTCAACCGACCGGTTTTCGCCTTTGCAGACGCCGGTTCCCATCAACGCATCGCCCATCTCCCGCATAACGGTGCGAACGTCGGCAAAATCCACATTGATCAGCCCGGGTACTGTGATCAATTCCGAAATACCACGCGTTGCATTATACAACACATCATTTGCAACATTAAATGCTTCAAGCAACGAGGTATTCCGTTCGACGATCGATAGCAATTTTTGATTTGGGATCACTATCAATGTATCGACGTGTTTTTTGAGTTCGTCTATACCCATATCCGCCTGAGCCGAACGTTTTTTTCCTTCACAATTGAACGGCTTGGTAACGATACCGACAACCAACGCGCCGATCGATCTTGCTATATTGGCAACGATAGGCGCGCCTCCCGTACCGGTTCCGCCGCCCATACCTGCGGTGATGAACACCATATCGGCGCCATCCAACGTCTGAGCGATTTCTTCGCGGTCTTCTTCAACTGCACGGTGCCCGATTTGAGGATCGGCGCCTGCTCCAAGCCCGCGCGTCAGATTCTTGCCGACCTGTATTTTATGCTTTGCGCCATTGTTTTCAAGCGCTTGTGTATCGGTGTTGACTGCAATGAATTCAACGCCCTGCAAACCTTTCTCAATCATGCTGTTGATTGCATTGCCCCCCCCGCCACCGACACCGACCACGCGGATATGAGCCCCCTTGTGTCGAGTCACATCGAGTTCTATCACGGTAACCTCCTTTTATTTATGGGTGTGGGTTTGTTTCTTTTTTCCTATTGCTTATTTACTCAATATTTTTTGCAATTCCATACAATTTTTTACTCTGACCTTAACTGTTGACAGTTGCAGTTTGCAGTGGCAGTAACCTCCTATTAACGTTTCGGAATAAACTTTTCAGGACTAGTTATCATACTACCGAGCATTCTTCCGACCTCATCGTATTTTTCTCTTAATTTTTTGTGCACGTCTTCCTTTATATATCCACAATCAAGCGCAAAATCCAACCAGATTGTAGTTTCACTACATTCACCGTCAGCATCGGACATTTTGCTTGCAAAATGATTCGGGTACTGTCTCTTTCTATATCCTTCTGCGATGTTAGCACAAATCGATCTTGCCGATCTCCTTATCTGTGCTGTAAGTGAATATTTCTCCTCCTTCGGAAACGACTTCGACAGCCGGAATATCTCCATTGCTAATTCATAAGCTAGCTGATAAACACGTAAACTGCGAAAGTCTTTAGACTCCATAAACCATTCTCATTTAGTACGTAATTACCATGGCTTACCTATTCACTTCCAACCGCCGACGCCACATACAACGAACATAGCAATTTCACCTTATTACTGCCCACTGCCACTGCTACTGCCAACTGATCATAATTCGTCGAACCATGATTTCATACGTTCAATAATCCTTTTAATACTCGCTCCTTTGCTTTTACCGTTAAATTCGAGCGTCGATTTTTCGTTACTTTTTAATCTGTGCAAAATCAATCCGACTGCCGTCGAATATATCGGATTTTCGACCTCTTTCACCAACCCTGCCCGAAAACCGGTCGGAATACCGAGTTTTACCGGCATCCCAAGCACTTCCTGGGCGAGATCTATAGTACCGTTAATAAGCGAACCGCCGCCCGTCAACACCGCTCCAGCCGAGAGATGTTTTGAATAACCGGATCGCTTTATTTCCATTGCTGCAATTTCGAGTATCTCCTCCATTCGCGGTTGTATGATCTGACAAAGCAGACGGTTATCGATTTCAAGCGGAGCACGGCCCCCGATACCCGGTAATGTTATGTGCTCGGTATCGACTATCGAAGGCATAAATGCACAACCGTGATCGCGTTTCAATCGCTCTGCTTGTTCTTTCAGAACACCGAGACCTTTTCTTATATCGTCGGTCACTTTTTGCCCTGCAATGCCGCTGTCGTATGTATGCCGGATGGTGCGCTCCTCAAACACGGCAAGATCGGTTGTTCCACCGCCGATATCTATCAGCACCACACCGACTTCTTTTTCTTCATCATCAAGGATCGCGTAACTTGACGCAAGCGGTTCGAGCACCATATCCTCTACATCGAGACCTGCACGTTGAACACATTTGTAAATATTCTGTGCAGCGGTGACCAATCCGGTTATAATATGAACATTCGCCTCCATACGAACACCGGACATACCGACAGGATCATAGACTCCATCCTGTCCGTCGATAATAAACTCCTGCGGTATCACATGCAGTATTTGCCGGTCCGCCGGCAGCGCAACCCGTTTCGTATCTTCAATTAATCGATCAACATCCGGCTGCATAATTTCGTTATCGGCATTGCTGATCGCTATAACGCCGCGGCTTTGAAAACTCTGAATATGTTCACCGGCAATGCCGACACTCACCTGGGTTACTTTTACCCCGGACTGCGACTGTGCTTCCTCAATTGCGCGTTGAATAGATTTCACGGTTTTATCGATGTTCGTTACCACGCCGCGCGTTAATCCGTCGGACGGGCTCCTGCCAATACCGAGAATGTTCAAGCGCCCGTCGTCTTCTTTGGCTGCAACGATTGCACACACCTTCGTTGTGCCGATATCAAGTCCTACTATTATATCATTTTGCATAAGTTCATCTCGTTTAATTTAGTCTGTTAAACACTTTATCTGCCCGTCCGCCAGCGGGTCACAATTTGCCCGTCGAACCGTATGTCGATACTCTGAATCTGATCCGCCCCGACCGGCGCCACCTCCTGCAACCAGAATTCTTTAAAAGCAATCAATTTTTGTGCGTTCACATCTTTTCCGATAAATACCGGAACTCCATTATCCGTGGTATACGCAACTAAACTTCCATCATCCAGAATTTGTATCTCGGAAAAAAGATGATGCAGGACCTCGTCGGTTTCTCTCGTCGCCCGCAAAACCTGCAATGCCCGGTCGATACTTGCATGCCGTAAAGTATCGCCGGGTTGCGGGATCCTGAACGACCCGCTCACAATACTGAGATTTCTCAACGGTTCCCCATGCCGAACGGGTATAACGATGTTTTCCTCATCTATCACTGCCATTCGCGAACCAACCAACAATGCGGATGGTGTGCGCTCACGAATGCTGACACGAATGGCAGAAGGAAAATCTCTGTTCACCGATGCCGTTCTGACATACGGATGCCGCTCTACCCGCTGCCGAATTTCACCAAGATTAATATCCTCAAACAAAATTCCATCCGGCAATGCAACAAGCTCCAATATCTCATCATGATCTATGTAATTCGTTCCGTATACGTATACCTTTAAGACTTCGAGGTTTTTCGACCACGAATGCGCTGCAAACCAGAGTCCGCCAAACAAGACAATCATCAATATGGTAAATATTGCTTTGCGCATATTCCTTAGCTATTTATCTCCGACGGCAGTTCAGTAAGCATACTTGTTTCTTTCGCACTGAATCCGACCAACAACACTTCGTTTTCGAGTAAAATTTCGAATCGTTTAAATACTTCATTTCGCATCAGGACCATGAGTTCAAAAACATCCTTTGCCGTTGCATTCCCGACATTCACAATGAAATTCGCATGCAAATCCGATATCATTGCACCGCCGATCCGCTTGCCCTTTAAACCACAACTTTCAATTAGTTTTGCGGCAAAATTTCCCTCCGGATTTTTAAAAATACTCCCCGTATTCGGGAAATTAACCGGTTGTGCCGCATTTCTCTTTATTAATAATTCCCGGCGTACCTGCATTAAATCGTCTTTATCTTTTTTCGGGAACCTGAAGCTTGCAGACAATACTACATCGTTTTTAAACCCGGAATTCCTGTATGCAAACCCTGCATCCTCTTTTTTCACTTTTACTACTTTCGCATCACGCAAAACTTCTACTTCGACAATATAATCCGATATTTCCCCGCCGTACGCACCTGCATTCATAATCACCGCTCCCCCTATGGTGCCGGGTATACCGGCAAGCATCTCCGTGCCGGCATACCCTTTCTTAATACAAAAATCCACAAATGTCGAAATCCATACTCCCGCATCAACGACAACGGTATCATCCTCAACCCGGATATCGGACATGATGTCTTCAAGATTAATCACCGCTCCGCGAAAACCGTAATCGTGTACGAGCAAATTACTTCCACGACCGATAATCAAATACGGGAAATCACAATCCCTGAAGAAACGGACGACATTAATAATATCTTCACGATCGGACGGTTTTAGGTAGTAATCGGCAGGGCCTCCTACCTTGATCCATGTATGCTGCGACAGCGATTCGCTTATCTTTATTTCACCCCGAAAAACTTTTTGCAAGTCCTCTAACGAAACCATCAGGTTAATCCTTTAATAAGCGTACAATTTCTTTATTGTATTTCCAGATATCACCCGCACCCATTGTTACTATGATATCATCTTTTTTCATAACTGATTTGATCATCCCGGGTATTTCTTGTTTATCCTGCAGATAACAAACATGTTTATGGCCGAATCCTTCGGCAGTTTCTGCAATAAGAGCTCCTTCAACGCCTTCAATCGGTTTTTCCCGTGCGGGATATACTCCGGTAATTATCAGGAGATCGGCGTCGAAAAACGCGCGCCCGAATTCTTCGTACTGATCGCGCGTACGTGAATACAAATGCGGCTGAAACACACAAACGATCCGTCTCCCCGGCCATGCCTGTCTTATGCCGTGAAGCGTTACCTTCACTTCCGTCGGATGATGTGCATAATCGTCTATAACCATAAAGTCATCCGACCGGTATGTAATTTCGGTTCGCCGCGCAACACCCGAGAACTTTTCAAGTCCTCGTTTTGCATCTTCGAAAGTAATATCGAGTTCAAGTGCGACCGATAGAGCGGCAAGCGCATTTTTCACGTTATGGAAGCCGGGGATCTGAAGCACTACCGATCCTAATTCCTTTCCCTTACACCGTACCTTGAAAGCTGTTTGCATTTGATTGAATGATATATCATATGCAGAGATATCGGCCTGCGACGTTAAACCGTAAGTGACAAGCCGTTTGTTAATCCGCTGCATAATTTCCCGTAAATTCGATTCGTCGAGACAAAGCGATACAAACCCGTAAAACGGTACTTTGTTCGCAAACTGTACGTATGCATCTATTATTTCATCGAGATTTTTGTATGTATCAAGATGATCGACTTCGAGCGACGTCAACACTGCTATTGTCGGCGTAATCGATAAAAACGATTTGTCGAATTCATCCGCTTCGACCACTATATAATCACCCTTACCGAGACGCGCATTGGTTCCGCCGATCCCCGTTAACTTTCCGCCGACGATAACGGTCGGATCGAGTCCTCCTTCAAGCAACACCAGACTTGTCAGCGATGTAGTCGTTGTTTTACCGTGCGTTCCTGCAATGCCGATGCCGTATTTTAACCGCATAACTTCGGCAAGCATCTCCGCACGGCGGATTACCGGAATACGGCGCCGGTTTGCTTCGACAATTTCCGGATTATCCAGCGTAACGGCAGATGAATAGACCAGCACGTCAACGTCGTCTTTCACATTCCCGCTCGAATGCCCTTCGTATATTTTTGCACCCAGTTTTTGTAATCTATCGGTAATATCGCTTAACTGGCGATCGGAACCTGATACTTTAAAGTTCTGATCGAGTAATATTTCAGCAATGCCGCTCATACCGATTCCACCGATTCCCACAAAATGTATTTTTTGTATTGTATGAAACATGTATCTGTGCGTGCCATACGCTATTGTCGTTTTAATTTATCGGTTAATGTCCGTTTCGGTCGTCCCGGAACACGCTCTGCGATATCTCTCATCGCTTTTATAAAATCCTCGGGTTGCTCATAACGTCCGACGCGTATTCGCATGAGTCGCTTTCTGCCTTTCCGCTTAATTATTACTGCTTGTAGTTTCCCTGCCGTTTCAACTTTTCGCTCTTTTGTGATATGCATCCATTCAATATCGTCAACCGATAACACCCATTCCTTAAACCGATTGACAAACTTTATTGCGTTCTCCTCAACAACGATCCGCCGGTTCCGGATACGGTTAATGACAATCATCGAGAAAGCAATCAGAACAAAGAACAACATAATAATCACGATTGGATCGTGATAAACGAATACAAAACGCTCATCGGCAAAGGTACCCCGGATTACAATATACACGATGAGCGTTATGAGATACATAATCGCTTGCTGATAATAAAAATCGAGTTTGTACGGAAATACCTTCATTGTGCTTTTCTTTCTGCTGCTTCAATTATTGAACGGGCTATAATTTTTCCCGCATCGGGTTTTCCCAGCGATCTCGCTTTCTCGCTCATCGCTGCAAGTGTCCCGGGTTCGCTGAGCATTTCTGTCAATACACCGGGCAGCTCGGATATCAAATCCGTATTGCGTATCATTCGTGCTGCGCCGTTATCCGCCAACGTACGTGCGTTAAACTCCTGATGATTTGCCGCAGCGTACGGGTACGGTACGAGTATCGAGGGCAGACCGATTCGCGTAAGCTCGGCTATTGTCGTGGCGCCCGCACGACAAACGGCGAGTGTTGCTGCGGCATACGCCGAAGCCATATCGTCTATAAACGGGACAATAATCCGGTCTTTTCGTTCCTCGAATTTTTCCTTTATACCTTCGTACATTACATCACCGGTTACCCATAGTAACTGTGCATTGTGTTTCTCAAATACCGCAATCGAACCGGCAATTGCATTATTAATTGTTGCCGCACCCTGGCTGCCGCCAAACACAAGCACGACGGGTTTCGACGGATCGAAATTGAACTTCCGTAGCGCTTCTTCACGCGCCACCGATCCAAGTTCGTTCCGGGTCGGATTGCCCGAGGTAAATACGTTATCGGTTCGCTTTAAATACTTGCGCGTTTCATCGAAGGTGATATGCACACACTGTGCTTTCGATGCAAGCATTCGAGTTGTAACACCGGGATAACTATTCTGTTCCTGAATAACCGTCGGTATACCCCGAAACGATGCCGCCCGCACCACCGGCCCGCATACGTATCCGCCGGTTCCGACAACTACATCGGGTTTAAATCTTTTTATTATTGCATACGATTGTATCATCGCAACGATCACCTTTATGGGAAAAAGTATCGATTCCCATTGTAGTTTTCTGCTCCATCCGCTGATCCAAACCGGATGGAACCGGTATCCTTTTTGCGGGATTACCCACGATTCTATTTTTTTTCTTGTCCCGACAAACACAATTTCAGCATCGGGATTTAACTTTTTTATTTCCTCGGCTATTGCAATAGCCGGAAAAACATGTCCGCCCGTACCGCCGCCGGCGATAATGATCCGCAGTTGTTTCATATCACTGCACCCGGTTATGCTGAAGCGCTTCCGATCCCGCCGGGGGTTTTTTCGGGCGTAAATTCGTATACGACGAAATATTCAGCAATATCCCGATCGCTGCTGCATTCGCTATCATCGCCGTTCCGCCGTAACTTAAAAACGGCATCGGTAATCCCGTCGTCGGTAACAAACCTGTCGTTACCAAACTATTTATTATCGCATAGCTCGAAATTACCAATGTCATTGCGCCTGCCAAAAGCTTGCCAAAATTATCCTTACTATTAAGTGCGATTCTAAAACCGCGAAGAAAAATGATTACAAATATTACTATCACCAATGCCGCACCGAGGAATCCCCACTCTTCTCCGAATATTGCAAATACATAATCACCGTGAGACTCCGGCAAGAAAAAATCCCGTTGTTTGCTTGCTCCCGGACCGACCCCGAGAATTCCACCCCGGCCGAATGCCAATATTCCCTGCGACATTTGATAGGTAATACCGGTAACTTCACTATCCGAATCGAGAAATCCCACGATACGCTGCAACCGATACGGCGCCATAACAAAGTAGACTAACACTGCCGGCAGAGTAAGAACAGCGCCCGCAGCAAGCTGTCGTACCGGTACTCTTCCCAGAAATAGTACGGCAATACTTAATACGATAATCATTGCCGCCATACTGAAATTGGGCTGCAGCATAATCAACACTGAAACGCATCCTATCCAGACCGATATCGGCAGCAAGGTTCTCCGCCAATCGTGGAGATAGGATTTCTTGCGTTCGATTAATACACATATATGGACCAACAGGGCAACCTTTGCCAATTCCGACGGCTGGAAATTAAACGAACCTAATTGAATCCATCTGGTGGCGCCCTTTATTTCATTTCCGAAAAATAGCGTGGCAGCAAGGGCGCCCAATACAAAAAGAATTCCAGGTTTGCTAAGTTTTTTATAAACACGATAAGGTATGTTCATAAAAATAAAGAGCACCATAAATCCGACCACGACGCTTACTGCGTGATTTGTCATGAGTGTATTCGGATTACCGGTTCGTTCAAGCGACCACGACGCACTTGCGCTGTACACTGCGCTAAGACTCAGCAGCATAAGTATCAGCACCACAATTAATATCAGCAGGTCAATATGGTTGCGTTGATTTTTCATCTATTGTCCGCTATTCCATTCACCAATTCTTTGAATACCCTGCCCCGATGCTCGTAACCGGTAAACCAATCAAAGCTTGCACAGGCAGGAGATAGCAGTACGGTATCTCCACTGTCTGCAAGCTGCAGCGTTTGATCAATCGCTTCGACCATAGACGCGGCAGGCGCCACTTTTACGATCTTCGTAAAATGTTCTACAACTTTTTCAGCCGATTCTCCGATAGCGACAATCGCTTTTACATTCTTTCGAACGAGATCATCGATTCGTGTGTAGTCGTTTCCTTTATCTCTCCCGCCTAATAACAAAATAAGCGGGGCTTCAAAACTTTGTAATGCGTGCCGGGTCGATTCCACGTTTGTCGCCTTTGAATCGTTGACAAACCGCACACCGTTTATCTCCCGTATAAATTCGAGCCGGTGTTCAACCCCCCGGAACGTCGATAATGTATGTTTCAGGGACCCGACCCCGACTCCGAATATCGACACCGCAAGCGACGCTGCGAGTGCATTGGCAACATTGTGCAAGCCGGGTAACAGCATTTCATTTCGTCGTATGATAGTTTGCTCTTGACCATCGACAGTAATGTTCAACGATTCATTTTTATAAAATGCCCCTTCCCTAAGTCCCCGCTCAAGACTAAACCCGAACGTACGCGCACGTGCTTTTTTAGCCAGCTTAACGACGTGAGAATCATCCGCATTATAAATTAACACATCTTCTTCATCCTGATTCATAAATACACGACTTTTCGATGCTATATAACGTTCTATTGAATTCCCATACCGGTTTAAATGATCGGGCGTTATATTTAAAATAATTGAAACTTTGGGCTTAAACCGCTCTGTATGATCGAGCTGAAAACTGCTTACTTCCACCACCGCAAGACTGTTGCTGTTCAACTGCGCAGCATGATTTGAAAACGCATCGCCGATATTACCGGCAACTATGTGTAATCGTCCCGCATCGTGTAACATTCGTCCGATCAATGTTGTCGTGGTTGTTTTTCCGTTCGTTCCGGTCACGGCAATAATCGGTACGCGACAGAACCATGACGCCGCTTCGAGTTCACTGACAACCGTTATCCCGCGCTCCCGTGCCTTGCGCACAACGGGAGCATCCGACGGTACGCCGGGACTTACAACGAGTAACCCGGCGTCATACACTTGATCGCTGTGTTTACCGGTTTCATATGGTATCGTAAAACGCTCAAGCTCATTTAAATATTGTTTTAATTCTACCGATTCCGCGATGTCGCTCACAAACACGCGGGCGCCCGCCGATGCAAGTAATTTGGCAACTCCGACTCCGCTCCGTGCCGCACCGATCACGGTGACCGGAATTCCTCCGAAGTCACGATGTTGAACCGATTTCGTTATGTTATTGACAGAATCCATTTTATCTCACCTTAAACGTTGCCAGACTCAGGATCATCAATATGATGGCAACGATATAAAACCGCATCACGATTTTCGATTCGGGTAATCCCTTCATTTCGAAATGGTGATGTATCGGCGCCATTAGAAATACCCGCCTTCCCTCACCGTACTTCTTCTTCGTGTATTTGAAATACCCGCGCTGAATAATCACCGACAATGCCTCAGCCAGAAAAATGCCGCCGAGCGTCGGCAGCAATAATTCTTTTTTGATTAATACACACACCGCACCGATCGCACCGCCCAACGCAAGTGAACCCGTATCCCCCATAAACACTTGCGCCGGATGCGAGTTATACCATAAAAAGCCCAACGACGCACCTACAAGAGCCGCAAGATAAACGGCAAGCTCGCCGTTGCCGCGGAGATAGGGAATAGTGAGATACTCACTAAACACAATATGTCCGGATATATACGCAATCACCGCAAGGGTCAGCCCGACGATTCCCACCAAACCGATGGCTAACCCGTCCAGGCCGTCGGTTAAGTTTACAGCATTGGACGTTGCGGTGATTATAAAGATTACCATCGGGATATAAAAAAAGCCGAGATCGAATTCCATATCCTTAAAGAACGGGACGGTTGTCGATGACCTTAATCGCCATAGATCTGCATCGATCCAATGCGGAAAAAAGTAAATAATACTCCCTATAATCAAGCCGATACTAATCTGCCCGATAATCTTATAACGCCCGATCAATCCCTTCGGCTTTTTCTTTACAACTTTCAGATAGTCGTCCATAAACCCCACCGCTCCGAGCCATACGGTTACAAAAATAATTAATTGCACATACGTATTACGAAGATCACCCCACAGTAATGTCGGCGCCAGAATTGCAAGCAAGATTATTAAACCGCCCATAGTCGGGGTGCCTGCTTTTTTCAAATGCCGCTCCGGTGCTTCGTACTTTGCAAGCTCACCCACCTGCTTTACGCGCAGCATTTTGATTATCCTTGGACCGAACCAGAAGCTCACAATCAATGCCGTTATCGCTGCGAGGGCAGCCCGGAATGTAATAAACTGAAACATTCCGAATCCCGGCGGATCGTAAAGAGTATCGATATATTCGATTAAATGAAACAGCACCGGATGATTATTTATTATTGATTATTTATGATTTATTATTATTCCCGTAATCTTTGCTCGATAAAATCGATAATCTCTTCCATTTTCATTCCGCGCGAACCTTTTACGAGAACGGCATCGCCGTTTTTCATAATCCCTTCCAGATCTGCTACAAGTTTCTTCTTATCATCATAATGGCCTCCGAACGGAACGGCCGCCGCTTCATACAACGTTTCCGATTCTTTACCGAAAGCAAACACATATTCAAAACCCAAATCGGGAATCAACATTCCGATACGACCATGCTCCTCCCCGCTTTGCTTTCCTAATTCGAGCATATCCGCCAGCACCAGTATTTTCTTTCCGCTTATTTTCATCGACCGGAACATCTCCAGCGCCGCCCGCATAGATTCCGGATTGGCATTATAGGTATCATCGATGATTGTTATGCCGTGCACTTTTTTAATTACATTCCTTTTCGCAGGTGGAACGAAATTTTGCAGCGCCTCACATATCATAACCGGATCTACATCAAATCTAAGACAAACCGCTGTGGCTGCAAGCGCGTTTCCAATATTATGTTGGCCTCCTATCGGCAATTTCACCGTGTACAATCCGGAATAATCCTTTGTTTTAAAAACAAATCTGAAGCATCCCGAATCATCGCTATCGAGGATTGCGCCGGCAACATCCACATCATCACGATCAAAACCAAACCGCATTACATTCGGCAGCGATTTTGCCTGATTTACTATTCTCTCATCATCGACATTGACGAATGCAATCCGATCCGGATCATTTTCAATCCAGCGAAACAGCATACCCTTTTCCCGGGCAACATCTTCTATCGATCCAAAAAACTCAAGATGCCCCCTTCCGACGTTGGTCACGAGACCATGCGTCGGTTCTGCAATCGAACACAGATATTCTATCTCTCCGGAGTGATTCATCCCTATCTCAACAACCGATACCTCATCGGACTTTTTCATATCGAATAACGTCAACGGCAGCCCAAGATGATTATTGAAATTGCCGCGAGTCCGATGAACGGTATATTTCTTTTCAAGTGCCTGCACAATCATATCCTTCGTGGTGGTCTTGCCGCTGGTGCCTGTTATGGCAAGCACCGGAATCGAAAACTTTCTCCGGTGCAAGCGTGCAATGTCGCCCAATGCTTTTACCGTATCGTCTACGATTACAACCGGGCACCTGATACCCGTTTTTTCCTTTGCACCGCTTTCCCGCCACCATTGCTCCTCAACGACAACCGCCGCTGCACGCTTTGAAGCATCCGGTACAAACTCATGTCCGTCACGCTCCTCACCGCGTATAGCAAAGAATACCGCTCCATCCGGCATCGACCGTGTATCAATCGATGCCGCAGGGAATCGGGCACCCCGGAATGAGCCATTATCGTTCTCAATCGTTTTCGCTACAGCAGCAATATCTTTACCAATAACGGGCATAGTAACTTAATTTGTTAAATGTTTATTTATCCACTCTTCCACAATTTCCCGGTCGTTAAAATGAATTCGCGTCTCACCGATTATCTGATACGTTTCGTGTCCCTTTCCGGCAATTAAAATCACATCATTTCTGCCGGCCGTTTGCAGCGCCTGCTCGATTGCACGACGCCGGTCGGCTTCACGGATGACATCCGTTGTTGGTTCGATCCCTTCCAGTATCTCATCGATAATCTTTTCAGGATCTTCCGTCCGTGGGTTATCGGACGTAACAAAAATCCTGTCGCTGAGCCGCTGCGCTATTTTGCCCATAACCGGACGCTTCTTCCGGTCACGATCGCCGCCGCAACCGAATACCGTCGTCACACGACTCTCCCGGGGTTTTATTTCCTGAATAGCAGTCAACACGTTCTCCAGGGCATCCGGTGTATGTGAATAATCGATCACTGCTATCCATCCCTTTGTTTCGGGAGATACAACGCTTTCAAACCTTCCCCGCACGTCACGCATTTGTTCAATTCCCTTTATAATACTGTTCACGTCAAAGCTCTCAGCATAAGCAAACGCATAAGCAGCTAAGACGTTCGCTACGTTAAACCGTCCGATTAAAGATGTCGTTATGTCGGTTTCGACTGTATCATGTTTAATCGTGAACGTCGTTCCGTGCATTGTTGCCCGTATATTCTCCGGGCGAAAATCGGCGTCATGTTTATTTCCATAACTCTTTACTGCCGCCTTCGTTCCCGCAACCATTTTCAGGCCGTATTCGGAATCGACATTTGTGATAGCAACTGCATTCTCATCGAGCAACCGAAACAGCCGTTGCTTTGCCTTACAATACAAGTCCATCGAATCATGATAATCCAGATGATCCTGCGTCAAATTTGTAAACACCGCCGAAGCAAATTTCACATCGTCAACGCGATGCTGCTCGAGCGCATGCGACGACACTTCCATAACGATATGCGAGCAGCCCACATCGACCATTTCGCGGAGCAGCTTCTGCAACTCATACGAACCCGGAGTTGTATGAGACGCATTCACCGACTTGCCGCCTATCCTATATTCAATCGTGCCGATCAAACCCAGCTTCTTGCCGGCTGCTTCCATAACCGATGCAATCAAATGCGTTGTGGTTGTTTTGCCGTTTGTACCGGTCACTCCAACCACCCGCGTTTCACGCGAAGGATGCCTGAAGAAATTAGCCGATATCCGGGACAATGCCGCCCGTGCATCGGGAACCACGATCTTCACAACTCCTTCGTGCATACACAGTGAATCGGGCAAGGCCGTATCGTCTTCAATTACTACCGCTTTTGCTTTTTTACGCACCACCTCCAGCAAATACCGATGCCCGTCCGATTGTAATCCCTTAATCGCCACAAACAAATCGCCCGTCGTTACTGTACGTGAATCGTACCGCACATCATTAATCTCAACATCGTGGGTCTGTACCATTGACCCATACACTGTCTGGAACATCTTCGTCACCGCGACCCCGCCTATCAACTCAGATAACCGCATATCAGTATCCCGCAAGCTGTGCCGCCGTGATTTTCGGCCGGCACCGGACACGAACAATCGTTCCCGGCTTTACCCGCTCACCCGGCGCGATCGATTGCTCTATAACGATACCACTTCCCGATATATCGAGCGATACACCTTCGACAAGCATTTTGTTCAGCGCACTTCTGACAGTGAGCCCGCGAAGGTCGGGCACTATAATCGATTCTTCATTATTGCTGTTGTTATTAAGCGCAATCAATTTAATCGACGCCGATCTCGCTTCACGAGCACCGGGAGGAGGTTGTTGATCAACAACAATTCCCTCTCCTTCTACTTTCACATTATATCCAATTCTACCAAGAATTTGCCGTGCAACCGTTACGGGATAATAGCGAACATCCGGCACCGGTGGATTCGAATAATCCTTTATTTTTTGTGAAGCGCTCGTTTTATAAATATGCATTTGCATTTCTTCGAAATCTTCGGGCGCCGCAGGCGGTATTCTCAGCAACCCCGTTGAGATTATCCTCTCGGCGATATTCCGGAATACCGGTACACTGGTTGCACTTGCATAATATCCTCCGCGCCGGGGATTATCCATCATAACCAAACATACAATTTCGGGATCTTCAACCGGAAAGAACCCGACAAACGAAGTCGTATAATGCGAACTCGAATATTCGCCATCGAAGTATTTTCGCGCCGTTCCCGTTTTACCGGCGATTCGCACACCGTTTATGCGCGCATTTCTGCCGGTGCCGTCCCGAACGACATCTTCAAAAAACGATACAAGTGTGTCTGCCGTCGCAGCGCTTACTACCCGTCGTATTTGCTGCGGTCTTGCTTCAAACAAAGTTTTACCACGGGTATCAAACTCGCGCGAGACAATATACGGTCGCATCAACAAACCGCCATTTGCAATTGCTGCATATGCCGTTGCCATTTGCAAGGGCGTTACCGCTACTTCATATCCGAATGCCATTCTATTAAGCGTTGTACCCGACCATTGCACCGGTCGTTTTAAAATGCCGCGCACCTCACCCGGCAGCCCGATCCCGGTCGGAATACCGAATCCAAAATCGCGCGACATTTTATACAAGCGCTCCGCTCCGATCTCGTCTGAAAGTTTTGCCATTACGATGTTGCTTGAATACATTATCGCTTCACGGACGGAAAGCCACTCATGTTCTTCACTGTCGCGAATTGCCCTCCCCCCGGCGCCGGTATATGTTCCCCCCTCGGCATAGATCATATCGCTGCCGGTTCGCAAATTATGCTCGATCGCCGATGCCGCGGTAACAATTTTAAATACCGAACCCGGCTCAAACCTATCCGTTATAACGCGATTTCGTCCGCCCGATGGATAATTTGCCATCGCAAGGATAGCCCCCGTTTTTGGATTCATCATCACGACCAAACCCGATTCGGCATCATTGCGTTCAATACCACGCTTCAACTCTTCTTCTGCGATTGCTTGCAACGATAAATCCAGGGTCAGGACAAGATTGTTTCCATTGACCGCTTCTATCCGCGGATAATCGACCGTTGGGAACGAGCGCATTTTGCCGTCACGCTGCATGACTATGTAACCGTTTCTGCCGCGCAACCTTTTATCAAACTGTAATTCAATCCCCGAAATACCGGTGTTATCGATATCTGTCACACCGAGCACCTCTCTTGCAAGATTGCCATAGTGATATAGCCGTTTCGGTTCATTGGATACGATTAATCCGTGAACATCGAGATCGATCCTTTCCAGATAATCGGGCGATACCCTCCGTTCAAGCCAAACGAATTTCCGACCTCCGCGAATACGTTGTAGATAATGAGCAACCGGCCTTCCAAACACCGATGAAAAATTTCGCGCTACTTTTTCGGCGTTGTTGCCAAGCATAATGGGATCGACTGCGAACGAAACGAATTCCGTATTCGATATAAAAATATTACCGTTGCGGTCAAACACCACGCCGCGCGATGCGATTATTTCTCTCCCGGTTTCGTACTGTTTGTTTGCCATCTCGCGGTATTCGCTGCCGTCGAGCACCTGAATTTTAAATAAACGGGTGAAGATAATCGCAAATAACACAATGAAAACAAGTTTCATAAAAATAAATCGTCCTCTTCCCGCTCTACCCGGCAGAACATAATTCATTTTACCATTTTGCTTCTGCGTATTTTTGTTTTTCCGTTTCATCGTTTATACCTGTCGAGTTCACGTTGCAGTCTTTCCACTTCCTCTTTACTGATAGTCAGCCATTGCGGCGGTTCCGATGGATTACTCAGTCCAAGTTGCTGAACTGCAATAGACCCGATTTGTTCGAGACCGGTACGGTTATTCAACTCTGCACGCAAGTACTCGTTGTGATTCCGGATCTTTTCATATTCCTGTTCAAGTTGATTTATTTCTTTCATCAATCCGTTCACGGCGATGATGTTACCGATGTAAAACACAAGGGCAACGGCAAAGCCGAACAGGAAAATAATGATGTTAAATGTAGATAATTTTTTTCGGCGCGATTGCTTCTGCCCGTACCGGTAGGCATGCCCCGGACGGTTCCCCTGGACGTGTTCGGCGCTGATGTCGGCGGCATCGTACTGTGCTCGCCGTACATATTCTTGAACCACACTGTTATCGTTACTCATACCGTTATCCTCCCGTACATCTTAACATCGCTCGGCTGCCCGCAATTTTGCACTCCGCGAGCGTGGATTACTCATTTGCTCCTCGGGAGCCGGCTGAACCGGTTTCTTGGTCAGAATTTTAAACGCCGGTTCAACCTCCGTATCGTGCCGGGCGAACGGATCGTCGGTTTTTTTTTGTGTCGCCGATACTTCCTTTAAAAAATTTTTTACAATTCTGTCTTCAAGCGAGTGATATGAGATTACAACCAATCGCCCGCCGGTATTCAGCAAGCCGGGCGTCTGTGAAAGAGCGTTCGAAAGATGCTCAAGTTCGGCGTTTATTTCGATACGCAGCGCCTGAAAAATCCGCGCCATCGATTTCGTGAGATATTTTTGTCCGACACTTTCTCTTATTATCGCCGCAAGCTCGCCGCTTGTGGTAATTGCCCGTTTGTCTCTTTCCTGTACAATTCTTCTTGCTATTCGACGCGCCCGCCGCTCTTCGCCGTACCGGTAAAATACATCGGCGAGCTCATTCTCTCCGTATGTTTGCAGTACATCTGCCGCCGTTAATCCCGATCTCGCATCCATTCTCATATCCAGCTTTGCATCTTGTTGATAAGTAAAACCACGATCAAGGTTATTTATCTGAAACGATGAAACACCGAGATCGAATAGAATCCCGTCAACATTGTCAATCGATAATTCAACCAAATGATCCCGGATTCTGCTGAAAACATCCTGTATAAACGTAACTTGCGACTTCCAGGGATGTAATCTTTGTTTCGTTTCGGCAATTGCATCGGCATCTCTGTCGAAACATACAACGCGTCCGCTTTTTGTAAGGCGCTCAAGCATCGGCTTTGTATGTCCACCGCCGCCGGTTGTTGCATCGACATATACCCCGTCGGTTGCCGTTATTAAATATGTCAAAACTTCACGCACGAGCACCGGCTCGTGGTATGCGGTGTTCATAATTATGCTTGAATACCGTTAATTTTAAAAACCTCTTCCGCTACCTCCTCATACGTAGCATCTTTGCTCCCGATATAGTTGTCATAAATTTCAGGATTCCATATCTCAATACGTTCCAGCATCCCGATAATTAGTACATCGTTTTTTATCTCCGCTAACTGAATTAGATTCTGAGGCAGCATGATACGCGATTGCCCGTCAAGCTGGACTTCGGTTGCAAATTGTAAGAGATGTCTCATAACAAATCGATTATCTGCACTCGATGAGCGCAAACCACGAATCGCTTTCTCGTAGTTGTTCCATTCATCGAGCGGATACGCAAAGATACATTGCTCAAATCCGCGGGTAACGATAAAAGTATCGTTTGCCTCCGGCGCTATATACTTGCGAAGCTTGGAAGGAAGGTTAATCCTCCCTTTATTATCGATCGAATGTATAAAACTGCCCTTGAATGAGGACATGATATATCCACATTGTTTTTAAAAGTTTACCTTGTGGACAATCGAAATTCCTCCCTACGAAATGATAGCCGGAAAAGACGGTTATCCTACTTATCCACAGATTACCCACATTTCCCCACAATCACCCACCAGATGCTTTAAATTTACCACTATTATTCAGAAAGTCAAGAGGAAGAGCAAAAAAATTAATGCTTTAGAGAAAATATAATTAAAATCACGAAAAAGGCGAATTTTCGTAGTTATCTACTTTTCCCCACCGGAAAGCAGTTTTAGGCATTTTAGAAGATATCAGATTGCTTTTTATAATGAATAATTGTACAATTAGTAACATTATTACTCTAACATCCTATAGGAATCTGCATGTCAATTATCATTCGCTGGGTAATCAATGCGCTCGCATTAATGTTCGTCGCGTATATTTTACCAAATATAGATATATCGGGTTTTTACATTGCACTCATAACTGCCCTTATTCTCGGTTTAATTAATGCTTTTATCCGTCCGTTTTTATTGCTTATCACACTCCCGATTAATATCCTTACACTCGGCCTGTTTACGTTCGTTATAAATGCACTCCTATTCTGGTTTGTTGCATCGTTCATCGAAGGTTTCAATGTTGCCGGGTTCTGGGCGGCGTTTTTCGGGGCGTTGATATTCAGCATTATATCGTCATTAGCGACTCAACTTGTTATCGGACCGCGAGAACGGTTTTGAAACATCAATACACACAACCACATATACAAAGGAGATACAATGATTAAGAAACTTGTTGTAGCAAGTCTTCTGGGGGGTGTTGTATTATTTATCTGGTCTGCATTGTCATGGATGGTGTTCGGATTGCAGGAAGCAAACCTGAACAGCTTCGCAGACGAAGATGCAATTACCGAAGCAATCCGGGCTCAGGCGCCTGCACCGGGAATGTATATTCTACCCGGTTATCCGGAACACAGACCGGGAGCATCTGCCGAGGAAATCAGAATCGCAGAGGAAGTAATGAGAGAACGAATGATGCAAGGTCCGCACGTCTTTGCCTCAATCCGGCTCGCCGGGACCGATTCACTGACGCCATTTCTGGTTCGCGGTTTCATTATCAACGTCATAAGCGTGTTTTTTGTCGCATTGCTGGTATGGAAGATAAGATCCATATCGTTTACAGGCAAAGTTGCATTTACCGTCGTATTTGCAATTGCCGCAACCGCAGCAATTCATCTCCAGTATTGGAACTGGTGGTCGTTCTCGACCGGCTATATAACGACTTCAATCATCGATATGTCGATCGGCTGGTTTCTGGTAGGTGTGGTGCTGGGGATAGTGATTACCGAAAAGAAAAAATATAGTCAAGTTGACAGATGATCTTTGCGCGGTTGGACGGTGGGTTGTGCCTGACCGTTCAACCGCTGTTTATTACCGGGGCAGTCTGTTCAATCTGAACCAATAGAAAAATAAATCCTTTTCATATTCACTGTAGTTCTTATATTCTCTTTCAATCGCTCTCCAAAACCGGCGCGTGTGCTTTCGTTCAATAATGTGAGCCATCTCGTGATAGACGATATAACGTATAAGCGAATCCGGAAGGTATCGCATTAAAGAATTTATTGTGATATTCTTCCTTACACTGCAACTCGCCCATTTCGATTTCATTTTTCGAATATAGATTCGATTCACATTCACGCACAGCATTTCTGCATGTTCTTCCACAAATTCGCTAACCGCACTGCGTAACTCCTCAACCGACCGCTGTTTGAGTTTTAATTTTGACGACCGCCCTATATGATCCGATATAAATTTTAATTTCCCTTCGATCCATTTTCGATGCTTTTTGATGATCTCCTCCGGATTGTGTCCGTTATGGGGCAGTACAAGGACAAGTTCTCCCGTCCTGAACTCCAATCTCGGATATTTGATATTCCGGTATTTGACAATATAGGGAATTTCTCCGTCCCTGCGGATCTTCGATTTATACTGCATAATGTTCTATACTTTTTACAATCTTCTCGTGAATTTCATCCAGTTCTTCATACGACAACGAGTACTGCTGCTTTAATTTAAGCACAAATTTTCTAAGCTCGCGTTCGACGTTTTTCTTCGCGGTGGTCTGTAAGTTCCAGCCCGGAAATAAAAATTGCTGTACGTTCTTGAACAGCGACGATATACTTTCAACCAATCCGTCGGTATCCTTCAAGCGATCTTCGAGCAATAAGAGTACGGCATACTCGAAATCGGAATAACCGAGCGACCGCTGGCGTTCAGAAAGCGAGTTAATTCGCTTGATGATTTCAATACCTTCGGAATATATACGACCGTAATCTTTCGTCTTCTCTTTCCACAACTCGAGCAAGCGTTCTACCCGTTCGATGAGCGACTCATAAACGGGATTCTGATGACGGTCTACGAGAACTAAACGATTAAGCGTGAAGAGGATGTTCGCCGCTTTTTCTTCTTTGCTCTGTATCCGTTGTTCGAGTTTATCGAGATACTGCTCGTCGAATTGAATAACGGGAAGATTATCTTCGATGCTTTGAAGCTCGGTACTCTTGTGTATGAATCGCACCGTCTTATCGAAATAACGCTCGATGTTCACGTTCATTGCCGGCTGACGGTTTACCTGCTTCATGTAATAAGTATAGACAGACGACAGCCATTTATATTCCTCGAATCTTTCGAGTTTAACTTCATCCGGTCCAAGCAATTCGAATAACCTCCGCATTCTCCGGTACGATTCGATAAAATCTTTCTCGATTTGCTCGTCGGATGTAATGATTTCGAGCGCCTGCCGCAGGACATCTCTGCTGTATTCTTTCGTTAACCCTTCAAACAGCGCGAGCAATTCGTTTAACGTTAACTCAAAATCACCCCGGATGCTGTCGTACTCATCGAGCACGCCGGAGATTTCATTTTCACTGTAATGTTTCAGAGCTTTGCGAATGTGTTTGAGAATTCCGACGTAATCGACAATTAAACCGGCTTCTTTGAGATCTTTATACGGTCTGTTCGTCCGCGCAATTGCCTGCAGTAACCGGTGCTCTTTGAGCGGTTTATCGAGATACATCGTCTGCAATATTGGTGCATCGAAACCTGCAAGGAGCATCTCGGTAACGATCAGTATTTTCGGATGGTCGCTTTCCTTAAACTGCTCGATCGCTTTTTCGTGCATTGTGCCGATATCCTTTACGTGATATCTCGCAATACGGTCGGCAACTGCCTGACGAATTATCTTTTCTTCCTCATGTTCGGGGCGGTACGACATCACAACTTCGGAGTACTCAGGGGGCAAATGTTTATCAAGCTCCCGTTTATAAAGCTCACACCCCTTCCGGCTTCCTGCAACGACCATCGCTTTGAACTTTCCATCCACATTTTCACGGAAGTGCTTTGCAATATCTTCAGCTATTGTTTTTATGCGGTTCGGGTTTTCAAGAAACAACGTGATGGCGCTGAGCTTTTCGTTGATTCGTTTTTCGACGTATTCACGCTGCTCATCTTCGAGATCTTCAAGTTCGGTATTGAGAAACGTTTCGAGCAGATCGCGCTTCAGGTGCCAGTCTTTTTCAAGCCGCGGTTGATACACGATCTTGAGCGTAAATCCGTCGCGTATCGAATCGGTGATGAAGTAGCGGTCGAGGTACGGTTCATCGGGCGGATAGCTGAATTCACGGTAGGTATCCCTGCCCGATTTTGAAAT
>PWTU01000122.1 GCA_003562775.1 Ignavibacteriales bacterium
CACTTCACTTCCCCCCATTATAGCTATCCTTTAAGCACCTTATTGCTAATGCGTCGTATTCTTCTTTTGTTCTGTTGGGTAGGTATTCAACGTATGTCTGCCGAACGTCAAGGAACTCTTGTCTAAGTTCATCCAAAATCCTGAATTGCTGCTCAGCTAAAGACTCCAACTCCACATCAACCCTATCAGTCATCGGCGCACCTTCTTCTTTTTATTCTCATCTCTCCAAGCCCAAAAAGCAATAACAATCACAAACATAAAAGCCATACCTGTAAAAAAACTAATAAAATCAATCTGAACACCAGTAGTCTCCATCATCGGCGCACCTTTTTTAGTATATGTTTATTCCTCCTGCTTCAATAATCAAATTAACCTTCCGACGCAACTCATTCAATTCATCCCTCTGACGCAATATTTCATTCTCCGCATGCCGAAGCTTAGCCTCCAATATACCAACGCGGTCAGCCAACGGCAACTTCACATCCACATCAACCTTATTACTCATCGTTCCGACCTCTTGTCACGTTGTAAATCTGAAAGCATATCATCATACTCCTCCTGTGAAGCAGGAAAAAGTTTCCTTATAATAAAATCAAGTTGCCAAGTTAATTCATTAAGTAATTCTTTATCAGATTTCATAATCTCATCAACCCCATTATCAAAAATAGGACCATTACTCCAATACTTACACCCCAAAGAAAACCATCAACCCATTTTGGGTTTTTAAAATCAATCGTTGTGATATTCATCGTTCCGACCTCAATTCAATTTTGAGCCACTCATAAAAGTTAGTAAGAGTACACTCGTTCCATTCCCTGTTTTTTGAAAACTCTTTTATCTTCTTCGATAACTCTGTGTTTTTGTTGATTATAACCATATCTTGAATTATCATATCTTTTTTAAGAGTAGCCCTTCTATTATTTTGTGAACCCTTAAAAGTAGCTCCCATGTTATATTGCGAACCCTTAAAAGTAGCCCCCATGTTATCCTGCTCAGCCTCAAAAGTAGCCTCTGTATTATACTGCAAACCCTTAAAAGTCGCTCCTTCGTTATTCTGCGAACCCTTAAAAGTCGCTCCTATGTTATACTGCCAGCCCTTGAAAGTAGCTCCTTCGTTATCCTGACAATCCTTAAAAGTAGCTCCTTCGTTATCCTGCCCAGCCTCAAAAGTAGCCCTTCGGTTATACTGTGGACCCCCAAAAGTAGCTCCTATATTATTCTGCGTCATCTCAAAAGTAGCCTCTCGGTTATCCTGACAATCCTTAAAAGTAGCCCCTGAGTTGTCCTGCCAATCCTTGAAAATAACTCCCCTGTTATCCTGTGTTTCTTTTATTGTTTTACTCATTTTTCCACCTCGTTTACTGGTTCGTCGTATAGATTATCTTCTTCATCAAAATAATCTTCAAATTCTCTTTCTATTGCTTGGTCTGGGTCTTCATATGCTTTTTCTTCTCCATCAGTCCAATATTCACAAGGAATAATAAAATCATCTGTTGATTCAAAATAGACATTATCGTAATGGTTGTAACTTTCTAAAAACTCCATATCTACTCTGAACCCTTCAACCTTCTTCCAGCCTTGTTTAAGCAAAAATTCTTCACTTGTTCCTTCCCATAACCTCATTTCCGCACCTCGACTTCTTCCATATATTTTAAAGCAAGCAAAGTATATACTAAACACAATGCAATAATGGGTGAAGCCAAACTCAGTGAAGCAAAACTTAGTTCACCTGAAACAAATAGGATAGTGATAGATACAACAAACGACATTCCTGATGCAAAACTCCAATACCATATCCAAAACTTCACCATTATTTCTCTACCTCGAGATTAATCGTATTCTCTTTCCCACAAAACGGACAAACAAAAACACTCTCATACTCATCCCAATAATTAAAATCATCATCAATCTCACTCTCACAATTAAAACAAATACACCGCTGCCTTCTCACCGCCGCACCTCACACCATTTTTCTTTGATTGCCCTCGCAAAGACTTCCGCAACCTGTGGCACGACTGCGTTTCCAAGTGATTTAATTCTGTCCACCCTATTGGGAATCCCATTAACCACTCTGTCCAATCTGGGTTCAGCTGACCACCAACCTTGTCTGGAAGCGAATTGTTCTCCATTCTTCCAGCTTTCTTTAAAGTCTCTGGTTTTACCCCTCCCTTGTAATCTCTCCTTGTTGGTGTCGGAAACATATTCCAACTCGCCATCCTGGATAGATTCAAAGGACGATTGTAACCTTTTGGATGATACTGCCTGAACGTCTTGTTCTTTGTCTCTTTGAACTCCCCTTCCATCTTGTCCGAATGTATGCTGTCCATACAAGTTGGGGTAGGCAATAATGAAAATCCTTTTCCTTTTATGCCACGCACCAACTGAGGAAGCTGGAACACAGTGCCATTCTGCATCATACCCGATTGAGGCAAGGTCTGCAAGGACAACGTTGAGTCCTCTACCAGCGATTGCTGAAACGTTCTCAATGAACACGAACTTTGGTCGTAAAACCCTAATCGCCTCGGCGTAATACTTCCAGAGTGAACTACGACTCCCCTCAATGCCAGCTCTTTTTCCAGCGTTGCTG
>PWTU01000076.1 GCA_003562775.1 Ignavibacteriales bacterium
CAGAACAGGAGCGCCGGGAGGATGCGTGGAAAGATGAACGGGATGCTGTTGACGAGATAGCCGAATCGCTTAAATTCGATTAACTCTTCACCGTTATAGCCCGCAGCATAGAGTCCGCCCACAATATTACACCTGGTAATTACGTATGAACAACCTCGTCCGATAACAATCCTATTTCTTCCAACGTCTTCAGTAACTTACTTCCTCTCTTTTTAAGAGGATGTTTAAATCCGGTCATTCTCCACTCGAGTACAGTCATTCTTACAATACCTAACAAAATGAGACTAATATCTTCGACTCTCCTGAGTCGCGTAAGCGATTCAGCCATGCCGTTCAAACCTATTATAATTATTATTGATACGGCAACCCGAACATCGGGAGAGGCGACATCTTCGGCGGGCTACGCCACTCTGGAGAGTGGCTGTTACAATTATACTACTCACTCCGCAGCGCCTCGATCGGGTCAAGTAATGACGCCTTCCGTGCAGGATACACACCGAAGAACAATCCGATGGCAACCGAAAACACAAATGCAAGAAGCACCGAATATAAAGAGACACTCGTAGCCCAGGCAGTTGCAATGCCCACAACAACCGACCCTGTAATGCCGAATACGATGCCGGCTATTCCTCCTCCAAGACTGAGCATCGATGCTTCAAGGAGAAACTGCGTCAATATATCCTTCCGCCGTGCACCGACCGCCATCCGCAATCCTATTTCGTTAATACGCTCGCGTACCGAGATAAGCATGACGGCGAGTATTCCGATACCTCCGACAAACAACGAAACACCCGCAATGCTTCCGATGAGCATGGTGAATGTATCGGTCGTTTCACGTTGTGCATCGAGCAATTCAAGCTGGGTGTGAATGGTAAAATCATCAGGCCGCTCCTGCGCGATCAGCCGGTGGCGTTCTCTCAATAGCTCCCTGAGGCGTTCCGCCGCCACATCCATGACATCCTGATGTTGTGCCTGTACATAGATAGTATTAATGTAGGAGATATTAAAAACCCTTCTGAGCGCGGTGCGGACCGGAATAAATATTTGATCGTCCTGATCGATGCCGTCGAGATCGATCCCCTTCGACTCCATAACACCGATGATCTCGAACGGCACGTTGCCGATGCGTATTGTCTCTCCGATCACGTTTTGTCCGCCGAACAAACTTCTATACACACCGGCACCGATCACGGCAACACGACGCAAAGCGACATCGTCATGTTCGTCAAAGAAGCTGCCGATACGAACTTGAAAATTCCGGACATCCTGAAACACCGGCGTCGCACCGACGATATTAACATTCGAGGTGAGATTACCTGCTCTGACCTGCATTCGCCTGCTCTGAACGGGCGCTACGGCTGTGACGTAGGGTATATCGCGTTCGATAACTTCCGCATCCTGGAGAGTGAGCGTCGTTACCGTACCGCGAACCTGCATTCTGCCGGGCGATCGCTGTATTTCCGCCGCATTCACGATTACGAGATTTGTTCCCATCTCCTCGATTTTGCTCAACACTTCACGCTGCGCACCGGTACCGATTGCAATCATAATGATAACCGCCGATACACCGACGACGATGCCGAGCAGTGCAAGAGCGGTGCGCATCTTGTGCGCCGAGAGTTGTTTGCGGGATATTTTTATTGTACGGAAAAGGTTCATGATATATACTATGTATCAGCGACTCTCCAGAGTCGCGTAAGCGATGGCACCGGAGGTGACATCGCTTTTGAATGTTTGATTAATAACAAAATATTTACTACTTCTTAAAACATTTCAAAGCCCGCCTCCGGCGGGCTAAACCGCTCTGGAGAGCGGTTGATACATTTTTATCCCCGTAACGCTTCCACCGGCTGCAGCGCTGCCGCTCTCTTTGCCGGCTGCATACCCGCTATAATACCGACCAGTGCCGAGAACACGACTCCCACGGCGACGCTTAACCATGAGATTGCCGTTGGCGTTTGGGTGATCGTTTCGAGCAGCACTGCCCCCGCGCCTCCCAAAACAATACCGATCACACCGCCGGTCAGCGTCACCGCCGTTGCTTCAAACAGAAACTGTGTTGTGATATCTTTCTTTCTCGCGCCGACTGCTTTTCGCAAACCGATTTCCTTTCGTCTTTCATTGACGGATATAAGCATGATGTTCGCGACAACAATTCCTCCTGCAATCAACGATATTCCCGCAATCAGTATCAATAAAATATTAAACGTGCCGAGCATTCCTTCAACCATCGCTTGTACCTCTTCCGCACTCCGCACGGTAAAATCGTCCGGCACGCCCGGTGCAAGATTATGACGTTCTCTCAGAAGCGCGGTAATCTCATCGACTGCCGTATCCACATCTCGAATAGAGCCTAGTAATATTCGTATCCCGTAAATATGATCAACATTTGCAACGCGGCGCATAAATGTGCTGAGCGGAATGAAGACCCGGTTATCCATATCGCCGCCGCCCGCACTGATACCCCGCTCTTCCATGACACCGATGATTTCAAACGGTACATTGCCGACACGTATCACCTCGCCGATCGGATTCGCATCGCCGAACAATTCCTGCTGCACCGTTGGACCGATAACACACACGCGTGCAAAATGCTCAATATCACGGTCGCTGATGAAATCGCCCCGTGCGACGTGCCAGTTCCATACGGTCGACCAACCGGGCGTCACCCCGAACAGCGGTGCGTTTGCAGACTTATCCTGATAGACAACATCCGAGCGACCCCGGCGGTTAAACGGTGCAACCTCCACAACCGACCTCACTTCCGCCAGGATCGCTTCGGCATCTTCTGTTTTTAATGTTGTTATTTCGCCGCCCGTCCGTGCACCCCGTTCTACATCACCTCCCGCGCGAACCATAAGCGTCTCATAGCCAAACTGCTTCACACGCTCTATTATACGTTCCTGTGCTCCGAGCGCCGCAGCAACAACTATAGTTAACGCGGAGATGCCGATAACAACACCGATCATCATGAGAAACGTACGAAGCTTGTTTCTACCCAAGCCGACGAAGGCGATTTTCATCATTCTACCTGTTTTCATGTGCCGCCTCCGTTTCAGTCATGGTTGCTATTGTTTCTTCTGCACTAATTTTATTTATATTTTTCTTATCACTTGTAATTTTACCGTCTGTTATCTGGATAATTCGGCCGGCATATTGAGCAATATCTTTTTCGTGAGTCACAACAACAATTGTTCTGCCCTGTGCATTTAATTTTTGTAAAAGTGACATAATCTCCATACCGGAGCGTGAATCCAGATTACCGGTCGGCTCGTCGGCAAACACGATCTCAGGATCGTTTACCAGCGCACGGGCAATTGCAACTCGCTGCTGCTGACCGCCGGAGAGTTCGCTCGGAAGATGATGCATCCTATCTGAAAGTCCGACCGACTCCAGTGCCTTTTGTGCGAGATCGCTAATATTACTCCGGTCGGAATAGAGAAGCGGCAGCTCGACGTTTTCGAGCGCGTTGGTTCGTGCCAACAGATTAAAGGACTGGAACACGAAGCCGATCTTTTTATTTCGTACCGCTGCTAGTTCCTCATCGCCCAACTTACTTACTTCCACTCCGTCAAGAATCAGAGTTCCTCCGGTCGGTTTATCCAGACATCCCAGAATATTCATCAGCGTGGATTTTCCCGATCCCGATGCACCCATGATGGCGATGAACTCGCCTTCATGAATTTCAAGCGAAACGGTATCCAGCGCCGTCACGCTCGTATCGACACCGCGTCCGTAAATTTTCGAGATGTTTACTGCTTCGATTAACTTATTGTTCATTGATTCTCTCCTCATCAAAAGGTATCTGCAATTAATACTAAATCTCCGTCATCCAATCCTTCAAGAATCTCTGTGTACGTGCCGTCCCGCCAGCCCACGTTTACCGTTTTCCGTACGTGTTTATCTCCTTCCGGTATCATAACATACCGTTCACCCCGATCGCGATAGATCGCCGTGGTCGGGACCGCGAGCACGTCTTTTCTTTCCTCAAGGGTGATGGTTACATTGGCGGTCATCTCCGGTCGCAGGATTCGGTCCTTAAAATCGAGTATCTCAACCGTTACGATATAGTTCACCACATTATCCTGAATAACCGCTTTCGGATAAATAGCCGTTACTCTGCCGGGGAATTCTATGCCGGGATATGTATCGACGGTAAACGTTGCCTGCTGCCTGGTGTCGATCATTCCGATATCCGTTTCATCGACGTAGGTGTGCACTTCGAGCCGGTGCAAATCAATAATATTGACAAATGTGGGGGCGGCGAGTCCCGCTGCCACTGCTTCGCCTTCCTGTGTAGATACCGAGGCAATGACGCCCGAAATCGGTGAGCGGATGGTTGCATACGATAACTGGATCTTTGCAAGCTCGAGGTTTGCTTCCGCCTGCGTCAACTGTGCTTTTGCCGCGTTATACGACGACTGCGCAACGTCAAACTCCTGCTCCGATATATGTTGATTTTCATAGAGCCGTCGCTGCCGGTCGTACACTCGCCGGGCTTGCTCATATTCGACGTTTGCTTTCTCGTGCGCCGCCCGTGCCTGTGCAAGACGCGCGCGGAGTTCGGCATCGTCAAGCTCGGCAATGATATCGCCCGCTTTTACCTGATCGCCGATATTTGCCCGGAGTCTGTTCACAACTCCCGAGATCCGCGACCCGACCTTCACTTCGGCGCCGACCATCGGTTTGATAATGCCCAGTGCAAAAACGGTCGTGCCGATATCCCGCCGCGACACCTCAACGGTGCGATAGATTAAAGAGCCGGCTGACCGGTCGGATTCAAATGGATTTATAATGTAAAGGATAATCAGCGCAACAATGAGAAGCGACAATGATATATAGATTGATTTGTTCACTTTCTAAGCCATTATAATTATTCAAGGGTGAATTGCAAATAAAAGTCTTATACTCCTTTACCGGCTGGTAAAAATCACTTTCATTTGTAAGAATTAGACACCGGTAAACACTTATTCGTTTAATCATCTTACACAAATCTGCAACATTAAACGTTCATTACAGACAATGTGTCAAACTATTGCTTTCTCATTTCATACAACAACGATACGAAAGGAAAGAATAAATGAAATTACTCAACTATCTTCGGATGATGCTCCTCATTTCAATTTTCACTCTATCCTCTCTACTTATAACCGGATCGGAGTCACACGGCAATGATAGAGTAATAATAGCTATAACCTCTACAGGACCGTCGTTGGAGTCGATTGTGAGTCAAAACTTCGGGCGGTGCCCGTATATACTGTTTTACGATTGCAAAGAACAAAAATTATCCGTGGTGGAAAATCCAGGGGTTGACTTGCAAAGCGGCGCCGGACGACAAGCCGTAGAATTGGTCATCAACAGCGGCGCAAAGTATCTGGTCACAGGTAATATCGGCGACAGACTGAAACCCCGGTTGGAAAATGCAGGTGTTCAAATAATTACCAGTATGCAAAAGTCAATGACTATAAAGGATGTTATCGAGATGATAGAATCCGGTTACTAACATATTGCATATCATTGTTCCGTCTTTGTCATATTACAATTTCCACAGTACTCCCTTTTTTTCATATATATATGATATACGCTCAAATACCACTATAAAAACATAAATAAGGGAGGCATTGCTTTAAAATGAAGTACAAAAACGGCATTTTTGTATCTATTTTTTGGGTTACAATAATTCTCACCGGCTGCGGTCCTTCATTAGAATCAACCTTTCAAAAAGATTGGTCGGTTGACAGAGAACTCGGAAATTATAATCTCACCTACCTTACCCCGGAAGGTACGCATCTGATAACCGGTACCCAAAAGAATATCGATATGCTTAACGCCATCGACGGAGATCCGCTCTGGAGTACCAGGGAAGATTTCGATGGAAGATTATTACGGGCTACTACATTTACGGCATTCGGCGCCACCGTCGGCGGCGGAGAGTTACAGGCCGATTACTTAAAGTATCACCTGCTTGATGAGGCGAGCGTCGCGCTTGTATTCGATCATCGTTTGGGAACCGAAATAGTAGCCGGTGTCGATATATACAGTGGAGAGGAGTTGTGGTCTGCACAAAACTATTCCTATAGTATGGAAAAATATTCTGCAATCATCGATCGACTTGCCGCTGAAACGGGAAGAGCGCTTGCCCGTGCACTCGGCGGCGAAGTTGAAACCGAGTCCCGGGCGGACCGAATGCACCGTGAGATTCAATTCATCGATAACCTCATCCTCCCGCTTTACGGTCAGGAAGCGTTCCTCTTTAAAACATTCGACGGGCTGGTATGCATCGAAACGGAAACGGGAAAAGAACGATGGCGCATCGATGATTTTAGCGGTCCGGGATTGAACCATGTGCTTTCAATTGACGTTAACGATATACTTGTTGTGAGCAGCGATGCAGGAATATTCGGCCGAATGATGCATACTCATAATCTTGCCCGCATAAACGCCAAAACGGGGGAGCTCATCTGGTTGGGGGAACATAAAGGCAACGAAATCGACGGCGTGCATATTTATGATGATAAAATCATAATGGATGCATCCCCGCTGCAGGTTTTTGATTTAGAAAACGGCGAACTTCTATGGGATAATAACATTCATAAATCCGATATGTATTATCCGCCGCCGGTTCTTGATGACAACGCTATCTATATCGCCGGCAATACGCTGAGAGAAAATGTCCGCGCGATACAGGTGGGCGTTCCCATCACCGTCAAGAAACACAACCTGGAAACGGGAGAGGTCATCTGGTCAACCGATGAATCGAGATCGACGATTTCCGATATGGTGCTGTATGACGGTATGCTCTTTGTATCAGGATCGGGCGGCAATATGTTCGATGGAAATGGCGGTCTCATCGCACTCGATGCATCGAACGGCCAGACGGTATGGCAATCGGATTCCTTCGAGGGAGTAGGATTTGGAAGATGGGGAACCGAAGCATCGCGCATTGTTTTCGATGAGTGGGCGAATATTATTATCAGCGGTCCGAACAATATTTATTCTTTCGATTACCGGACCGGAGATGTAAGGTACAAAATAGATCATCGCGAAAACAACGTCGGAAGAATCGGTTATCTTGTTGAATACAATAATTCGGTTATTGCAATAAGCAGAAACGGCATCGCAGTGTATTCCAGGGATGATGGGACGCTTCACTTTAGCCAGGAGACGCACACTATCGATTCCTATGAATTGATCGGAGACAGATTATTTGTGTACCAACATAACAGGGCTGTCTCCGCCATAGACATAGCTGCCGGTGAATTGCTCGGCAACATTTCATACCGGCCGTCGGATGAAGTCTCCTTCGGTAATTTATACGACGGCGTATACGTCACCGCACCGGGCGACGCTATTATTGTGTACGATAAAGACAAGCGTTTAAGCAGATTTCGGGTAGATTAACATTTTAGTCAACTTAATAACATAACAGTAACAAACAGAAGGAACGTATATGAGAAAATTATTATACTCGATTTTCTTTTCCATTACCATTCCATTAATAGCCGTTGCAAACGATGACGGCTGGAGAGAAGTGCTTTCCGGACAGTACGAGATGTTGTACGGAATTTATTTCATCGACCAATCGAACGGATGGGCGGTCGGTGAAGAAGGTGTCATACTCAGGGCAACCGATGGAGGTGAAAACTGGGAATTGGTTGACGGCGGGACCGATCTTGACCTATTCGATGTACATTTCATCGACGAACAAACCGGCTGGATCGTCGGCAACTTTTTCGGCCCGAGCGTAATCCTTCATACCAACGATGGGGGCGAAAGCTGGACGACACAGGACCATCAAGGCGCACAAAATCTCACATCGGTATATTTTATCGATGAGAATACAGGATGGACGGTCGGCGGTACGACAAGCGACGTATATATTTTACACACACAGGACGGCGGCGAGAACTGGACCGTACAAAAAACGGGACAACCGCGAACAACGTTGCTCAGCGTTTATTTTATCGACGATGATAACGGATGGTCAACCGGCGTCGGGGGCGCCGTCCTGAGAACAACGGACGGCGGGGAAAACTGGACGGAGGTAAACTTAAATACGCAACAAACGCTTGAAGATGTTTTCTTTATCGATGAAACATACGGATGGATTGCGGGTGATGAGGGGACAATTTACCGGACAACAGACGGCGGTGAAAGCTGGGAGGAACATGAAACCGGCATCGACGTTATGTTCGCAGTTTACTTCGTAAACGAGAACAGGGGCTGGTGCGCAGGCTACAACAACGTTATCACCACGCACGACGGTGGCGTTACATGGGAAGAGGATAAAGTCGATTTCTTCCAAACGGTGCGTGACCTGTACTTTCTCGACGAAGAGACCGGTTGGGGAGCGGGAGGAGGAGGATTTATTACGCGCGGGTACATAATCAAATACGGGGATTCGGTAACGCCGGTAGCAGAGAGTTTGTTTGATGAAACTCCGTTAAACTTCGAATTGCTGCAAAACTATCCGAATCCGTTTAACCCGGTTACATCTATTGTATTTTCAATCCCGCAGGAAAGCATTATCACTGTACGTGTGTATAATATAGTCGGACAGGAGATAGCTCGATTAATCGATACAGAATCGCTGCAAGCAGGCAGCTACAATGTTACATTCAATGCTTTAAACCTTTCATCGGGAATATATTTTTACAACCTCGAAGCCCAATCAGTGGATAGAGAAGAATCATATACATCGGTAAAGTCGATGATATTGAGTAAGTGAGATACCGCCCGGTTAATAACTATAATAGATATCTACACCACTCTGGAGAGCGGCGTTACACTGTAACAGCGACTCTCCAGAGTCGCGTAAGCGATGGAGCCGGAGGCGACAGCGCTTTGTTAACGCCGGAGGTAAAAAATAACATTCCCGGTATTGTACAACGTTTCTAAGCCCGCCTCCGGCGTGCTATGCCGCTCGGGAGAGCGGCTCGCACATAGCGTATCAATTATCAAGTCTCAAATCCTGTTTGCAATAATTCCATTGCCATTTTTCAGGTAATTCCACTAAACCTGCTTTTACCGGATTATTTAAAACATACTTTACAATTCTAACCAATGATTGATTACCTCTCACCACATGATCATAGCTTTCCCGTTCCCAGAATGAGCCCTTTCTATTGAGTATTATGTTTGCACGGCGGGATGTATATTTTTTAATCGATTCCAAAATCTTTGTAACCGGATAGAATTTATCAGTGTTGTGGTCTTTCAAATTTTTCATTTTACTGACATGGTCATCATTCAAATAAAAAACCTGGTGAACGTGGTTCGGCATAACGCAGTACGCAAAAAGTTTATATCTAATCCCATCAAAATACTTTATTGAATCTGCAACCAGAGATGCAAGGCGTGGATCTTTAAGCCAATCAGGTCCCGATTTAATTGCATCCAATGTATCATCATATTTTTTAAAATAATATCTGTGAAAATTTTGCCTGAGATTTTCCATCTCAACAATATCCTTGAAAGTTCTTAATTCACGCTCAAAATTTTCTTTTTCAATTTGAAGTTCAACGAGCTTAGTTTTAGGTATTGAACCGGCAAGTCGATACGTAACAAAATATGATGCATTTGACGGTTGAATATGTGGTAGCTTACGAAGGTACGCGTGGGGCTCTGAGAGATAGTCTGACAAAGTTGAACTCCCTGTTTTTATTAAAGCACTCTTAATGACCTCAAAGGCGATGACGATAAATACAGCATCACTTATTAAACGTTAGAAAGGAAATGAAAAGTTCTATGCCGCTCTGAAGAGCGGCTGGTACAGCGCATATCATGTAACAGCGACTCTCCAGAGTCGCGTAAGCGGTGGAGCCGGAGGCGACAGCGCTTTGTGAACGGTGGGGAGAAAAGAATACATTCTCAGCATTGAACAACGTTTCAAAGCCCTCCTTCGGCGGGCTATGCCGCTCGGGAGAGCGGCTGGTACAGCGTGCAACCTGTAACAGCGACTCTCCAGAGTCGCGTAAGCGGTGGCGCCGGAGGCGACAGCGCTTTGTAAACGTCGGAGATAAATGAATACATTCCCGGCAGTGTACAACGTTTCAAAGCCCACCTTCGG
>PWTU01000294.1 GCA_003562775.1 Ignavibacteriales bacterium
CCTCGAGACGGACGTTGGATTGCTCCGGTATGCCGTACCGGATCGTTGTGGCCGGGTTAAAGGGGGTGGGATAGTTCTGTTCGAGTGTATAGCGCCCGGGTATATCTTTCAAACCTTCTGCTTCAACAATATTGACCGCATCGGACTCGTATCTTATAACCGGGTCGGGTAAACTTGCCCCGGACACATCACGGACCTGTGATACCGGCAGCGGATATTCACGTTGTTCCTCTGCAGACCATTGTGTCAGACGGAGGACTGTACCGTTCACCGCACCGCGATTATTATCTTCGCCGTTCCATACGGGATTTTTCCCCCAGACCGTTACAAGTGCCCGCCCGTTATGGGCAACACCGCTTCCCACAAGCTCATTTTCCGGCGACCAGACGCCGATCTCATCGCCGTCCCCGAAACCGGAAGATATCAGCAGTAGTATGGCATAATCACCGGTATTGGGGAAATCCACGATATAGTGCACCGGCTCCGCTGCTTCCTGTTTTGTGGTATATGAAGCAGTTTCTCCGGCAATAATTTTACCCGGGGATTCACCGCTGTTCGCGGGATAGATAAGTTCAGCAGATTCGGAAACGTGTAATTTGTACCCCTGCCCCGGCACCATATCGCCCAATGTATTTATGTCATATTCAGGCCAGAAGACATCACCGGCATTATTTGACACGATATCGATCTTGTCATATACAGCGGCAAGTGCATCACCGACCGGCATGGGTGTTTTACGAAGGTATGCTATCTGGTTCCACCCTTCGCCCAGATGTATGGGATTTGACTCGGGAGCCAGAAGAGTGCCGGTAATAACAAACATACCACTTTCGTTTACATATACCTGATACCCGCTGTACGGATCCCATGCATCTATGTCATAGACGTCATACTCGGGCCAGTAGACCGCGCCGCTTTGATCTTTTACCAAAACCAGATTATCGGTCATACCGGAAAAAATATACTCAAATGAGGGATCGCCGGGATTGACATAGGTTGATACCAGATTCCACCCGCCGGATACCGGTATCTCCATATCTATGGATTCGACTACTGTTGTGAACGACCGTACATCCGACCAGTTACCCTTACCGTGCTCGTTCAACCCGCGGACGCGCCAGTAATACTGTGTGTTGTACGAAAGACCTGAGACATTATGGTATGTTTCCGTTATGCTGCTGTTATCGTAAAACGTTGATGAAAAATTTTGCTGTGTGGATACCTGTAGTTGATAGGTATCCGTTCTTGCTGCTTCTTCCCACTGGAAGGTTTGAGCAGTTGCGAGGGAGTCGGCATTGGGTTCAGGATTTACAAGCCCGACACCGCCCGGGGTTTTGGGTGCGGGTTTGATGGTGTATTCTATAGAGGTTTCTGTGGGCATGTGGGTGTTGTCGCCCAAGAGGTCAATCAAAATATTACGGATTTGCGGGTCACTTCTGTGTACACCTCTATCCCAATCTTTATAGGATAATTTAGCTTTAACTGGTGAGGTAAAAACAAGATAAGCAGGATTGCCAAATCGAGTAATCCTTATTTTCTCAACTTCTTCACTGAAAGAAGTATTTGCTTCAACCCAAACATCATTAACTAAAAAATCAATCTCAAGATTGATTTCTTCTACATCCTGTCCTCGTCCACGATGCCAAACCGGAAATATTTCATACAATTCCGAAACTCCGTCTTGCCCGTTTGATTCTATTTTACTTCTAACCGTAAGCCCTCCCTCACCTATAAAAAATTCTCTCGTGAATTGTGCCCCATTAGGCAATGTTCCTTCTTCTTCAACAGTACGTCCCCCGTCATAATCGGTTCCTATGTTTCCCGAAACTTTAACATATGCAGAGTCCTGGTTTATATCATACACTAAATCTGTATACGCACGCCGTCGCAATCTGGCTGTCGAAAAAGCTTTACCATTATCGTCCTCCCCTGAAACAGCATGGTGAGGCCAGAGTTGCCACCCTCTATCAGAATGTTGCCATTCCTCTCTCTCACCGCTTGATGCAGGTCCACCGGTTCTTCCATGTAATATTGCTCCCGTTTCCGAGGTCCAGAAACTGGATAGAGAGCCTCCACCCATTGGCGAGAAGCCTCCCCAACCCAATTTTCCTGTATAAATGATTGCATAATAGTTATCAAATTTTGCTATAAGAAAAGAATTTTCATCTCCCTCATGAACACCATCATGTATTTCGTCAAGAGGAAATCTTTTTATGAAATTATCTCTTTCAATTGCATATAGTAATTCTTCCCCAGCATTATTTATTAAATCCTGAATATGTTGATACCACCCATCTTGATAATGATGATATGTTGTTGGTGGATACCCAATCCAGTGACCATGAGTTGCATCATGCCATCTTTCAGGGCCACCTTCATCGAAATCCGTAGCATCTTCAAGCGGGTTCCAGTCATTCATAATTTGCCCGATAGTGTTTTGTATATGAGAAATCATATCCGATCTCGTAGGAAAATCTCCACCTGCTCTCCCTGAACCAATCCCCCACGCAAATGCAATGCCTTGCAAAGACCCTTCAATTTCTCTTCTAAATGCCCGCGGTCTGGAAAACCATCCATCATCGGGTGTTCTCTTATTAAAATGGCTCGGACCAAAATTTCTGCCATCTGGCTCAGACATTATTGTATGCGCTCTAAACTCATAAAATCTTCTGTTATTCTCAATTAATTCAGGTATAAGATGATTACCATTAATGTTATATACGGCAGCACCTGCAGCCGTTAAATAACCTAAAGCTAACCCGTTATATGGTACATCAATCCCTCCTGCGTCTCTCGTAACTCCCGCCGGATGCGCTGGTCTACTTTCAGTGTAATCAATCAAATATTTGATATAATCAATTGCTTTAACTTTGTAATCCTGTTCCTCAACAGATTCATGAAAATACCAGCAACCGAGTGCTGCTTTAAAATCCATATTATCATTTACATTGGTCGGACCTCTATCTACCATAAAATCGACTATATCTTTCATACCCTCCATATAAGCATCTTTGATATCTTGTGGTAGTATATCCTGAAGTGCCCAATAGGTAAATTCAATACGTGCAAGAAATCCTCCAGTATGGTCTGAACGAGTTTTTATATTATTCGGGTCATTTTCATGCAAGTCATGGAGTAGTGTCAAGTCAACTATAGCACTTACCATTGCTCTATTTGTTATTTCTATCTGACCCTGGAAGGGGTTCGTTGGAACATCAAGTAAAAACCAAAATAGATTATCGATAGAGTAATGATTGTGCCAAGGACCGCCGTATCCAGTGTTCATATAGATGCCGTCCTCACGCTCTATGCTATCTAATAAAAACCAATGTGATTCAAGAGCAAGACCCCAATTTCTTGGAACACCTCGCCAACCATCAGCAAATACAGTCCATAAACGAAATATCTCATCATCAGACCAAGAATCAAAATAACTAAAATCTGTTCCGAAGTCTCCCCAATCTGTATTAACACCAAAATCAGACTCCTCGAATGCTGACAGATAATCTCGCAATGTTATTTGCCATTGGTGATTTTGCGGTAAAGTGCTCGAATGGACAAAATGGATCACTATAAATCCGTTTACAACTAAAAATAAAATAAATAATCCACTCAACCGGAAAATTTTGCTCATCTACTCCCATCCATTACTGTAAGTTAATATATTTTGTTTTATCAAATATGCGGCAATCTTTGTGCCAGGCATCACATAAAAAAATTGCTATCAATTAGCAGGATTGCATTAAATTGAACACCCTTGAAATAATAGTATTTCAACTCACTCTTGAAAATTCTACAAATTTCAAGCGGTAGAATTTTGCGAAGTAAGCTTATCTCGCCGTTGAAATTGACTGTAAATTACTTTAAATAAATAGAAAATACAACGAAAATTTTTAAAACAACAGAAAGGATTCTGCGAAATGTATAAAAAGATGGGAAAAGAGAAACACACCTTGTTTTAACGTTATATCTACAAAATGTTACGTGGTCGACATAATCTATTTTTATCTCCGAAAAAATATATATTTACCCTGATTGCCGAGTATTCATTTCAATTATATGGCTTGAGACGTATACCGGATTAGTGCGTCGTAAAATAGGCTCTCTTTTTGATTCATACCACTGTTCATAAATTCCATAGAGAAGATATCCTCTCGATTCCAAAAAATCCTTTAGAATTTCAAAAGGAACATGATCTTTGTTCTTAACATACATACCTGCTTCTACTTCGACAAAGTCTATCCGTTGTGCATTGAGCATACTTTTACCGCCCTCTAATACCTCAAGGTCTCCTCCCTCCGCATCTATTTTAAGGTAACTTATCTGTGAAATTTTCCTGTCTTTGCACAATTGATCCAGCGTCATTACATTCACCACTTCGGTCTGTATTCCTTCTCTTCTTTGTGAATCTTTCGACCTGTCTAGTAGAAATGATAGCCCTCGAGTAATTTGACCCCGGATAACCATGTCGCCCTTGCCATTATAAGAACCTAAAGCAATCTGTATGGGTTGGATACGATTAATTTTCTCTGTGTTTTTCTGAAGTTGAACAAAAGTATCTCGCACAGGCTCAAAACAATAAATTTTAGCATTCGAGAAGCAATTTAAAAAGTATTTTGCTGATTGGCCAACATTAGAGCCCACATCAAATACAACGTCAATGCTATACCATGGAAAGGACATGGAAATATCTTGAGAAATATCTATACCACGAGGAAGATTGCGGTATATACGGATATTGGCAACTCTTTCTATAAGTTCAATAAATTTACGCTTCCTACTCACCCTTCTCTTAATTGTATTGTTTTGCATTTTTACTTTTTCTTTACCGAAGTTCCTTAAGGAATCACAAATCTTTGTTTTTTATAAGATCTAATCTCTCTATATGTTTATTGTACCCGAAATTATTTTGAACATATCGTAAGGCAATGTCAATCTGTTGCTGATAAAAGTCTTCATCATTCATAAAATTTTCGATGGTCATTATTACATCCTCAGGTTCCGCATAGACTGCCGCAGAACGAAAAACTTGCTGGAATTTAGTCGGTAAAATGACGGGGACACCGGCAGCCATTGCTTCAAGTATCGAGCGGCCAAATGATTCAACCAAATCATGATGTACATAATAGACAAATATATCCAATTTCTCCAAGAATAGTTGCGGATGAATTTCACCGAAATTAAATATATGCCAATTCTTGGGTAATTGCCCAAGTACTGTCAAAGGAGTATCAGCACCACCCAGTATGTATACTTCATATTTTCCTTTATCCGGATATATTGATAATATTTCTTCCCGGCTATGCGGCCACTTTAAATAGTGATCACGAGCATGGCGACCAATCCGTATAGTATTGTTATGAATAGGAGGCACCTCGCGCTTCCATTCATCTATATTTATGATATTGGCCCAATCAGTATCCGATAAATTAACGGAACTTAATTCTTCAGCATGATGATCAAGTAATGCTTTACGCACCTGTGGACCTATCGGATACCACACGGCCGATTTTTTAAAGTACTTTTTTATGTGCTGCTCGCATATTTCTATATCGTAACGTACAACAGAATGCTTTCCATAATCACTCATTGGGGTCTGGTTAACTATTACACATATATTATCTGCCTGCACATCCGGAATGTATTCCTGTAATTCCTGAAGAACAGGCGGATATCTTATAATTAATACATCACACTCTACTTTTTCACCGTACACAAGCATTTGCACCAAATCACCGTCGATAAGCTCCCGTACCTGCGGAATTATCTCGGCTTCAGGATTCATATCGTATCTTGACATCTGAACCAAACCGGTACGAATTCCCATTTGTCGCTGCGCTTTTATCTCCTCCATATTTGAGTTCACAGAACCGCCTATCATTCGGAAATCAGAGGCAATTATTACATCGAAGTGCCGCCGCTCCGATGACTTGCTTTTCCGTTTCGGCTGCATCGGCTCAGGGACAGGAAAAGGTCTTCTTTTCATTGGAAACTCATATCGAATATCATTTTGTGTGTTATGATAATGATTCGATGCTTCATTATATTCCTTACTCAAGCTCATAAGCAATCCCACGTATCCAATTGCTTTTTGTGCTGTTAACGATTGCTCTGATCGATCCTGGAAGGATATAGGACCTGTTTTAAGATCCTCAATTACCGCTGTACCACCGTACACTCTTTTCAGACGACGAATAAACTCTTCATCAGCACACATACGTACACTATCCCAGTAACCTATTTTCTGTAAAACAGGATATCGACGGAACATAAATGAAGAGAGATCGCTGAATATATAGGATCGGGTTTCTATTTCTGGAATAAAGGTAAATTCCGAATTTGTTTGAATATGTTGTGAAGTGTTACCAATAACGGATACATTATTCAATAAATGCTCAACCTGTATTTGTATTTTCATTGGATGAGACCAGACATCGGCATCATGGCAAGTTAGAAATTCGCCCGTCGCTATTTTAAAACCTTTGTTGCGCGATATAAACAATCCTTCATTAGATCTCGACCTAATGAGCTTGAACCGTTTATCCAGTTGACAATAATCTTTACAGATAGCCACGGTGGAATCGGTACTGGAATCATCGACTATCAATACTTCCAGATTTTTCCACGTTTGAGATATGATAGATTCAAGAGCTGATCTGATGGTGTTTTCAGCATTAAATGCCGTTACTATAACTGACACTTTAGCTTGCTCATTCTTATTTTTTATTAGTCTCTTATCAAGATGAGATATAGCAAGACGACTAAACGGCGATCGATTGCCTCCATCAGTATATGATACCGGCGGAATCCCGTATAGTTCAAGAGCTTTATTTATCCATTTGATTTTTAAGGGTAATGAAGATTCAAGATTTGCAACAGCAAGATACAGTTCTGCAGTCGGTCGGTATTTTAAAGCTTCGGAGAGAATGGAAGCGGCTTTTTCTTGCTCTCCAAGAAGAATATTACACTCCGCTTCAAGTATCGCTATTTTGTTCAAAAAGTTTGTTTTTTTTTCATTATTCTTTACAAATCTTAGAAAACGGAGACAATGATTGGCATCGTCTGCTGTATATCTATTTGCGTGCCATAATGCCAACTCCCATGCAGCAAGTCTTCTCCTATTCCGGTATCGCTTATCCTTCACCAACATGAGAAGATCATCGTACGCGCGTTGGTGAAAGCCAAGATTTACGAGACGTGTTTTGAGATCTGTAACAGCACGTTGGCCGTATAAATACTGAATTTTTTCGACAGTTCCTTTCTGCCGTGATGAAAGTTTACTCCACACGAAACGATTCAGGCGCGGACCAATCAGAGGTTTCACCACTCGATGAAGTACGGAGATGAAATATAATATCACTTCTTTCATATTTAAATTATTCTTCACCGAAACCGGTTGAATTTATCAAACTTCCGAATAGCTACATTACTAAAAATGTATCTCAATACTATCCGGTTTTACACCGGGCAATACCGCCAATCTTTCACTGGGCTAATATTTCTATACCGCCGGTTCGACCACCTTTTAATACTACTGAAAAAAGGCAATTACAATGAATACATGGAGCTTTCATTAAAACGTTCCCCAGGGAACTACTCCATATCTAAGCCAGTAATAGAAACTTTTCATATATTCGTTGAGAACCAACACCAGGCCCTCATCCCTGGTCCACCAGCTGTGGGGATCGTAGGGAAGATTATCGGACGAGGTATAATATACGGTTATGTTGTTTGTATTAAGATGCTCACCGATCACATTTAATGACCGTCTGAGATGATACCAGCTCGTAACGACAATGATGCTCTGTACATCATCCCGGGCTGCAAGCGATTTGACGATCGACTCGGCGTCTTCCCACGTACTTGTCGAAGGGAGTATGGTTATACGATCTTCAGGTATTCCCCTTTCCACGGCATACTCTAATGCAAATTGTGCATCCCAAAATGCAGTTTGTTCTTTTTTAGGTCTATCACCCGTGTACCAGAGCTCGGGTGCGTAACCTCGCTCGTAAAGCTCTATACCGTGTTTGATGCGTTCATAACCGCCGCCGCTCAATACCACTATAACATCGGCATTGTCGACATATTCTGATACGGCAAGCCAGTGTCCCATATTGACAAACACCACCTGGGCAGCGATAATACTGATGATAATAATGACAACAAATGATGCTGCAAGTAGGTACGCTGTGCGGTATGAGATACAGATCTTTTTCATTTTTTATTTGCGGCCTTTTTGAATATTTGCAATGCTTTGTCAACCCCTATATCTGCATCCAGATGCCCGGAGTAATACTCTCGTGCCCGTTCACCCATTTTTGTTCGTTCTTCACATGGCATATGGCTCAGTTGCATAATTTTTTCTGCGATATCATCGGGGTTTTCCGCCTCACAGGTCAACCCGCCTCCGGAATTTTTCAATAGATCGACGGCATCCCCCTCAGCTCCCATCAGGATAGGTTTACCCACCCTGAGATAGGTTTGAAGTTTTGACGGAATCGTTATCGTAAACAGAGGATCTTTTCGTAAATGAATCAATAAAACATCGGCAGACTGCATTATAGCGCCGATCTTATCGAACGAAACCCTGTCTAAAAAAACCACATTTTTCAATTGAAGCTCAACCATTAGCATCTTCAGGTTATCGACTTCAACACCGCCGCCGATAAACGCAATTTTTATGCGAGGGTCTTTTTCCTGAAGAATTTCCGCAGACTGTACAACATTATCCAGCGCCTGCGCTTTACCGATATTACCGGCATATAAAACCACAAAGTCATTCTCATGCAATACTTTACGGAGCTCCGTCGCCGGTGTACCGTTACCTGAAATCGTAATATCATTACTCCAGTTATACACAACCTCTATCCGGTGTTCGTCAACACCCCGTTTGGATAGAATCTTTTTAAAACCGGGAGATAAAACAATAAAATAATTTATAAATTTGTATATCAATCTGCAGTATACCCCGACAAGGCTGATCACCCACCTGCTATTCACCATTCCCGTTGATTGCAGAGTGTCGGGCCAGAGATCCTGTATGTCATAAACAACGGGAATACGGCGAATAAGCTTGATCCATAATGCGGGTATCGCTATTGTGGCGGGCGGCTGGTAGGCATGCATTACATCGGCTTTCCTGATCAAAAATACACCGAGCAGTGCCGCAGAAAAAGCGAACGATAGATAGGTCAGCGTTCTCCGTACCGGTGAACTGTCATGACTGGGATACAACGGTACGCGAATGACCTCGACGCCGTTTATTATTTCTTTCTGAAAAAATTTTATCCTATATCCGTCATACAATTTACCGCCGGGATAATTGGGGAAACCGGTAAGTACCTGAACACTATGCCCTTTTTCTTGCAGTTTTTTGGCAAACGGCAGTCCTTTGATATCAGGTGCTGTTTCCGGATAAAATGTTTGTGTGAGAAGTAAGATTTTCATGCACAGACCGCTTTTATTTTAAGAAAAAAATTCCCTTTGAATATGCATTTACCGTTTTACAATAAAACAGCTTCCGCACGCCAAAATTATTTTTGCCAGACCAATCGATTCACATAATCGATATATGACAGTATGATACGTATAACTTTCTCGGAAACATTCGGAACATCATAATCCCGAACGATCTGCAGAGTGCGTTCACTGCCTCTTGGCTGACACTGCAAAACAGACAGACCTTGCAGAACACGGTCGAGTTTCAGGCCGACCATCATCACCGCACCTTCCTCCATTCCCTCGGGACGTTCGTGGGCTTCGCGGATGTTCAGTGCAGGGAAATTTAATATCGATGACTCTTCAGTAATAGTGCCGCTGTCGGATAATACGGCGGCCGCGTGTTTTTGTAACTTTATGTAGTCGATAAAACCCAACGGTTTCGAAAGATCGACAAGCGGGTGAAATATAATGTTGTTTTTTTCTATTATGTTTCTCGTGCGCGGATGGGTGGAAACGACAACCTTTTTGGCGAATTCTTCGGCTATGCCGTTCAATAGGTGAACCAGATTGTTAAATTGGCCGGGATTGTCAACATTCTCCTCGCGATGACAGC
>PWTU01000568.1 GCA_003562775.1 Ignavibacteriales bacterium
GAAACGAACTGTACAGAACGAACTGTGCGATAGTCAGTGCGGCTGTTTTCTGCATTTCTTCATTGTGGTGCATCGCTTTACCGAACATAAAAATTACCACCGGGTGTACTAAAAACGGTATTGCAAAAATAAACGGAATCAACATTGCCGCCATACCGGGGATGGGAACGGATTCATCCTTCGACCAGTTGTTTTGGTTTTCGAATAAGTTTCCGCTATTGCGCTTCGGTAAAACTTACTATACCGGGATAGTGCCGTTGAAGATAGGAAAAAACTTTTATATAATCGGTTTTGAGTTGAGGAAAATGTATTTCGAGTGTTCTTCTTATATTCGGGAAGCCGGTAATCAGATTAATCATCGAACGACTGATCAGGGAGCCGGTTAAGATTTCGAACGAACCGCTCGTGATTAAATTGCTCTTTGGATTTCATAATATGAAAAGTTTCGGCTGCGATCGCCGATGCTATCAATAATTTAGCGTCCTTTTCACTATGCCCTTCTTTGCGTAAACGTTCAAAGGTCTGTCGGGTCTCCGGCGTGAGCTCAGTCGAACACCTGTCGAAGTGTGGTATGGTACAATTAATATATTGAAGTATGCATAACATCAGTAATTCAGAACTATATAAGCTCACGCTTCTTTCTTCGGCACAGGAAGATATACTGTAAAGGCGGCTCCTCCCCCTGGTTTACTCCGGACGTCGATAAAGCCGTTGTGGTTTTTCACGGTACCCATAGCCGATGCAAGTCCGAGTCCCGTTCCCTGTAAATTATCCGTCTTTGTCGAAAAGAAAGGATCGAATATTTGTTGGCGTGTGGATTCATTCATGCCGACTCCCGTATCTTTCACCTCTATGCAGACATAGGTATCGGATGCCGCACCGGGAAATACGGGGCGAATGGTTTTTCCTTGAATCGTATTTGTCGAGATCGAGAGTACACCGCCGCGGGGCATTGCATCGCGTGCGTTGTGGCAGAGATTCATGATTACCTGATGTATTTGTGAATTATCTGCAAGAATGGAGGGTATATCATCCTGAAGTTTTGTTGAAATAATGATGAATTCCGGGAATGTCTGCCGTAGAAGCTCCTTGATTTGAATGATTACATCATTAACCTGAACCGGTTCGAAAATCACCTCGGTTTTTTGCGCGAATACGAGGAGCTGTTTTACCAGTGATGCCCCGCGCTCTGCACCGTTGATAATCTCTTCCACATTTTGTGAAAGGTGTTTGGGATTTTCCTTCATAATACTCGCGTAACCGATTATAATATTTAGAATATTGTTGAAGTTATGAGCGATACCCCCGGCGAGTGTACCGATACTTTCCAGTTTTTGTGCTTGCAGAAGATGTTCCTGCTCGGCTTTTTCCAAACGGTGTTTCAACTTCTTTGTCGATGAATAATAAATAATCCCGGTCAAACTTCCTAAAAGAAACAAACCTACCACTAACTGAAACCACGGGGTTTGCCAGAACGGCGGAACGACAACTATTTCGATCGATGCGCCTGTGGTATTCCATACACCGTCATTGTTGCTTGCAATAACCCGAAAAACATAATTACCCGGAGGGATATTGGTATAATACGCTTCACGCCGGTTGCCCGCGTTTATCCAATAACTATCGAAACCTTCGAGCTTATACCGGAACTCCATTTTATCGGGATCTATGAAACTCAATGCGGTATATGTAATCGAGAAATTCCGGTCTCCCGGTTGAATAGATATCCCATCAGCGGCATCGGTAACTTGTTGTTCTATCTCTGTTGCTTCTATTATTACAGAAGGCGGTTTCGTGTTTTTACGAACTGCGGCCGGGTCTATCATCGCAACGCCATCGATGGTAGGAAACCACAATTTCCCATCATCCGTTTGCAACGCAGATGGCTGAAACCCGCCGTTTGTTTCTCTGCTGATTAATCCATCTTCCACTCCGAATGAATAGGAAAAAATGCGATCTATCTTTCCACCGGTATAATCTTTTAAATCCTGCTTCGATACTTTGAATATCCCGCGATTTGAACCCATCCAGAAATTTCCGGATTCGTCCTCCAGAATATGCGAAATTATGTTATCCCGTAAACCGTCTTGTACGGTATACACCGTAAACCGGTTGTCTTCGTACCGCAGTAATCCTCCGCCGTATGTTCCAAACCAGAGTACGCCTTCATCATCCTGATATATGGAGCGGACCTGAACTTGTGGAACTCCGTCGCTGGAATCATAAACTTTAAATTCTCTACCATTATATTTTGTCAATCCGAGATGAGTTCCAAACCATAAATTTCCGTCTAAATCCTGATAAATCACACGAACATCGTTGTGTGGGAGCCCATCGCGGTCGGTAAAAACAGTGAAGTCACCGTTCTCATATCGCACCACGCCTTTATTATGTGTACCGAACCACATTGTTCCATCCCGGTCTTCATACGTAGCTAATACTGCATCTGCCGGGAAACCTTCGTTAACACCAAAGTAATCCAGCCGACCTGCATTCCAGCGATGAAGGCCGCCTCCCCATGTACCGATCCAGAGATTTTCCTTTGAATCTTCATATACGGACCAGACACAATCATTGCGGAGAGGGATATCCTGCCTGTATATTTCTCCATCCCGCAGCAGCAACACACCACCACAATTAAGCCCGTACCATTTACCGCCGTCGCTTGCGCGGGAAATCGAGGTAATATTATTAACGGCGCCCTCCTGCCCGTCCCGGTAAACGAAAACATTTGCGGGAATGAGTCTGTTCAATCCCCCGGTTAAAGTTCCCACCCAGATTGTCCCTTCATGGTCCTCCGAAATCGATGTGATATAATTATCTGATAAACCATCCTCTGTTGTGAAATATAATAGTGCACCGTCTTTATACCGCGCAAGACCATTGGTTGTCCCAAACCACAGATAATCGTTTTTATCCTCAAAAATCGTCGTGATAAACGACGAAATAAATCTTTCATCATCGGTGAATCGTACCGCTGTCCCGCCATGTAAGAAATAGAGACCATGGCCGCCGGTTCCGATCCACGGAGTTCCGGAACGGTCTTGATGAAAATAAAAAAAAGTATGAACCCCGATTTCCTTCCCTTCGAAAAATGGCTCGAAAGCTTCACCGTTATATCTTGCTATTCCTTTACCGGAAACCGCATATACTGCGCCATCTGCACCGATTTGTACATCCAGGACAATATCTTCGAACAGCCCATCCTCAGATGTATACCGAAGGAATTCATCGCCAACAAGTCTGAGCACACCTGCACCATCGGTCGCGAACCAGATAGTTTCGTCGTCATCCTGGACTATGGATAATATTACCCAAAAATCTATATACTCGGGTAAATCATACGTGAAAAATTGTCCGTTTTTAAAGCGGGCTAACCCGCCGCCCTCGGTACCGATCCATATAGATGCCTCGTTGTCCTCATACAACGTGACGATTCGATCCGTTAGTAACTCCGGGGTATTGAAACGGTCAAAAACTTTAAATGAGACTCCGTCAAATCGAACCAGTCCGCCATATGTTCCGATCCACAGATAACCGTCACGCGATTGGAGTACGCTTCGTGCCGTACTCTGCGGCAATCCTTCGTTAATGCTCCATGAGGTGAATACATATTCTCTAGGTGACGATGAAACTGATTGAGCGCATAACGGTGGGTTGAGCTTTATCGAAAAGAAAAATAATACCATTGATAAGGTAAATACCCGTATCATATACATCACGTTGTTCGTTTTGACCAAATTAATGTACTCTGAATAAATTACCATAATTTTTCATAGTACGCAATATTACTTACCAAGATCATACTTAATATCTCCAATCGTTCTCCGCCAGTATTCATAATATCCTTCCTCAAGCTGCCAATGCGCACTAATCGTTGTGGAAAATTTCATGTCGTCTTTTTCCCGTTTGATGAACGAGTTCTCTCCCCCGATCTTCGAAGCTTAAACTGTCCTACCGCCGCAGTATCGAACGCGAGTTTTGTTATGGGGGCGACGGACGGTAGCGGTATAACTCTAAAAGGATAGTGAGTAGAATCGACTTCATCCGAGAATGCTTTTATTGTTATAATGAAAAGAACTAATATTAGCTTTACCCTCTTATTATCGTAAATCATTGTATATCTTCTCTAACCAACGGTTCCGGCGTGATTGCATTGGAACAGTATTTTTAAAAAACAAACAAAAATCGTACCAATTCTTCACAACAATTATACGTGGATTTTACTATAGTGGGATGGTTAAATTGGAAAGATTGATAACGTGTTCGGATAATTTCTCATTTTTAAAAATTGAGTTTAACTATCAGTAACGTAATGTCATCAATCCTTTTTGCCTGATTTGCAAATTCCTCAATTTTACTGTACACAATCGTGTACAACTCATTTGCAGATGCATCGATCGATGTGTTCGATACTACTTGAATGAACCGTCTCATGCTAAATTCCTCTCCTCTTTTATTTCTCGCCTCGATAATTCCATCGGAATAACAAATCAATGCATCACCCGGCGATAGTGTATGTTTTATTCCAGTAAATAGTAATCGTTCGGACAACCCGAGCGCGGCGCCTTCCAAATGGACCGTATCCGCTTTTCCGTCAGATACATGTATAACCGGAGGGTGACCGGCGTTAATAAATTCTACTTCCCGGTGTTCAAAATTCACTATTCCTGCTGCAAAGGAAACAAACATTCCTCTGCTGCGCTGTTCGATTACTGTTTTATTTAACGATTCTGTAATGGAGGAAAGATTGTTATTATATCGAAGTTCGGTCCGGAATGCACTCTTTACAATTCCCATAATCAATCCGGCTGCGATATTATGACCGGATACATCACCGACACAAAATGCAATTCGCCGGTTATCGAGCAGTACCACATCAAAAAAATCGCCCCCGACTTCTTGGGCATTCATTGTCCTGCCATATGCCTGATATCTATCTTCTTCAATATCGATCGTGGGAAGTAAATCAGTTTGAATTTTTTGGGCAAGTTTGATTTCGGTATCGATTCGTGCTTTTTCGGTGGATACTTCTTTGATAACTCTACTATAGAGGCGAGAACCAAACGCTATAGAGATCAATCCGATATAAAAAGCAATAAAGACGGGCGTATCAACCGATCCGGATATATTCTTAAACAGAATATTAAATGCCGTTATATAAAAAAGTAGTGAGAGTACAACCAATCTTCCCGGGTACACTTGGTAACGCGGGATGAAAATTGGAATTACTACAATGATTATGCCAAGAAAGAATAAAATATAACCAAAGATGAGCAATGCAATTGACTGCGACCCACTATCCTGCATGGGATGGAGAAGCATAAATATAAGCACAAGTACGGCAAGATAGAGAAATACAATTGCAAGTGTGCCGCGAATTTTCCATTTTTGCGGCAATCCGAAAAAAACCTCCACATCTCCGAAAAGGGAATTTATTATCTTTCGATAAATGTGCTGCAATCGGTTCATATATAAGTATACGTTGATTGCCATATCGGTGTTTCAGTATTATACACAATCAGATATTTTAACATTCCCGACTAAAAAGACGAAACTAAAAACAAAAAACCCCGCATTATTCCACCCGTTCTTTTATCCATCGCAAAACAATATCAAGAAATCCGTCGATAAATTCTTTTTCAAGCTGCGCGTACTCGGATGGGCTGCCGGTTTCCGCTTTCTGGAAAAGATGGTTTGATTGTGGAATGGTTTTAATGGTATAGTCTGTATTTCCCGCCTGCTCAAGGGCTTCCGTTAAAGCTTTTATGTTCACCTCAGGCGGCACTTGCAGATCAAGCTCACCGAATAACGCCAACACCGGTTGCGTCACTTTTCTCCAGTCTTTTGCCGGATCGTAAAGAATGAAAAACCGGTACCAATTTGATCTTAATCCCGCCATACCGGTTCTTACTTGCTGTCCAACAAACCTGTCGATATCCTCGATAGCATTTTTTTGTTCTCCGGTCATTTCTTCTACCGACAACAACGACAATTCCCGCACGAACGCCTCTATTTCGTCCCACCCTTCGCCGGTCTTTGCGGCATCGTATACCAGATCGAATAGTTTCAACTGTTTACGCATTATCTCTTCACCCATTCCCTCAATTTCGAAGATTAACTGTGCTTGTGCTTTTAGGATATCTCTTCCGGGTACGGATGAGCCGGCCATTGAGATAACAAATGCAATATCGTTATTTTCTGCCGCTATCATTGCCGCGATGATGCCGCCTTCGCTGTGACCGCACAAACCGATCTGATCGTTTCTGATATCACCACGTTCCATTAAAAATTCGACCATTGCCACAACGTCGGCCGCAAGGTCTTTTGTTGTAGGCGCGGTTAAACCGCCGGTCGATTCGCCTATCCCGCGGTCGTCGCATCGAAGAACTGCGATTCCGTTCGGAGTAAGATGATCGGCAAGTATGCGAAATGGTTTAAATCCAAAAATGGTTTCATCGCGATCCTGTACCCCGCTTCCGGTTATAAGTACGACAGCCGGATACGATCCCTCATCAAGAGGAATCGTAAGCGTACAGCCGAGTTTGATTTCCTCATTGAAAACATAAACATTCTCTTCGCGATAGGGCCGCGGTTCTTTATCAATAGGTTCGATATCTTCAATCTGCGTCCTGTTTAAATAAAAGGTACCCGTTATTCCTGCCTGTGTGAATTTTCCACTTATAGACTCATCCTCATACCGACCGTCAAATACCGCTAAACCCGGTCCGGCAGGCAACTCAAAATATACCGAATCGTTCTCAATGCTCACATTGGTGAGCGGTAAGTTTACCGCTCCTTGCTGGGGTATATCGATAGTAGCGGTTAGCTTTTCATATGCGTAAATAAAATTTACAATGATAATTAATTCTGTCCCCATAATGTCGATGGCGCCTTCCCATTTTCCGTCGATGGTGGACCGGGAAAAGATCTGTATGGTAAAGAATAGACATAGTATCAAAGATATAATTATAGTCCTCATGGCATGCCTCATTTGCGAATAAGTGAATACTAAAAGATGCCTCTATTAAATATACACCTTTTCCTTTGAAATATTCGCAACCGATGACGGAAATTACCCCGATACCTCGCAACACTCTCACCGGGTCAACAGTAATATTGGACTTTTACTTAATTATTCATATATTTCACCTTATAGTAGAGTCATCCGATTAACACATACAGATAGCAAATCAGGTTGCCAATTAGGTACGTTGTACGGACCTCGAGGTAAAAATGTATACATCAAAGGAGCAACTTAAGACCGGAGAAGAAGTACTTCACTTTATCGACAACATTCCGCTATGTATCATAGAGGATCACAGAATCCGCTCAATCAACAGAAAATTCGAAGAATTCACCGGTTACGCTAAGTCGGAAATAGAAGAAAAAGACGCATGGCAAAAGTTTGTCAATTCGGAATACCATCCTTTATTTCAGGCAGTTGCTTCTCCTGCAGGTGAAGACAAAACCTTTCCGGTTAAATTCGAATGTGAAATCACTACCGCTTCAGGCAAAGGCCGACTGGTTGAGTGTATCATTACATCCTATACGCTTTATTTGAAGCCGGCTATTTGTATACTATTTATTGATATTACCGGGATTACCGATAAGCGAATATCTCTTCGACGCGAAAATAAATTATATGCGACGCTGATAGAAAATGCTGCGGATTTTATTACAGTACTCAATGTCGATGGCACAATTCGCTACGAAAGCCCATCGGTTGTACGGCAGCTCGGGTACACATACGATGAGTTGATCGGAAAGAATGTATTTGACTTCATCCATCCCGAAGATAAACCCAATACTTATAAAACGTTTCTCAAAGGAATTGTTATTCCCAATTATTCTACATCGCTCGAAGTACGCTTCCGTCATAAAGATGGTTCTTGGCGTATACTTGAAGTGTTCGGGAAAAACCTTTTATTTAATCCCATAGTTTCAGGGGTGGTTGTCAATTCGCGGGACATCACTAAACGAAAGCGCGCTGAAGAAGAACTCCGCGCATCGGAAGTAAAATTCCGTACGCTTTTCGAAAATGTGCTCGATGGGGTTTACCAGAGTACCCCGGACGGAAAAATTATCACGGCAAATCCCGCCCTCATACGCATGCTTGGATATAAATCTGTGGATGAACTTCGTGCTCTAAAAATAGGAACCGATTTATATGTAAACCCCGAAACTCGAAAAAGTTACACCACTATACTTCTCAAGAAGGGTGAATTACGGAATGCAGAACTCGAATTAAAGCGAAAAGACGGCACCCATATCACGGTATTGGAAAATGCATATGTCGTACGGGATAATACCGGTGAGATCGAATATTACGAAGGTACGCTTACCGATATAACCGAACGAAAACGTATAGAAATGGAGCGTGCTCAAATCTTAGCACGTGAACAGGCAGCACGACAGGAGGCAGAGGAAGGGAAAAAACGCCTGGGATTTCTTAAAAAGGCAAGCGACATTCTGGCTCAATCACTCGATTACCCGACAACACTGACCAGTGTGGTCAACCTTGCCGTTCCAATCATTGCCGATTGGAGCGCCATCGATCTTATCGAAAACGATAACACTATAAAACGGCTTGCTGTAGCGCATAAAGATCCCGAGAAAGTACAACTTGCACATCTATTGTATAAACGATTCCCTCCGAAATCCGATTCGAAACACGGAGTAATGAATGTGTTGCGAACAGGTAAATCCGAGATCTATCCGGAAATTCCGCATATGGTAATACAACAAATAACGCAATCGGAAGAACATTTAAACATAATAAATGAGTTGGGATTGAAATCTGCGATGATAGTTCCTATTATGACTCATAATAAAACTCTCGGTGCTATGACTTTCGTCACCGCAGAATCCGGACGCAGATATTCACAAACAGATCTTTCAACGGTGGAAGAACTTGCACATTACGCAGGGCTTGCTATCGACCATTCACGATTATATCATCGAACTCGATTGCTTAACGAAGAACTTGAACAACGCGTCGAAGAACGAACCGCTGCCCTCCGGGAATCCGAGGCGCGATACCGGGGTCTTGTCGAAACCGCACCGGACGCGATTTTTACCATCGACCTCGACGGTACAATAACGTCTATTAATCCTGCATTTGAAAGAATTACCGGATGGGCTATAAGCGATTGGATCGGGAAATCATTCGTGTCGTTAATTTCACCGAAGGATTTAAGAACTGCACATAAAATTTTTAAAGAAATCCAAAATCACCGGAACACCCCCGTCTTCGAAATACAGGTTCTCACAAAAGAGAATACATATCTCACCGGCGAATTCACCGCCACGCCGCAAATACGGGATGGAGAAGTTGTCGGTATCCTGGGTATTGCAAGAAATATAACCGAACGAAAACAGTTTGAACGCGAACTACACCGTTCACGAGAACAACTTCGAAGTCTTTCAACCCATCTGCAATTTATCCGGGAAGAAGAACGAACGCGGATCGCCAGAGAAATTCATGATGAATTCGGTCAGGTACTAACGGCGTTTAAAATGGATCTGTCATTATTAGAACGAAAACTCATCAATGAAGATATCAATAAAGATCAGTTACTTGAAAATGTTCTGAATTTGACCGATTTCGTAGACAAAATGCTGCATTCGGTTCATAGAATCGTTTCCGAACTACGTCCCGAAGTGCTCGATGATCTTGGATTATTTGATGCTATTGAGTGGCAGGCGAATGAATTTGAAAAACGAAGCGAGATACCGTGCGATATAGAAATAAATATCGATAATTTATCGCTTAATAAGGAACGCGCTACGGCGGTTTTCCGTATTTTTCAGGAAACACTGACCAATGTAGCGCGGCATGCAAATGCAACCAGCGTGACAATAACCGTGGAGGAACAGGATGCTCATTTAATACTCAAAGTACAGGATAATGGCCGGGGAATCACACAGAGCGAAATCAACGGCAGTCGTTCATTCGGCATTATGGGAATGCGCGAACGGGCGCTGCTTTTCGGCGGAGAAATAAATATTTCCGGTTCACAAAAAAAAGGTACGACGGTAGAAA
>PWTU01000001.1 GCA_003562775.1 Ignavibacteriales bacterium
GTGTTTACGGTTTCCCGCATAAGAATATGGATCTGGTTTTGCACGGGATTGACAATAACGGAAGTGCCCATGTTGAATTTCAAAATAAACGGCTTATCATCAAAAGCAGCGACGAATGGAAACATTCTGTAACATGGCGTGATACCATTGATACCTCACGTGACACGGCGATCGCTGAATTCACACAGACAATCCGTATCATCAATTACGGTGTGCTGGACAAAGTAAATATATACAAGTGGTAAAATACACGTGTGTATAATTTTCGTAAGTAGACCTTGCCCATTTTTGCATTACCCGAGTACCCGGTTTTTATGCATTGGTTCTATCTCTGAGGAAACTGGGTGAACGAAATAGAATGCATCATTAAACCCGATGATTTTTATCGGGGAGAATAATCAGAACTGGAGGTGTCTTATGTTCACCGCTGACAAATTTAAATGTATAATCTTATCGCGTTTCTCAGCCGCAATTTTCGTATTTCTTTTTATACTGTTGCACGTTGAAGGTGCACCGCTGCGTAATGTGCCCCAGCAAATAACGCAGCCAGACGGCACCGTGTTGCATTGTTATGCGAGTGGCGACGAGTTTCATAACTGGCTCCATGATAGCGACGGGTTTACGATTATTCAGGATCAGGAGACCGGTTTCTTTGTCTATGCTGATGAAGTGAATGGCAGACTTGTACCGACACCGTATATTGCCGGGAGTGATGATCCGGCGTCAGCAGGGCTGCAACCCCATACAAACATCTCTCCCGACAAAGTAATGCGAAAACGGGATGACTTCTACCGGCTTATGGAAGAAGTGCGACGAAAGGAATTTGACGGGGTTGCAAAATCGGCATACCGGCAATCATCCTTCGATGTAATGAACAATATTGTCATCTTTATTCGATTTAGTGATGAGGAGGAATTTCAACAACAGCTTAATTTTTATGAAGATTTGTACAATAAACAGGGGGATGATGTGCTATCATTATTTGAATATTATCAGGAAGCTTCGTATGGTCAGCTTGAGATCTTTTCCCACTTTTACCCGGTGCCGCCCGGTCAGACCGTTGTCTCATATCAGGATGCACATCCCCGAGCTTATTATCGGCAGAAATCCGCAACGAACCCGGTGGGATATGAAGGACAGCGTGAGCATATGGAGCGGGAGCATACCTTATTAAGAAATGCTGTACAATATGTTGAATCACAAATACCGAGTCATATAAATCTTGATAGTAATAATGACGGTATGGTAGATGCTGTTACTTTTATTGTTCGTGGAACCCCGGAAGGTTGGAACGATATACTCTGGCCGCATCAGTGGCAATTACATTCACAGGAAGTCATCATACATGGCAAACGTGTATGGCTTTATTCTTTTCTACTTGAAGTAGAATCCGAGATAACCAATTCCATTATGTTGGGGACTATTGCTCATGAAATGTTCCACGTTTTAGGGGCTCCCGATCTGTACAGGTACGATGACAGTGGACTTGTTCCGGTAGGTCCGTGGGATCTTATGGGCTGGGCGGCAAGTATACCCCCGCATATGAACGCATACATGAAATATTTGTACGGGGGATGGATAGACGAGATTCCCACCATTACACAATCAGGAAGATACGAGTTATCTCCTTTGCATTTTAGTCAGAATAACCGTTTTAAAATTCCCTCGGCAAATTCACCGTATGAATTTTTTATTGCCGAGTACCGGAGCTACAATTCAAGATTCGAGCAGGAACTGCCCGGTGAGGGATTGCTGGTATATCGAATAAATAAAATGTCGGAAGGATTCGGTAATTTCTACACTCCTGATGAGGTGTATGTTTACCGACCGAACGGGACATTGACAAGTAACGGTGAATTTTGGGAAGCTCATTACTCATCAAATGTAGGCAGAACTGCAATATCGGATCATACATCACCATCTGCGTTTCTTTCCGATGGTTCTCCCAGCGGTTTACAGATATCGAATATCGGTAATACAGGTCAAACGATTTCCTTCGATGTAACAATTGAATATGATCCGCCGGTTATTGTCCGCCACGATGGCGGCTCACAATTTTATGTCTGGGGATTCGGAGAGGCAGGCACAATAGAAGTTGGAATAAGACTGACTGAAGATGAGTTATCCGGTTATTACGGACGTGATTTAGCTGCTATTGTTGTTTGCATTGACGAAGGGAGTGGAAATGACGTTACGTTAAAGATATGGGAAGGCGGCTCACATGGTAATGCAGGAACACTTGTGCACAGCCAAAATATCAAAGACGAAATACAAGTGGGAGGTTGGTCTGCCCATAATTTGACTAACCCGGTGAAACTGCAGCAAGGCAAGGAGTATTGGGTCGGATATAGCATAAATGCGACAGGTGGTTATCCGGTTGTATATGATGGTGGACCCGCTGTTTACGGTAAAAGTGCCTGGATCAATTTGAATAATGAATGGGTAAATTTACACGAACACGGCTTTAATAATTTTAGAATTTGGGCAGTAATTGGTACAAGCGGTACTACCGGAACAGCTATTCTGAATATTGCTGCGGATGCGTTAGATATCGAAGTGTATCCGGGACAGACGAGAAGTACTTCTCTCAGCATTTCGAATCCGGGAACAGCAGAATTAACCTATTCTATTTCGGCAACAGGCGGTGAATCTGCGGTTTCTAAAATTTCAATTCCCGACCTTCCCCGGTCTGGCTTACACAAAAATAATAAAATGAGTCCAGAGAGATTTTCTCAAACGAAAGAGCGAATTGTATTTTCGCAATCTATCGAAGACTACGATAAAATATTACGACCTGCTTATCCGTCGACGGAGAAGGTATTAATTCTTGACGACGGAGATAATTTTCCAGACGGTTTTCTGGGGAGCGGCATTGGAACTTATTTTTATTGGAGAAACGATTTTCAACTGGATAGAGATTTCGATTTGGAAAAGATCAGATTCTATATGAAAACGGAAAACATTAACGCAAATCCCGTTGAAATTCTTGTTGCTGGTCCCGATGGATCATTTTTATTTGATGCATCAATTGACTTTGATTTATCTTCGATGGGAAAATGGTATGAATTTCAGTTTCCACAGGATGTATTGAGTAAACTGCAATTTAAAACTGGAGAAACATTCACTCTTATCGTCGGTGCTTTAAATCCTAATATAAATCAACCAGCGGGATATGATGCCGATGGATTAAAACCGGGTTGCAGTCATTTTGGATATTTTGCCCATTTATTTGATACCTGGCTTTTTTCAGGATGGACCAACCTTAATAATTATTTTCCAAACGGAGCGTTTCTTATTCGAGCAGTCGGGAATTCCGGCACAATAGTGGATAATCAAATACCCGTTGCAATTGCACAGGTATCGCCTAATCCTGCAGGTGTCAATCAAACGGTAATATTTAATGGTGAGAGTTCATATGATCCGGATGGTCACATAACAAATTACTTATGGGAATTTGGCGACGGGCAGACAAGTAACCAGATGAACACAACACATTCCTATTCGCAGGCGGGTCAGTATACATATAGATTGACCGTCACGGATAACGATGGAGCAACCGGTCAGACTTCCGGACAAATAAGCATTACTGATGCTCCCTCACGGTGGACAATTCATCCAACATCAGGAGCAATCGCTGCAGGAAGTTTTCGTGATATAACGATTACATTTAACTCAGAAGGGTTGGCAGAAGGTAATTATCAGGGGCAGTTAAATATCTCAAGTAATGCGGGGAGTGTCGTTATACCGGTGAATATTCTAATCAGTACCGCTGTAAGTGTCGATGAAAAACCTGCTATCGTTTATTCGTATAAGCTTGAACAAAATTACCCGAATCCCTTTAATCCTGTTACCATAATCAGTTGGGAGCTGAAATCAGAGGAGATAGTAACATTAAGAATATTTGACATTACCGGAAAGGAGATCGCAACTCTCGTAAATGAACGAATGGATGCAGGGAGATATGAAATCTATTTCAGTGCAGCGAATTTATCAAGCGGCGTATATTTGTACCGTATCACGGCGGGGGATTTCACCGATGTCAAGCGTATGATTTATCTAAAATAATGAGGTGTTCTTTTCGAAATGAAAGTATAGTTGAGTATAAAATCTGTGCAGAGGGAATGAGATTTTATTGTTGCTATAAAATGTTAGCATTTTGCATGGAATAGCGGTCTATTTTCAGTATAGACCGCTATTAATCTCAGAAAGAAGTACTTTGTAGTGGTTATATTTATTATGATCTCCGGTTTTTTCATATAATTGTATCAATGCCCGAAGAATTATGTGCAGATTTTCTTGCGGCTGATATGATTGCGCAGTGAATGTATTATAGCTGTTAATGAGATATTCTTCTGCAGTTTTATAATTGCCTTTTCCCGCATATATACGCCCGAGCAGAGATTGTGCCATTGCCGTCCGCCAATGATTTGTTCCCAGCGAATTTGAAAAAATCTCGAATGATGACTGTGCAAATATCTCCGCGTTATCCAGGTCATTGTTTGTATAATAAGCCCGTGCCAGTAGGTACTTTGCCTGGCCGATAACATGGTGTTGCGGCGATAATTGTTCCTTCCTTACGATCAATGCCTCTTCCAGAATCTCTATCGACTCTTCGATTTTTCCCATATCCAGTAAAATGCTGCCAATATTCACCATTATAGTTGACAATTCAATATGACCGTCACCTAAAATCTGGTGCCGAATTTCATACGCTTCCAAAAATGTTTGGTACGCACGTTCCGGCTCATTTTTATTTATGTAAATAAAAGCACGATTGTTGATTGTCGAAGAAAGATCCCACTTTGCTTTATCACCGAGGATAAGAAAATAATCTATAGCAAGTTGATAGAGAGAATCGGCTTGATCGACCTCTTCAAGATAATGATAGAAAAGGCCAAGATTTGAATATGCAGTGCCGATATTATGGTGGTCATCCGGTGTCAGGTTGAGAAACAAGTCAAGCGCTTCCTCCTGGAATTCTGTGGCTCGTATATAATCTCCAAAATCGGATATGAGTAGACTATAATCATTGAGAGCAACTGCATAATCCCGGTTGAGTAGATTTTGTTTACGGTGAATTTCTATTGCTTTCTGATATAAACTGTCGGCGATTGTGTAATTTCCCAGCGTGTGATTTATAAGAGCGAGGTCTTTGTATGCAACAGCCAATTCATGTACCGGGAGATTGTTTTTTGAATGGAGATAGATGATTTTGTTGAATTGTTTATGGGCTTTCTCGTACATACCGAGGTTCATAAATGTTACACCGATAGTTCTGCGAATGGATGTTTCAACCTCCGGTTTATCAGAAAATCCTGACTCAAGTTGATATACTGCTTTATCGATTACCTCTACGACCGTCACATGAGCTCCGAATTCATACGGATTCGGTGACGATAGCATATTCTGTATAAAAGATAAGACCTGTTCCGCTTTTTCAGCCTGCAGTTGGGCGCGATCGCGCTCAAGTGAAGCAATATGTGCCTGCCTGCCCGTTGATATGGTACCGCCTATAAGAACAAGAATGAATATAAATGCAGTTGCTACGCCGTAATTATGACGTTGAATGAATTTCGATGAACGGTAACGCACCGTATCGGTTCTTGCAAGAATCGGAAGATTACGAGCTGATCTGTGAATATCATTCATTAACTGCTCGGCGGACTGGTAACGCCGGTCGGTTTCTTTTCGCAATGCCATCATGGCGATCGTATCAAGATCGCCGGATAGTTCACGCCGTATTCTATCGAGCGTTGTCGAACGGGCCTCACATATACTGTCTATTTTTTCTGCGTCGCCCTTTTTCGATAATAAGTATGCGCTCGGTTTTTGGAGCACGGTTCTTGAAATTGTCCGTTCAATTTCAACAGGTGTTTTCGTTTTAAACGTATAGGGTCGTAAGCCCGAGAGCAGTTCGTATAATATTATACCCAGTGCATAGACGTCGGTTGCAGTTGTTATTTGTTCCCCGAGAATTTGTTCCGGGCTCGCATACTCGGGAGTCATTACGGGAAAACTCTCCGAGGTAAGGGTAATCTGATCGTAGGTTTCGTCTGCCGTGAGCATTTTTGCAATGCCGAAGTCGAGTAGCTTAACTGTTCCATCTTCGGTTACAAGAATGTTTGACGGCTTGAGGTCGCGGTGAACTATCAGGTTTTGGTGTGCATATTGTACGGCTTCACATACCTTGACGAATAGTTGTAATCGTTCTTTGATAGTAGCTCGTGTATCATCGCAATAGTCGGTTATTGGTTTTCCATCGACATATTCCATAATAAAATACGGGAGGCCGTCATCGGTCATACCGGCATCGATGAGGCGGGCAATGTTCGGATGATCGAGATTTGCAAGTATACGCCGTTCGATAAAGAACCGTTTGAGAATTGTCCCGGTATCGAAATCGTGTTTGACGATTTTCAGGGCAACAACTCTTTTAAATGTATCATCTTTTCTTTCGGCGCGATAGACTGTTCCCATACCTCCTTGACCCAATACACTTGTTATAACATAACCTCCTATTTGTGTACCAAGCCGCTTGTCAGGTATATTTTCATTTGCCTTGCCTAACTGTAAAAGTGTTGGCGGTCTTTCGAGGAAATAACCGGAGCGGTAATCTGCCTCGATCATTTTACACACAATCGCGTTAAGCTCATCATCGTCGCCGCACACCTTTTCAATAAATGTTTTTCGCTCCTCTGGTTGCAATTCTATGGCAAGCTGGAAGACCTCTTTGACACGGCGCCATTTTTCAGGATTCATTATGTATCCCTTCGGGTAGCTGATAGTTTATTATATTGCTCTATTGTTTACGCAAAAAAAACCGTTAGAACAGCTCAATTGTTTTAAAACAATTTCCCGACGCTATGTAGGGGAAAAACATTTACAGCTACAGAGTGGAACTGAGATCTTGCAACAACCATGCTTTTGCCGTTCGCCAATCACGTTTAATTGTTGACGGTGATACGTTTAAAACTACTGCAGTTTCTTCAACGGATAATCCGGCAAAAAAACGGTATTCGACAATTTTTGCCAATCGCTCGTCGAATTGTTCAAGACGTTTCAATGATTCGTCTATTGCGATAATATCTTCATCATACGTATTTCCCGGAACTAATTCTTCGATAAGAGAAATTTGCGGCTTCCCCCCGCCGTGCTTTTCCGCATTTCTCTTTCTTGCATAATTAATTAAAATCCGCCGCATCGATTGAGCGGCGATAGCGAAAAAGTGTGCTTTGTTTTGCCAGTTGGTCTGTCTTTGATCGACGAGGTTGAGATATGCTTCATGGACCAGGGCTTTTGTCGTGAGTGTATGTTCTTTTCTTTCATAAATGAGAAAACGATGGGCTATATTTTGAAGCTCATCGTAAACTACCGGCATCAATTGATCAAGTGCGCCTGATTCACCTCTTCCCCAATTGATGAGAAGTTGTGTTGCATTCTCTTTGGCATTCATATTGAAATACCTTTACCTATTGGTATTGTCCAATTTAGTGGAATTACCTGTTATTTTCAACTCTATTCCAAAAGAGAGAAAACCTGATAGATACATAAGGGATCGCGGGAAATATTGTCGTTAAAAATCCAGGATGGAAATGAGCCATTTTCTCCAGATAATGCGCGTACAGTATGTAGAAAGAATTTACCAAATGAAATATTAATACGTGGAGGTATATTATGACATACTCAATGAACATTATAAAGCTTTTTTGTTTTGTCATATTGGCTTCTTTGCTTATTACCGGATGCAGCAAAGATGATAATCCCACAGGACCGGAGGTCCCTACCCCTCCAAGTTTTGCAATTTCTTCTCATAATGTCCAAATGGGCGGGGTTGACTATATCCAATTCTATGCACGACCTAATATGAATATTAGTCTCATACGTGTTGACATAACAAATCCACTCGGTAACAAGCAAATTTTCAATGTGGGAGGCGGGGTTTTTCTCACGGAAGAGGTAATACATCTTCAGGATCCAAATTGGGGGTATTATCGGATAAGCGGCAGCTGGGATTTCCGGTTTGTGGGTAATCATGAACCGACAAAAGAAGGCTTTGATGTAACCCAGACATTAAATGTAAGCGCTAAAATTATGCCGTAATAATGAGGAGAATTCAATATTGGGACGTACCGCAAACTCGGAGGGTACCTTTAAAGCTAAGAAGGTTTTACACAACCTTGAAAAGGGACTTGCAACCATGGCGAGATATCGCAAGAGGTGAAATGTCTGAGTACATAGTATCCTCTCTCAACATACTTAAGGAGCATCAATTGGTTTTACAAAAACTATTAACCGGGGAAAAAGCCGCAGTATTGATCTTGATCGCCAGCGTTATCATAGTCTCCTGCAACAGCGAAGACAACCGGACGGCGGGCGGAACATATGGAGCTGCCGAGCCGCAGGTGTTGGAGATTCCTGGATCCGCGGCACCGGGATTGAATCACCAAGCGGTTGGGAATGACCGGACTTTGCGGTTTGAGCGTGCGGAGGTTCGTGATCCGGGTCTGAACAATATGGTGGCGTTCACCGGCCTGATGCCCGCCGGTTGGCGGGTATATGGCGGCATTTCATGGAGATTGGAACTGGTGCCTCACGCGGTGGTGGATTATTCCTTCTACGACCCGAACGGCCTGGCCGCGGTACGCTTTCTACCGGGTGTGGTATACCTCTGGACGGAGAGCGGTCCGTTCCAGGGCATTCTCCAGCCGGGTCAAGTATCCGGCCGGTCCATCGTCATGCCTCCGCCTATTAACAACCCGCAGTGGTACATCCAGCAAATCGTGGTTCCGCAGCACTTCAGTTTTGCCCGTAATGTGACCATCGGCCGCATTGAGCCAATGCCGGCGGTTGCTCAGCAGGCAGCCCAGTATATGGCTCCTGTAGCTGTTGCAGCAGGCGGATCGCTACGGTTGGAGGGCTATCGTGCCCGATTACATTACGAGTGGGAGGGGCAAGCATATGACGAGGACGTGTACTTCACGCTCGTGTTCACAAGAATCGTAAATATGACCGGTGTCATGTGGACATGGCTACCGGAAATGATGCACTCCATTCGTGCCGGCAGAGGTGAGCTGGACGAGCTGACTCCGTTACTCCGGGTGGTAGCGGCGAACACCAGCCCAACGCCTGAGTGGTATGCGATCCGCGAACAGATCTCGCAGAGTATCCACACGCAAACTATGCAGACGCTACGACAAATGGGAGACCTCCAGTGGCAGATGTACCAGAACCGTCAGCAGCTCAGCAGGCAGCACCATGATCAGTGGCGAAACCAGCAGGCAATGCTTGATCGTACGCATGAGGCATTCACCCAATACATCCGCGGCGTTGAGACATACCGTACACCCGACGGCGCGCGTATGGAATTGCCTGCGGGTTACAATAATGCGTGGATGCGGCCGGAGACGGGCGAAGTAGTGCTCTCGAACGAGCCCAGGTACGATCCCGGCAGTTACTGGACCCGGATCTATCGCTGACCGGCACCTCGGGTGTCGCATCGTAGAGGTGGTCGGAGTTGTCGCTACCGGCGAAATTGGTGCCAACGCAGATGTTATTGTGGAGCAGTTTCGTGGAAGGGACATAGTATTCTCAATGTCACGGCGATAATATGTATTACAGTGGAATGCTTACAATCTTGCCAGCGGTATTTATTTCATTGTTATTGATCTTAAAGCGGTACAGGGAAGTCGTGAATTCCGGGACGTGAAAAAGGCCGTGTATGTGAGATAGCAACATATTGTAACTTTCTCGGCTTTACCGGTGGAATTATTGCAGGTTTTCGGTTATCTTATTGTCTGATGTTATGTCTTCCATAATATCGGATATTCACGTCATTTTTAATGTATAACCGGAAACCGTTATGAATCAGCTCTATATAGTATCTTTGACAATTCTAACCAGTTTTTTCATTTCTTCATGTAATAATGATACAAATGATTTAGTTATGTATGATTACCGTTTACACTGGGAGGTAGAATCCAATTATATCGAACAAAACCGGTTTCGCTCTCAGTTGAAACTCGTCAATGAAAGCGGGGA
>PWTU01000451.1 GCA_003562775.1 Ignavibacteriales bacterium
AACATTATCGCATCCTCCGGGCTATCCTATTCATCATCATTTTGATTGTATTATGATATTCATCTTTATAGGAAACCGTATAGCGCGCCACACCGACCATCTCGGCGGTCTCGGTATCCATTAATCTGATACTGATGGTAAGTGTTTTATCTATATCGTCGATGAAATGGAAAGGTTCGGTTTCCTGAAAGAGCTTTCCTACGGCAATATAGTTCGCATCCAGCCGCCTCCCTATTTCTCTGATTTGTTCGTTTGAGAGGTTTTCACCGCTTTTTATATCAAGATCAATCGCGGTTCTATTAACTCTCGCACGATCAATAACATTAAACCTTCTTTGCAGGAACATTGCCTCCGAGAATCGGTCAGCGGCTATTATACCTGCATCGGAACGAAGATAACTTCCCTGCGCGGAGAAGGTGAGCACCGCTATCCCATCGCCGTTAAAATCGGGTCGCAGAACAATATCCGGCCGGGAATAACCGAAGTTAAATACGGAAGCACACCCGGAGAAAAGGAGAGTACAAAATATTAGTAAATATATCCGATGTATCATATAATCCCCGCTTACTGTATTTGTCTGATATTTCCCGTTTCATCCACTTCCCAGATATTTATCTCTCCGTCATCAAACGGAACAACCGAGGTTGCACGGGCGCGGTAGCTTGAGACATCGGCATGTTCGATTGTTAATAGGTATCTTGCATTTCCCCCGTCCGTTACCGTCGGTTCCTGCCGATAACCAATCTCTCGAAGATCTTCAGAATAACGGTCGCGCTCAAATCTGAACGCCTGCTGCAGCATATGTACCTGCCGCAGGTTTATCTGAGCTTCCATTGTTTTTGCACGATCCACCACCGGCGTAAAACGCGGCAATGCAAGCAGAACGAGAATACCGATTATGACAAGCGCAATCATTAATTCGGTTAACGAAAAACCGCTTTCATTTTTTATCTTTTCACGTACCATATTAGACTCCGAAATTATTGATGATTTCAAATAATGGTAAATACATTGCGACTAAAATCACGGCAACCAAGACACCCACCAATATGATCAACACAGGTTCTATTACCGACGTAACGGTCTCCAGTGTATGGTCGAATTGCTTGCTATAATGGTTACCCGTTAGGGTAAATACAGATTCCATCTCTGCACTCTCCTCTCCCGCAGACAGCAGCTTTGCAAAGTTTACGTCGAAATATTTGGATTTTTTTACCGTGCTTGCCAATAATTCTCCCCGTGTCAGCCTCTTCACTATCACTGTAATTTCACCGATAAACACACTGTTGTTCGATACATTCTTTGCATAATTCAAAGCATCTAATAGCGTTATCCCGCTTCCCAGCAAAATAGACATACTCAATGAAAATCTTGCTAACAGGTTTTCTTTGTACAATCTACCGATAAACGGCATCTCCCCGATAAAATAGTCGGTATGCGCTTTCATTGCTTTTGTCCTGAGCGAGTATACCGCAATCAAGGGGATGCCGATAACCGATGCCGCTATATAATGTAAATTGTTCTGCACCACGGAACTTATCTTCAGCAAAAAAGCCGTTATTGCAGGCAGATGCATTTCCGTCGAACCGAACAGACTTTCAAATGAAGGGATTAAAAAAAGAAGCATAAATCCGGCGGCACATCCCGCTACAACCAGCACGATCAGAGGATATAATGACGCCTGCAACAATTTTCTTCGTAGTTGCTGCATTTTTTCCGTATATTCGTTGTACGAGGTGAGCACCTCAGCCAATCTCCCCGTTTCTTCAGCTACCTGTAAATTAGCCACATAGATAGCGGAAAACAGTTTTGGATATTTTCCGAAACTTTTCGCCAGGGTATCTCCTTTCTTTACCTGTTTCAGTATGTTTTGCAATACGGATTTAAAATTATCATTTTTTATCTGCTTCAGTGATAATTCCAGCGAATCGACTATCGATACCCTGGACATCAGAAGCAAAGCAAACAATCTGTTAAATTCTATTATGTCTTTTTGTGAAACAGGGGTTAAGCCAAACATGGGCGTAATAGAAGTAGATGTATGATTATCCGGTAATGTTACGAAACCTTCTATTTGCAATGTCACGGGGATGATAACTCATTGTATAATTCTTTCCGCCTATTGTGATGCTTATGGTAATAAGCAAAACGTCCTCCGATTTCACATCATATTGCCGATAATCGGATAACCCGTTGACAGGCAACTCTGTGTTATATGTTACTCCGTTCCGTGATGCAGTTATAATCGATATTTCCTCAACACCGGTTATCATCGCTATATCGTCACGTAATATTGATTCGCCGCTTATTATAATTTCCATTTCACCATCCGGGGTAAACGTTAATATTTCGTTTTCATACCGGACGGTAAAACGTTCGGACTTATCAAGTACAGAATGGATATATTCCAACGACCGTAATGCATACTGCTGGTTTTCGGTTATTCTTACTAATCCGGTCGTGTATGTCGTGTAAACATAATACAATGTTGCACTAAGACTTATTATAATCATTGCAATATTCAGAGCAATGAGGAGCTCGATAATGGTATAACCCTGATTTTTATTCAATATCGTCATCGGGCAACAACAGATGTAACGAAATAAGAATATCTTCGCTGTTATTATTATATACGGTAACGATCAATACCCGGTCTCCCGAACGGTACTCAACATTTCGCTCAATACGGTATTTACCCGAATATTGTATTACATCATCGGCGATAATATCCGCATGCATACTTTTGTACAACTCCTGCCGTGCAATCATAGCGGCTTCACGTTTGTGAAGAATTTTCGGACTATCGAACAAACCGGAAATGAATAGATTGACGAATTTTACCAGAATACCGATAATCGCTATTGCCGCTATAGTATCCATGAGTGAATATCCGTCGTCTTTCAGAATAACCATTGTTCTCTCATTATCTTGTATGGACCTGATTCCATGATGCCGACCGGAAGGATAAATTGTCTATCAAGCGCCGGTCTGTTAATTCGCATTCCGACAAGCCAGTTGATATATATAGTCGGTTCGTGGTAATACCTTGTTACATAAGTGTATACACACCCTGTTACGTCACCTCGTATTTCGACGCTGTTGGCGCTATAGATGATACCCTGCACCTTGCTTTGTTCATCTATTATGATATTGCCGCCCGTTTGGAGAGTATCGGGCAGGGAAGTAATCATTAACAGGGATCCGTTAACAACGGAATTCAGCACCTCAATTATCTGGGGATTCGCATCCTCTTGATCTCTATAAGAAATAACGGTTGCCGGAAACATCAAAGTCGCACCGTATACTCCGATTGTATCTCTTGCTATCATTTGCACATCACGCATAATAGTACCGTCACGGACATGAATTGTACTATCGGTGATAAAAACTGCATTCCGTATATTTGAACTTCCCCGTATCTCAATTCCCTTGCGTGAATAAAACATAGAAGATTGATTGTAAATTGTATTCTCCGTTACTTTTAATTCGCCTTCGATATAGTATTCTCTGTCACTACGTACGTCATTCTGCTCCTGTGAAGTATCTATAACCATATCACCGAGCACATGGATTCTTTTTTTATTCTTTAATGCTGAACCTTTATTCTCCTGCGTAATATATAAATCGCTGCCTACAACGGTATCGGGATTTAATACATTAGAATGAAACGTAAATATGTTATTAAAAATCGAATCATCGATCGGATGACGGGGAATAGCATCCGTAATGAGTATATCTCCTTCCAAATAGTTATCACGTTGCCGGGCGAGGCCGTGAATTGTTCCGGTTTGAACGTTGTGCCTCCTAAACGCTGCATTCCCGGTTATACTCGTTCCGCCCGTTACCGAGATCCTGGGTTCGGGGTGGGACATAACAAACGCATTTTGAAATAATCCCGATGGTTTTCGACCTATAGTGTACCTTACCGATGATGAATCAAGATGATTTCGTGCCGTTACCTCTGCCTCGTAGTATGCACCTCGTTGTTTCAGCGCTGCCCGGACGTTAATCGAATCGAACGTGAAATCGTAATCGCCGTTTTCTATCGTGTTTATATCATTTAGCACCTTGTTTATTGCCGATAAACAGGCCAAATCGTGTTTTGTTTTATTGATTGCCTTTGTTGATTGCGTTTGATAGACAAAAAAATAACTAATGAGTATATAGCACAATGTTGTTACCACTGTGCTGATAAACAATACGGAGGGGAGCACGTAGCCGGATTCGGAGTTGAGCGGCTTGATCATGGTTGTTGATTTGTTAACGGGGATGTGGACATACCCGGTAGAAGTATTGCTACCGCAGCTCTACTGGATACATCGGTTTATTTCAAAATGCGCTTATTCTATCGATACCGCATTGAGTTACTTTTTTAGTTATACTCTTTCTTTCATTAGATTGCATTTCGCGGTGAAATTTTTTACTTTACCATTGAATATTAATAATCACAGCTAATAAATACAATACTATGATGCCGAAAGAGCGCATTGAGGTTAATCCGGATATTTGTCACGGCAAACCCGTCATTCGCGGCACGCGAATCATGGTTCGCAATATTTTAGGTTCGTTCGCCAATGGTGAGTCTGTTCAGGATATTCTAAGGAATTATCCGGAATTGACCACCGAAGATATCGAAGCGGCAATTGCATACGCCATTGAATTGGTTGACGATACACAACTGAGCATTAAAACGACCTGATGGTCAAAATACTTCTCGATCAGAACATTCCGGCCCCCATCACCGACTGGCTTCAACAACAAGTAAAAGATTCGGCAGAAATCACATCGACCAGAAATATAGGTAAAGATCGTATGACTGACGATGAGATTTTTCATTATTGTCAGAACCGGAGAATGATTATTATCACTTACGATGAAGATTTCCAAAATCCATTGGTGATGCCGGAAATTCCCGGTTATGGTGTTGTCCGTTTGAACATATACCCCACCGGTTTAAAACAGACAAAAAAAGCTCTTCTAAGATTGCTTGAAAGATATCCTGTCAAAGAATGGGAAAAGGCTTCTATCGTTGTTGATACTCATAAGATACGTTATCAAAAGAAATAATGTGCTCTACGGCTGCTTGCCATCATCTGGATGTACACCGCGTGGATGAGAAAGATCAACAACGTCGTGATGACTGCCGTGGGATTAAGTGAACAGGCATCGGCGGTCTTGGTAGAGCAAAACAATACCGCCAGTGCCAACAGTATGTAGTATATTGTCGTTTTCATAGCATCACCTCCCGCCGCCGGACTTATATTAATTGGAGGGTGTAACTCGGTATATAACTTGTATACCAATACTTAAAAATAATGCTTTCTAATGTTCCCATGTTGGTGGCAATTGCAGAAGTTTATTATCATCTATTTCACGAAATAAAAGTTTTTTAACCTTATCGGAATTTTTATTTCGCCATGCTTTGACACGCTCTGTTGGCAATTCCTTTTTCGGCATAAATTCATTTAGTACCATAAAAAATTTAAATTCCCATTCATGCTCTTCATCGATTTCAATAAAATTTCTCACATACACTATCCGACGATCTTTATCAAAACCATATTGAAACACATCCCACATTCCACCGACATTAATGAAACTCCTTTCTTCTATTATAGTAATATCCTCAAATTTGTTTGTTCGATACTCGATAGTACTATCTACTGCAATGCACCGATATACTACAGGAAAATGAAGAACCGGGCCTATCTCATCTTCAAGACTCCATTGGTCTCCAGATGATAGATTAAATGAATGTATCTTGTAAAAGAGTAATTCATCTTCATTGCTATTGAAAAACGTACCAAAAATTTTACCCTCAGTAATTAATATATTTCTCAAAAAATCGTTGAAAACAAAAATACTATCATTATTTATCACTTTATTTACTGATTCAATAGAATAGACGGTATCTAATATCGCATAAGAATCTGGATCGAGAAGTAAATATTCATATAGTCCCCCTGAAAAATACCAATTATCCCTCTCATCTGGTGTACATGATGAAATACAGCAAATTACAAATACCATAATAATATATATTTTCATCTAGGATTCCTCCTTAATATTTATTTATCTCCTTCTCATGTGTCGTTGTTCTCGCAGTAATATATCTTTTACATCTGGGATATATCGATCTAAACCCGACGGTAATGAATATCCTTCTCCTAACCTGATCCCAGCTTGCCACATAAGTGATCCTACCGTGTTCGTTATAAAGGCACCATCGGCTCCCAAGTTCTGTAATAAAGTTCTTTTGGGTTCAAAAAAAGTAGGTGTTAGCATAGACCTATGATGTGTATCCACGGCATCCCTCGTTATAGGACCGAAGTTTCCTCTTGCGTCAGCACCTCTTAGAGCAAACATAATCGGATGTAATGTCTCATGATAAATTGCACCTGCTTGGTGAAGAAATGATGCTCTAGTATTTATCAAAATATTATAGCTTTGTACACCTTCGTTTGATACATAGTTATTACCATAAATAGAATTAATAACTTCGGTTTTATTTCCTCCTTCAGTTACTCCAATATAATTTATGTTCTGAGTTGAATATCGACCTGCATTCTCAAAGGTGAATGTTTGGCCCGCAACAGTAATAATTTGGCCTTCGTATGCAAATTGACTCGCAAATGCATATCCCTCGTTTGAATTAAGGTATGCTGCCAATGCCTCATTCTCTACCATAGTTTTATCTACATATATTGTATCCCCGTTCACATCAATAAAAAGAACCGGGTTATTCGCTGCGTATTGATAGGGAGTGAACGAAGGATATCGGTCTTTAAACCGATCCTGCTGCATAAATCTCCCGACTTCAGGATCATACAAACGCCAACCGGCATGGTAAATCCCTAACCCACCCTCCTGGTTCAACTCATAGCCCGTGAACTTTACGTCAGTTGCAGGGGATTCATGAGGGGCAACGGTTTGGTTTCGCAAAGGCATACGTAATCCAAACGGATAGTAGTCGTCCCAACCCACGGGATCGCCGCGCTCATCGACCGTGACCCGCACGCTGCCGAGATGGTCCGTCAGGTAATAGAAGCTTTTGTTGTTGCGCGTTATGGTGACCAGGATCGTACTGGTGTGATACTTATCCGATGAGTTGCGTACACGTAACTCCACATCATAAACCTTCTCGCTCTCACTATCGTTCAGCAACGGAAACGTGTAGCTGTAGGTCGGCGACGAACCCTGGTATACAGTGGTGTAGGTACCGCCAACCGGACGGACACGCCATCTATACTCCGTAATGAACCCGCAATTTGCTACACTGTTTTCACCCGAAAGCAACACCGGCTCCTCGTTATAGAATACGGTGGCGTTGGGGTCGGTCGTTATGACGGCCGTGGGATTTAGGGAACAGGCATCTGCGGTCTCGATTGACGACAGCATTACCGCTATCGCCAGCAGTATGTAGATTATTGTTTTCGTTTTCATGGCATCACCTCCCGCCGCCGGGCTGAAGGGTTTGCAAACGGTTGTGGGCACGCTCGGATGCGGGTTTGTTGCGCTTGCTAAAAGATAAGAGAATTTCATATCAGTCGTCTCAGTGACCGTGAAATAATGCCTTTGCGCAATCCCCTATTCATTCTGAGATATCTCTAACACTATTTCAAAGAGTTGAATTCCGGCCGAATGACACCGATTCATCAGTGCCTGTTTACTTGACTGTTCGCAATGAAATATTACATGAAATGGAATCGAGTTTGATGTCCATTTCATTTCAGAGGGATGCATCCAATACTCTGAGGCTCCTGTTAAAATGTTCAACAAAAGCCCAAACTTCTCACCTTCCTGCTTCAAGAGTTCGTTAGCTTGGGTTATTATTATGATATATTGAGAACCTTGAAGCCATTCGAGATCAGACAAACACTCATCTAATGCGTCCCAATTATGCCCAAAATAGTAAGGGAACTGAAGTGCTGCTGCAAATTCTTGTAGAAGCGAGTTTGAAGTTGGACACCTTCTCCCTCTGATGAATCGGACAATCTCTTTGTTTACCTGTGCAGTATAATATGCAAAGTTATCAATCTCACTTTCCTTACAACAAACCAACAATGCCCAGGGTGCTTTACCCACCTTCAATTCTTTCCATTCTTTCAACTTGGAATTTTCTTTCATCATTCCTCCTTTGGAAAAGTAATTATCTCCTGGAAAGTCGTGTAATGATCAGGTGTATACCATGCCCTCCCAGTTTTTTTGTCTACTATAACCCTCTCACCTGATCGTCCAACTCCCTCAATTTTTGGATCTACATCATATTCGACATATTCTCCACCAGATGGCAATTTGCCATCTCGATTCTCAAATTTCCTCCCTCCTCTGTATCCGGTTGGTGCAGCACCTTTGTGCGTTTGGACATACTTGAGAACGTCAGTAGCTTTCTGTGGCACATCAGGTGGTAAGGGAGTTTGTCCACCCTCAGCACTGCTGATAATTGCCTGTGCTGCTTTTTGGGTATCATCCTTCCCGACGATAGTTTCATAGATCTCTCTTACAGTACCTTCTACATCTACATGAGACGGTGGTTGATCAGGATTAGGTTTTTTCGAATTAAAGAAATTTATAATTCTTGAAAATAAAGATCCCTTTTTTTCATCTTCACGCTCTTCAACCTGTCGCCCATCCGGATCAATAAACCGCAACGGATTCCCAAGGGTATAGTTATACGGACTCCAACCCGGATACATATCTGCCAGCGGATCCTGCTGCATAAACCTCCCGACAACAGGGTCGTACAACCTCGCCCCGGCATGGTACAGCCCCAACCCACCTTCTTGGTTCAACTCGTATCCCGTGAACTTTACGTCAGTTGCAGGGGATTCATGAGGGGCAACGGTTTTGTTTCGCAAAGGCATACGTAATCCAAACGGATAGTAGTCATCCCAACCCACGGGGTCACCACGCTCATCTACCGTTACCCGTACTGACCCGAGGTGATCCGTCAGGTAGTAGAAGCTCTTATTGTCGCGCGTTATCGTGACCTGTATCGTGCTGGTGTGATACTTATCCGACGAGTTACGTACACGTAACTCCACATCATAAACCTTCTCGCTCTCACCATCGCTCAGCAGCGGAAACGTGTAAATATAGGTAGGGGACGAACCCTGGTATACGGTTGTGTACGAACCACCTACCGGACGGACACGCCACCGGTACTCCGTGATGTACCCGCAATTCGCTATGCTGTTTTCACCTGACAGCAACACAGTTTCATCGTTGTAGAACACCGTAGCGTCGGGGTCGGTCGTGATGACGGCCGTGGGGTTTAGGGAACAGGCATCGGCGGTCTCGATTGCGAACAACATTGCCGCCAGTATCATAAATATGTATATTATTTTTTTCGTTTTCATGGCATCACCTCCCGCCGCCGGGCTGAAGGGTTTGTAAACGGTTGTGGGCACGATCGGATGCGGGTAGGTTCCGCCTGCGGTCTTCTACCTGCTGCAGTATTTCCATCGCCTGCTCTCGTGCGCCGGTACGTATCAGGTGCTCGGCTTTCAGAAGCTGGACTTCCTCGGCAAGATGCGGGTCATCCACCACGGATTCCAATTCCTGGATCTCGATTGCCGCGGAGTCCAGCGTATCGTGTTCCATCCGATATGCCGTCCAGGCGATGCGGGAACGCAAGCGCTGGCGCTCGCTGCCGGTGGTCTGCAGCGCCTGCATCGCTCGCTCGTACCCTCTCTGGTCGTCTATCGCGTTGCTGAAATCAGCAAGCTTCTGCCACGCCAGCCGTTGCATCTGGTCGTCGGGATGTTCGTGCGCCAGCCGAAGCAGATGTCCCCTCGATTTCATCGTCTCGTCGATATCGCTTTCCTGGAGGTAACTTATCGCCAGACCGAGACGAGCATACCCTTCAATTAAACGCTCGGTATCGTCATCCGGCGCCGTTTCCAGTGCTTGCTGGAGCGGTTCGCGTGCGGCTTCTCTTTGTCCGGAATTCAACAGCAGCTCTCCGCGCAGGTAATGAAAATATGCCCGCCGCCAGGAATCGGTTTCCGTTTGACTCATCC
>PWTU01000360.1 GCA_003562775.1 Ignavibacteriales bacterium
CTCTTCAACGGCGCTCGCAACTTCACCCGCCTGGGATGTTTGCTCCTGTGCTCCCGCTGCCATTTGCTCGGTGCTGGATGATATCTCGGTGCTGGCGCTGCTCACCGATGTGGATGACTCCTGTACATTTTCTATGGTAGCACGGAGATCGGCTATCATTTTATTGAATGCTTCACCAAGTTCTCCGACTTCGTCATTTGATCTGACATCCACTTCCTTCGTTAAATCACCTTCGGCAACCAACAATGCCGTGTCCCGTATTTGAATTATTGGATTCGCAATTCTATTTGCAAATATGGAAACAAAAATTACCGTCAATACAATTATTACGAACCCAACAAGTAATACAATCCTTGCCATAACTCCGGCCGCCTCATCGGTAAATTCATCCGTATAACTTCCGGCTACTAATATTACATCCAACGGCTCGTAGTAGGTAAAGACGGCAATCTTTTCGCGCGCCACAGTTTCTCCGGGATTAAGCCAGTCATAATAGACAACGCCTGCCTCAAGAGGTCTCAGCCGGGTAGCAATATCTATTATTTCTTTCGCAAAATCATGCTGGAAGATACTTTCACCTTCCAGGAATGGATGCATCGTCAGGACACCACGGCTATCCATCCCGTATATATATCCGGTTGTGCCAAGTTGTGTGTTCAGCAATACATCCCGTAACGCATCAACATTATCCTGAATGTGATACATCTCGGCAAGATTATATGATAGTTGAGCAACCGGTATCATATCGCTCTCGACAATTTCACCCATCTCGGAGACTGCATTCCGATAGGAGAAGATTCCGACGATAGAAACTGCTACTACGACGAAAACACATGTTAAAAGTATCAGTTTCATCCTGAAATTAAGTTTAATGTTTTTCATTGTATCATTTCCTATTATTATATTCCGTGAGTTGTACGTTGTTATCTTATCTTAGAAACTAAAATATTGGATCTGCATTACTATTTCGTTCCTCGTTATAGATTGGTAATATTGAAAATCATTTCCGGGATAATTGCCGGTAACCCGTTCATATAATATTTTAATATTCATCCGGTGAGACGATATGTAATGGTTCAATCCGAATCCGACCCGGCTGCCGGATCGTAATTTGTTTGCAACACTATTCCTCTCATCACCATCGCGTACATCCTTTAACTCATATTTCACGTACGGCTGAATTTTAATTCCCGGTAAAAATATTCCGGCTTCAGCAAATACTATATTTTGCCGCGGCAGCATGCCCGAAAAATCGTTCCGCCCTTCACGGGCAGCGCTGCAGTTTACGTAGGTATACGATGCCGACGCGGTCAGAGAGCCGAACGTAAACACCGGATAGTCAAAAAACGAATCGACTGCGAGACCGTAATAATTATCCTGCACATCGACGCCTCCTCCGATAGAAAACACGCTCCCGCTGCCTAATGTCGTACCGGAATAGAAAAAGCCCTTTTCGCGGTCTAAAAAACTGTAATTGAATCGCGCGGTAAACCGATACGGCGACGTACGATCATCATTCTTACCGCTAAACAGACCAGCACGGTATTCAAGCCGCTGATCGAACAGAAAACCCCGGAGATTAATACCGAGGTCTCTCCCGACGAGATTATCAAGCGGTGCATTTGCAAAAAACTGATACGCACCGTAATTAAGCGCCATCAAAGAGGCAGCGCTCTGTAATCCGTTTCGCGTGATGCCGACAATCTGGAGGCCGGCAATAAACCCGGCATTATCAGAAAAATTATGTTGGATCTGAGCATCCTGGACAAACATCGATATTCTGGTGTTTTTCTCTCCCGATGAATTTACATAACCGATATTCGGTGCATCGGTTTCAAAAAAGAATGAGGTACGCTCGGTAATACTCCCCCCTACCAGTATCCGCATCCTGCGCAAGTAGGTTTGGCGTTCCCAGGTACGATTATAATTATTGAGACTACCTTCCTGGGCGGATGATATCGATTGATATGACATCATATGGAATTGACTCAACACACCTACGGATATTTTCGGGTAGGAAATAACCGGATTTTGCGTGCTGATGCTTTCCGGTTTTCCGGAGTCCTCATCGTCATTCGATTTGTGATCGTTGCCGATTGCAGGATGTAAACATAACAACAATAAAAAAACCATAAGTTGATGGAGTTTAAACATTTTTTTACCTTATATTTTTTAATGTGTTTTTTTATTCTATTCATAATGGACACCGCTTGAAAATCAGTGGCGAACAATTTTGTTCATATTCCATTGGAATCCCATTGGCAAATTTTTCAAGATAAAAACTTATCTTACATCTTTGCATCAACTCAATATCAAACATTGTGCCAAATTCAAATGATGCTCATATCAAGCAATGAGCATCGTAAACCGAAGTTTTACAGGTTATTTAATGTGATTCGACGGCGGAGCTTGTGGTTGGTTATTACATCGGATTGTTTTCGTATAAAAATGATGACGAATATTAGCCATGTGTGCATTACATTAACGCTCTTTCATATATCCTTTATTGTTTTTTTTGCTTTTATACTGTTTTTCCCGCACACTGGTCTTCGAGTTTTGCGCTCTCGACGACTTTTCCGGCTTACGTCTCTTTGAGTCACCCGAATCAGTTAAACTTTCGGATTGTTGTGATAGTTTAAATTGATTAACCAATTGTGTAAGTTGTTCGGTTAACCTATTGAGATCATCGGCTGCTCTTGCTACCTGCTCCGTACCGCTTGCAGTCTGCTGTGTAACCGAACTGATCGCCTCGACATTCTTCGATATCTGCTCGCTCGCACTCGACTGCTGCTCGCTCGCCGCTGCTATCTGAGCCACCATATCAGTTACCTTCTGCACCATCGATACAATCTCCTCAAGCGATGCAATTGCCTTATCGGCCAACTCGATGCCGGTGTCGACTTCTTTTTTTCCTTCTTCCATCGAACTGACCACTCCCCCCGTATCATTTTGTATCTTTTTGATCATTTCCGCGATCTCTTTTGTCGCCTTCGTCGTACGTTCGGCTAACTTTCTCACCTCATCTGCAACTACGGCAAATCCACGCCCCTGCTCTCCTGCACGCGCCGCTTCAATGGCTGCGTTGAGAGCAAGGAGATTCGTTTGATCCGCTATATCATCGATTACATTCACTATCTCACCTATCTGGTGGCTCGATTGGCCGAGCGTTTCGATTGTCAACGCAGATTTTTTAACCGATGCAGCGATACGTTTCATACCGGCAATAGTTTCTTCAATAATCTTATATCCTTCTTCAGCCGCTATTTTTGTTTGTACGGATGTCTCAGAAGTATCCGATGCATTCTTTGAATTTTCAACGATTGTCTTGGTCATCTCCTCAATTGCAGACGCTACCTCGCCTGCCTGAGATGTCTGCTCCTGTGCACCCGCCGCCATTTGTTCGGTGCTTGAGGAAATTCCGGCGCTTGAACTTGCAATGGATTTCGATGCTTCGTAAACTTCGATCAATGTGTTTCGAATTGTGCCGACAAATTTATCGAATGCCCTCAGTAATTCCCCGATTTCATCCTGTCGTTCCGAATTAAATGTCGTATTCAGATCAGCATTATCAATTTTATTAACTATATCCGAGAGTAAATTAAATACCTTTGTGATCGTAAAAACTATTACTATAGCAACACCTGTGAAAAATACACATAAGGCAATAGACAATAAAAAAGCATTTCTTTTATCCGATCTGAGATTATCTGTTGTGATACCTGTTACAACCGAACCAATTATATCTCCCCCTCTCTCATGGGTATAGACGGCGGTCCCGAATTCCATTGCCCGGCTGGCTGAGTTAAGGCGTATCTCACTTGTCGTGATCCGGCTCCCTGTTTCGGCGATATTAGTCGCAATTGTTGATGGAACGTTCCCTCGGTATGCAATCCTTTCTCCTCTATTATCATAAAATACAACATACCGGATTTCGGGATCATTCATTGCTGCATCGATAATCTGTTCAAGGAGAACGGTATCATGCATCATGACACCTAAACTTCCGTTTATCGCAAGTCCCGTTGTTATCGACTCGCCCCTTTGCTGAAATTGACGCTCTATAGAGTTACCCATAAGCATCAAATTGACATAACTAATCGATAGACCGAGTATGACAATAATTATAACTATGGGAATTAAAAGCTTATAACGAAGCTTCATAATCAGTCCTTTCACTTAATTTTCAAGGAATGTGACCGGTACGCCTATAACTTCTATATCTTCCGAGGCAATTCCTACAACTGAAGCGACGCGTTCGTTAATATAAACTACGATACTTCCACCATTTGTATTAATCGATGCAAAAGCGCCGCTCGCTACTAATTCCGGACGGGGAACGTACAAACTAACCCTGTCACGAATCGTGTTTTGTCGTAAGAATTCAAATCCTTCAACCAGAACGATGGGATCGTCATCTTCGGGAATCCAAACTGCATCAATTCGATATACTGAGCGAAGTTGCCGGTATATGCCTGGAATTTCCCGTGTAGAATTCGGAAATCCGAAAACGACGGTAATTCCATGACCTATAAAAGCCCGCATTATCGCCTGACGTTGGTCCTCATTCAGTTGTTGACTACTGATGACTCCGAGGGTTCCTAACTGCGGATCCAACTTTTTCATCAAGTAAGCTTGTTGCGTGTGATGAACCTGCGATTGAGCAATACCCACGGAAGATACTATTATAATAGTGAAAATTAGAAATCTAAAATTACCATTTATTATTCGAGTCATATCTTTCTCCCTACATTTTAATTGCTATCAACTATTACATCATACAGTTTACTTTTACGAGCATTACAATAAATTAAATTATTTTAGTGTCAACCTGTGTGCTGCATTATTCTGTAGATTGACCATCCTGCTTAAAATATTTATTCATTTTTATATGTGACACTATCATTCACCACCGGTCGTTTGAAATACTTCTTTGTCTTGAAATAATTGCGGCGGGATTATCATTGTTGTACCACAATTTGCAACATCGTGCGTAAAGATGAGATAACCGGGAATTGGTATTTGAGCATAATGGCTGCCATTTTGATTTTTCCCCTTATTCTTATTGCGCCCGCGAGACAACATTGATATCAATTTTCCGACCACAGTATCATTTATATGTTGGTTCAATTGATATCCGTTTAGGTGAAGTGATTTATCACTAAGGAATAAGTCTCTTGTATTCCAGATTTTTCCACATAACGGGCACTGCTTGAAAATTCGCGACGACCAATTATGTTCGTATCCCATCGATATCCCTTTGGCATACTTTTCAGGACATTATCTTACGTTACACCTCTGCATCAACTCAACATCAAACATTATGCCAAATTTATACGATTCTCTTTTTACGCCGCGAGGAACATATAACGAGTTTTTTTGATATTATTTACAAGGAGGGATTTACATATTTCTATTGGATTGATTTATTTCGGCACGGATATGATGACGAATATTAGCCACCTGAATGTTTTCAGGTAAACAATCAAATACCGATGGGGGCGATTTTATTACCTTTAACGATAAAGTCTATTCATCATATACCACTTCCGTTTGTCGCACCAAATACCCTTTTTGATCCGGCTGAATGCCCAGTTGCTCCATTCTATATCGAAGTTTTGACCGGGTCAGCCCTAATATTTTTGCCGCCTGGACCTGGTTACCATTGGTGATGGTTAATGTCTTCAGGATCAGATCCCGTATAACCTCACTCATTTTAATTCCTGTTTGAGGTATGATTAACTGATATTGATTGTCGTTCAGTTCTCCTGTAGAAGGTATGTTGTTCTTTCCGTTTCTGAGAAAAGAAAAATGTTCCCGCCTAAGCTCTTCATCATCGTTCAATAAAACCGCCCGCTCGATTGCGTTACGCAGCTCACGTACATTTCCTCTCCAGGGCAATTGTTTAAGGTATTGAAGTGCATCCGGTGATACAGCAGAAACACTCTTTTTAAATTTGTTGCCATATTCGTGAATAAACGTATAGGTAAGCGGTTCGATATCCTCTTTTCTTTCCCGAAGCGGGGGAAGGAATATCGACGCAACGTTTAATCGATAATATAGATCCTCACGAAACCGTCCTTCCTCAACCTCTCTATGAAGGTCTTTATTCGTAGCAGCTATTACCCATACATCGACGGCGATTTCCTGCGTCCCACCCAACCGGTAAAATCTTTTTTCTTCGATAAGCCGCAATAGCTTGACCTGCATATCGAGCGTAAGTTCTCCTATTTCATCAAGGAATATTATTCCCCCGTCGGCCAGCTCAAATTTTCCTTTTTTCATTTTTTCAGTTGCACCCGTAAACGCCCCCCGTTCATATCCAAAGAACTCACTCTCGGCAAGTTCTTTCGGGATAGCGGCGCAGTTGAGCGTCACGAAAGGTTTGTCAGCCCTTTCGCTCTTCTGATAAATATATTTCGCCAGCAACTCCTTGCCGGTTCCGCTTTCTCCCTCGATTAATACCGTCGTGCTTTCACTTTGCGCAATCCGGTCGGCGGTTTGGAGCACATCTGCCAACTTGCGGCTTTTACCAATAATCCCTATTTCAGATCGCTGCTGCTTTAATTCCTCCTGCAGCAGGGCAATTTTATTTTGAAGAACCGATTGCTCAAGCGCTTTTTCAACAACAATGCGAAGATGCGTCAGATCAAATGGTTTGACAACAAAATCTTCCGCGCCTTCTTTCATTGCTTCGACTGCGATTGTGACGTCGGAATATGCGGTGATCATAATAACAGGAATATTCAGACCGCTTTCTTTTAATTTCCGAAGTAAATCGACTCCGTGCGCATCTTCAAAATAGATATCAAGCAAGATGACGTCGGGTTGATATCGGTATACCACATTAAAAAATTGATTCGCTTCGGTGCATTCTTCTACACTATATCCTTCCTGGCTAAATATATTTGCAAGTGATTTGACTAAATTTAACTCATCGTCTGCTATAAGAATTTTACTCTTTGTCATATCAAACATTTACCTCCATGTTTTGAACGGGAAATTGCAGCGTTACAGTTGTACCCTTCCCTTCAATTGAATCTACACCAATATGAGCATCATGTCTGTCCATAATAAATTTTGAAAGCGCCAGCCCGAGACCTGTTCCTCCGCTTTTTGTCGTATGAAACGGTTCAAATATCCGGTTCAACTCCCCCCGGGTAACGCCAACACCGTTATCCATTATTTTAACTACAATGGCGCCGGGGTTATCGTTTCCGTTGCTATTAAACACTAATTTTGAATGAACCTGAATGGCGCCGCCTATTTTTACTGCATCTAATGCATTATGATAAACATTTAACAATACTTGCTGAATTTGTTTATCATCTACATAAATTTTCGGCAGCTCATCCGTTAATTTTTTAGTTACCGTTATCCGTTTTTGCTTGAACGGTACACGCATATATTCCAGGGTACGTGTAATGATCTCATTAATATTCTGCTGAGTAAATGACGGTGGTTTGGTACGTGCAAGACTCAACGTTTTTTCAATGACCTGCTCAATACGATTCACTCCCTCAAAAGCTAAATTGATAAATTTACCTATTTCATCATCTGCTTTATAATTTTGCCGTAAATATTGTAAATTTACATTCACTCCGGCAAGAGGGTTACGAATTTCGTGCGCAATACCTGCTGCAAGCCGCCCCATGAGCGCCATTTTTTCGATCTCGCAAAGCTTTTGTTGAAATTTTTTACTTTCGCTGATATCCTGCAGGTAAAGAATAATTCTCGGATGATCCGGTTCTTTGATATGGACCGCGGTTATATGCACATCAATATTTATTCCATTTTTTGTTTGTACAGCCGTCTCACCGGATACATACTTTTCAGTCCAGAACACCTTATTTGTTTCATCAAGCGGTTCTACAAACGGTAACTCCGACAAGCCCATCAGTTCTTCTTTCGTGTATTCAAATAATAACTCTGCACGATTATTCACATCAACAATCATACCAGTTTTACAATCGAGAATAACTATCGGTACACTCGCATTTTCAAACAAACTTCGATAGCGTGCTTCCGATATCCGCAACTCTTCATTAATTTTCCGGAGATTTTCGGCATATTCTTCGGGTTCTCTTATCTTCTCTTTATCGTCATTACAATATCGATTATCTACAACATTTTTTATTGTATCTACCATCTTTTTATAATCTCTCTCTTTGTAAATATAGTGATCTACCCCGATTTTATAGCCGGATTCTTCGATTTCATTATCAAGATATTGCGCAGTTAAAATAATATACGGAAGATTCTTGTATTGCGGCTTACTTTTAATCATCCTGCAAAGCTGAAAACCGTCTGTTTCCGGCATGAATGCACCGGCGATAATGAGGTGAATTTCTTCTTTTTGGAGAACCTGAAGGGCTTGTTTGGCGTTATCTGCAAAAAGGGTAAGATATCCATCAGTGGACAGAGTGTCTGCCAGTAAACGAAGATTCTCAATACTGTCGCCAACCATGAGAATTTTATATTCTGTGGTATCGAACGGTTTTTTCGTTCCGATATTTTTTTCCGGCATTCTGGAGAACCCCCGACCAGAGTAGTGTTTGGTGGATATTATTAACCAACAGCACACTATCAACCATACTTTCTTTAAATATAAGAAATTATATGAGAAAGTCAATCAAATTGCCGGTAGCATACACTTTCCCGGTTTTCATTAAAAAGAAGATTAAACTATACGAAGGGTATTTGGCGGGGCGGTAAAATCTATCTTCACGATAAGATCATGGTTTCCCAATTCAACTATAAGATGATCGGTGTCAAATAGTTCTTCAAGTGTTTCCGCAGGATTATCGTGGTAACGATTTAATAAGACAAAATATTCCGTTAAAAGGCAATACAAATCAAAAGAAAGAACTAATTTCTTCTCTGCAAGACTATCGGTCTTTTTCTGATTTGTATTACGGGTGCTCAATTCAAGAATACGGTTATTGAGCTGTAACCCTTTTAAAAAGATAATGGAATCTGATTGTGTCATAGTTAGTACAACTACTGCAAGTTTATTCAAGTTCTTTTAATATAGCATCTGCAACTTTATCGATCACACCGGGGGTATCATAATACTTCTCAGATATTTTTTCCTTTATTTCGGCGTATTTTTCTGCCTTCCTCTTTTCGCATAGTTCCTTTGCCTTCTGAGAAAGTTCAACCGAAGCGGAATCGACTTTTCTTTTCTGCACGTTTAGCTTCCCCACATCCCGTTTTTTTTCGAGGGGATCGATATGATGACTGTTATTTTGAATTTTGTTTATAGTCATTCGAATTACCTCTTTATATACTCGACCATAGATTTTTGTTTTTGATATTTTTGAATATTTTCAAACGCCTCGTCTTTCCTTACCTCCATTTTTTTCATAAATTCATCCATATTTTCCCTGATACTATCGAGGAGCAGGGCATATTTCGGTTCGCGAATCAATGCCTGTTCGCCGCGACAATAAGAATTCTTTAATGCCGCCATTTTCTCACGGACCGTTGTCAACATGCGCTCGTGATCCTCCATACGATTTTCAACCCGATCGATATCTCCATTATCGGCTAATTCCACAAGCTCACGGGATACATGAAAAATTGATTCCATCATTCCATACAGTTCACTCAAGTGAACGTTACAATCGGCATTCATAGATATTTTTCCTTTATCCACGGGCGTCAAACAAGATACCCATTAGCTCGTGTATTTTATGCGATACTTTGAGCAATTCCTCAGGCGGTATCTGGCGGATTAACTCTTCGGTTTCTCTATCCGTTACTTTAATTATCGGGCGTTTGGTTTCATTATCAACCGAAAAAGAAAGTTTCGTATTAATCACCCGCATCGTGTCATTCAACTCTTCGATTAATTCCTCTACTTCTTCAGTTGATAGTTTTTCGTTTAAACCAAGCCGTTCGCTCTTCGGGCTTCTCTCCTGGCGCGCACTATCCTTCTCAATCCCTACCTGGGAAACCAAAGAACTTTCATTTACCGGTGATATGGTTGGTGCCATGATTCTAC
>PWTU01000301.1 GCA_003562775.1 Ignavibacteriales bacterium
GAAACGGTGGATTGTTTATAAGCGATGTGAATCACTTTACCTATGTCAACGTCGATGAGGAGGGAACTGAAGCGGCAGCGGTTACGGTCGTTGAGATACGGCTCACCTCCGGTGGTTCGCCAGTTATGCGAATCGACCGTCCGTTTTTCTTTGTGATACGCGAAAACCAGAACGATACAATATTGTTTATGGGGAAGGTGATGAATCCGAACGACGCATGATTAAGGAAGAATTGAATTGAAGGGACGAAAAATGATCAAAAAATATTTTTGTATCTCCTTTTTTGGAATTGGTCTATCCGTACTATTGTTCGCATTCTTCTCATGTTCGCAACCCGTAGATGTTGATGATCGCATCTACGCTCCGGTAGAGTATGTGACGATCCTCTTCACGGAGGACGTCGTCGATATGCCGGATCCGTATGCAGTTGTGACATTGGATGCATTTACGGAAAGAGCCGATAGCGTTCGACTGATTCTCGAACAATTAGATCCTGATGCGACAATCGAACGGCGTTATCCCGATTATGAACCGGGAAATAACGAAGTATATGACAGGTCTAAGGTATATATTATTCGGTTCACTCAACCGGTTCCCTTTTTCGATATTAAAGAACCTTTGGAGGAGTTGGAAATAGTAGTATGGGTCTCACCGCCTGTGTTAATATATACCGATGTATAAGTATATTAATTAAAAAGATTATGTACTATAAAAAAATCAAATTAATTATTCCTGTGCTTTTATGTGCAACCTCCTGCTACATCAACGAGCCGGCGGACCCTCCCGTCCGGTTAATTAACTATTCCGGACATTATCTGATTTATTTCATTTTTAATATGCCGGAAAAGCAGACACGTTACCGCTCGATAAATCGATAGATATAGACCCATGCGGTGAGGGAATGGCGCCGTTTTATAAATATCTTGAGTATGCTGCGGGAGAGATTCGAGCGAGAGATTTTAAGATAATTATCGGAGTTTAATATATGATGAAATACATTTTATCAATATCGATGATGTTACTATTTATGGGTTGTTATATATCGGATCCAAACGATGATTTTCTGGAGGGCGAGACATTCCGGTTTGAAGAAATGAAGATAGAATACATTATAGTGGGAGGGTGGATAGCAACCCGATCGCTTGATATTACCGGAGTCGATGGTATGGCTTATGCTTATATATTCCACGACGAACCGATTATGGGCGGATCGCGCATACTCGATAGGGATCAAGGAGCTGAGTTGGCATCGATGTTTCGGTTTTTCAGAAATTATGAGCGTCACTATGCCCCGGATAAACATTATACCGATCAAAATCTCCAAACAGTAATTTTGCATTACGAGGGTCAATCCGATACGGTCAGTGTGTATTTTATGGCTCAAGCAGATGTACCCCGATCATTCGGACAATTGGTCAATTACTTAGACGATTTACAAAATGAAATATTAGAGATGTATGGAGCGACATATTCACAATTTCCTATTTTTTATCGTAATTCCTTTGAATCTCCCGACGATATTAGCGGTTGGTATGGTTATGGATCTATGGATATTGTGGAACACGCTCCATACCTGGACGGGAGGTATTCTTTGCGTGTCTCGGGCGGATATCCGATTCCGCACGCGAAATTCGATTTTGAACCGGCTTCGCATGACAGGCAGTTTATTTTGCAAGGATGGGGTAAAGCCATAGAAGGGACCGGAGGAGTGGGGTTATTTTCGGGGTTTTATTCGATGGACGAGTCGATCGGTTTTACGGTGAGTAGAAATCAGTGGACGTTTTATGAATCGGAGGAGACATTATTTGTGGCTGCTGGCGATACCATGTCGATTCATATCTCTGCCGGAGGAATAGTGCCCGCAACGATAGGGGTTCATCTTATCACTATAAGAGAAATCGAGTGAGTTAAGAATATGAAAAATGAAATTATTACATATATCGTAGTATCACTAATATAGGTATCATTGTATTTTATCTCCTGTGATCTTATTCGGGTACCGAATGCAAAGCCACCTCCTGACGATACAGTGCATTTACTCCTGGCGATCATTGTTATTACTCTTGCGGGTGTGTGTTTTTCGTGCAATGATTCCATCGTTAACCCTGAACATAAATTCTTTTTTGAACCCGGACCGATTCTTATTGTTTCGAATATCAACGGTTCATCGCAATTATGGAGTATGGAAGAAGACAGATCAGATGTGAAACAACTGACCGATGATCCCGAATTTCCAATATCGGGCGCTCAATGCTCTCCTGATGGCAGTACAATAGCTTTATCATCTTCGGCAGAATTATATACTATGGATAGCAACGGCAAAAATTTTAAAAAAATAAAGGATGCCGTGTATGCGGATTGGATACAAACCTGGTCGCCTGAATCAGATAGAATAATTTATATTGAAGAACATAAACGCGACCGGGCATTTACACCGACGCCAAGATACTATAAAATAATTCATATCGAAACGAAAGAAGAAATGAATGTAACACCGTTTGACTACCGGGATCTTTATGATTATGAGAATTACCGTCAGAAACATAGCTATATAACCAGTTGGCGAA
>PWTU01000059.1 GCA_003562775.1 Ignavibacteriales bacterium
ATAGAATTTTCTTCGCTTCGGAAAGGTCCACATTCCCGAGCGGCGGCGGATCGAGAGTGTCGATTCCATCGGTACCGGTTTCGAGCATTAGCTCGAGCCGGTCGCCGATCTTTCCGCAGGTATGGGTGTAGACCGGAATATCGAAATCTTTTTTTATTTTCTGAATCACCTTTTGTTCGAACGGCGCAACGAATTCTTCATACTGGCCGAGCGAGATGAATCCGCCACCGGCGAAAGCGGATGATATAAGAATTGCATCGACACGCTGAGCTGCCTGACGCTTCCCCAGATCGGCAGCGCCTTCCGCTAACCGGGCAAGACACGCTTTCACTTTCCCGGGATCGTCAAAAATCGACATAAGTGCGTTCTCATACCCGAGCAATTCGAAGAGCTGTGTCCATGGTGAAAATATTTCCGAGTGTATCGATATTTCATCACCGACTTTTTCTTTCACCAGTTTTATCGTATTGGTATGATACTCCGGGAAAAAATTATCAAATGGACGTGAATAATCTTCGAATCCCCAACGGTATGGATATGATATACCGCTAATATCGTATGGTTCAATGTAATAAAGCTGTTCCGTATCAATCTGATCAAGCGAGGGAACTTTTGGTGAGCTGTCGGCATGGTGATAGTTTGGAAGATCGTCGATGGGGAAAACGGTATAATCCCCGTTCTTCCAATGGATTATTTTCTCTTTCTCTTTATCCTCGATTCTTTCAATATATTTTTCGAAGTCTTTTTCCCGTCCGGGAAGATTGATCAAAATACCGTCAAACCGGTATCGTTGCTGCAGCACTATAAGCGTGTCGGCAAATCCTTCCGATGTATACCAGATTTTTAGCGGATCGATTCCGGCGTGAAGAAAATAATGACCGAGTGAGAGTTGACACATCACCGGCACCCTGTCGGGGACAGAGAGGGTCATCGCTTGTTGCATTCGTTCTTTTGATTTCATAAGCTCTGTTTTGTTCAATGAAGATGTTAGTATAATATACTGATTTGATTTGTAAAGATGAAACACCCATGCCCGGCACTTACCGTAAGAGTTGGAGTGAAATTCTTTAGTTAAGCAAAGAAAGTTATATTGCTTAGTGCCGGGCATGTTTGTGGAAAGATTCGCGATCCATTTCAGGTACTTGCCCGGCACCCGTTGTTTACAATTGTACTATAAGTTCAGATTGTTTATTGCTATTTATATACTGTAGGTGCCGGGCAAGATAGCATCTTTGATTCTTTATACAAAAATCTTATCTTATAATTTACATCGTCAACCATTTTAAAAATTGCTATGAAACAATCGTTATTCCTTTCTTTAATTATTTTACTATTTTCCTCTTGCGCGGCGGATCGTGAACTAATCCGGAAGGACTATCGCCCGCCAATATTTTATTCCGGAAGTGAGCTTGAAATATTCATGAATTCGGAGGTCGAATGGGTGGAGCGCACCTTATCGCGTCTGACATTAGAAGAAAAATTAGGTCAGATGATCGTTCCGCGCGCATACACACACTATATGAGCGACGATTCGCGTCCGTATCGTGAGCTGCTGCGCTATGTGGACTCATTGAAGGTCGGAGGGCTGGTGTATTTTCAGGGAGACGTCGGCGAGATGGCGTTGGTTGCGAACGAAATGCAGGCGCGCGCGGATATTCCGCTTCTCATTTCCGCAGATTTTGAGTGGGGAACCGCTATGCGAATGCGGCGGGGAACGCTTTTTCCCGTTGCAATGGCGCTCGGTGCTACACGAGATCCCGAACTCGCTTTCAGAACGGGTCAGGCAATAGCCCGTGAAGCCCGCGCCGTCGGTGTGCATCAGAATTTCGGGCCGGTAGCCGATATCAATACCAATCCGGAAAATCCGGTGATTAACGTCCGGTCGTTCGGTGAGGATACTGAGCTTGTGAAGTTGCTTGCGAAAGCGTATGCCGACGGGCTGCACGACGGCGGCGTGATATCGACGGCAAAACATTTTCCCGGGCATGGCGATACCGATATCGATTCGCATCTCGATCTTCCTCTGTTGTTATTCGATCATACACGCCTTAATTCGATTGAGATTGCTCCATTCCGGTACGTTATCGATCACGGGATTATGAGCATTATGAGTGCGCACATTGCCGTGCCGGTTCTCGGCGAGGAGGAGCGGAGGCCTGCAACATTGTCGCGCAATATAATGTATACTCTTCTTCGCGATGAATTAGATTTTACCGGCCTTGTGGTGACCGATGCCTTAGAGATGAGAGCGATCACGAGAAATTATTCGCCCGATGAAGCTGCGGTGATGGCGGTTGAAGCCGGCGCCGATATGATACTGCTCTCGCCGGATATCGATCTGGCGATGCAAAGTTTGCTCGAGGCGGTGCGATCCGGAAGAATACCCCGCGAACAAATCGACAACTCGGTGCGCAGAATTCTACTTATGAAATACTGGATCGGACTGCACGAAAACCGGTATGTCGATGTACCCGGCTACCGGTCAATCGTTGCGAGCAACGAACATCGGGAACTTGCGATAGAAATTGCACGAAAGTCGATGACGCTTGTTCGTAATGAAAACGATA
>PWTU01000439.1 GCA_003562775.1 Ignavibacteriales bacterium
GGTGTCTGGTTCAGTAAAGAGAGACTGCGGCAAAACATCGTCTTCATACTAGTATGTTTTGCAATCCTTGCATTAACCATCATCGGTACCTATATGCGCGGTCCGTATTGGGAATTATACCAGCCGTGGGAATCATGGCCTGAACTACCAACCGTATTTTAATAGGTGATACTATGGAGAAAAAAGATTTTCACAAAGATACTATAAAAATTTATATTGCCGGGTTAATCGGATTGATCGCAACGATATTCCTTTATGCAACATATTTTACTCCTGAATGGAAAACGTACCAATCCGGATTTATCCGGTACGTTGAAGAACAATTGGGAAATGAACGGGCTGCGGCAGTCGAAACCGGTATCCGGCAAATCCATATCGAAGAATTGGGACGAACCGATCGTTGCGTTACCTGTCATCTCGGATACAACTGGGCGGGTTTGGAACGTGCGGCGCATCCCTACCGAACTCATCCACGCGAGATTATCGAATTACACCCTGTCGATGATTATGGTTGTACCATATGTCATAGCGGGCAGGGTTATGCATTAAATGTACAGGATGCACACGGACTGATCGAACATTGGGACGAACCGAAGCTCGGGAAAGAGATCGAAAGCTTATATCGGCTCACCGACCGGAATGTATTAATGCAAATGAACTGTAATATTTGTCATCGGTATGACGAATACACTCCCGGCGCAGAATATATAAATATCGGTAAGCAGATCATCAAGGATAAAAATTGCCGTGCGTGTCATCACATTAACGGGAGGGGTGGGATCATCGGCCCGGATTTAACCACAGCAGGCGACAAGCAAGCAGCGCAGGTTGATTACTCCCGGCTTGTCGGAAGACAATCTCTATTTAACTGGCACCTGCTCCACTATCGCGACCCGCGTATGATCACTCCTGAGACGGTTATGCCTTCTTTCGGGTTTACACCAAAAGAAATCGTTGCACTAACCCTGCTGACATTGAGCTGGAAGGATATAACACTTCCGACTCAATACTATCCTCAAGCAGCACAAGCTCTTGCGGATTTCCCTACACCCGAAGAACTCGAACGCGAACGGGCGATGCGTGAAGGTGAGGGAGCATTTTTTGTCGACCACGGCTGCTTTGTTTGCCATTCTGTATCTTCATTCGGCGTTGAGGCGGCAGCCGAGATCGGTCCCGATCTTGCACGCGCTCGCGATAATATTCGCCGACGGCTTGGCATCACAGTCGACCAATTCATTCAGCAGCCCGTCGGCACAATGGCATTAGTCTTCGGCAGTCAGGCAATCCTGACCGAAGAGGAAAAAATACGTGTAACCGAATTGTTGCATCTTGCAAACGATAAATTAATTGAACTGCAACGTGTATCAAGAGAAGGGGAATAAAAACCTACACACCATAAACTCACACTCGATAAGGAGGTCGTTATCATGTCACATAACAATAAATCACTATGGGCAGCAGCAGGTATTTTATTGCTTGTTGTGCTTATATTTATTGGTTGTCCTGCAAAAAAACCGGCAATAGATGTCGGTGATGCAGCGGCGAGAGTCTACGTTCCGCCCGGTAGTTACGATGAATTTTATGCGTTTATGTCGGGTGGTTTCAGCGGACAGGTAAATGTTATGGGTCTACCGTCTGGAAGGATGTTTAAGATAATACCCGTATTCTCGGTGTATCCTGAAAACGGTTACGGCTACTATGAGGAAACCAAGGCGCTTCTGAATACTTCCTACGGTAACCTGCCATGGGACGATTCGCATCATCCCCAACTTTCACAAACAAACGGTGTCTACGACGGCAGGTGGCTTTTTATAAATGCCAATAATACACCGCGGGTTGCACGAATCGACCTGAAAAAATTCGAGACCGTTGAAATACTGGAAATCCCTCACTCTGCAGGCAACCATGCATCGTCGTATATTACCGAAAATTCGGAGTATATTGTCGGCGGCACGCGATTTAGTGTTCCCATTCCGCAGGCGGACGTTCCCATCTCATCGTATAAAGAAAACTTTAACGGTACGTTAAGTTTCGTCAGTATAGATCAGCAAACGGGAAAAATGAATCTGGCATTTCAGATACTTGTTCCCGGTTACAACTACGATCTTGCAAGCGGTGGGAAAGGACCGTCTCATGGTTGGGTATTTTTTACGAGTTATAATACTGAGGAAGCTCATACACTCCTCGAAGTTACCGCTTCACGAAACGATAAAGATTTTATCGCTGCTGTTAACTGGAAACGCGCTGAAGAATGTTTAGCACAGGGAGCGGGAAGAGAAAAGGATGCTGAATATAATCACAATTATAAAGATCCGGAAACAAGGATCGCTTCATCGGAGGTTAAAAATTCCGTAACGATACTTGATCCCGATAAATGCGAAGGGGTAATGTACTTCCTCCCCACACCGAAATCGCCGCACGGAGTTGACGTCGATCCGACAGGTGAATATATTGCAGCGGGTGGAAAACTTGCAACGGTTATTCCGGTACACTCGTTCTCAAATATGATGAGAGCCATCGAGAATAAAGAATTCGAAGGAGAAATAGCCGGTATCCCTGTATTGAAATATGAAGCAACGGTAGCAGGTGAAGTTCAAAATCCCGGACTCGGACCACTTCACACGGAATTCGACGGAAAGGGATACGCTTATACTTCAGCATTCATTTCATCGGAAATCGTGAAATGGGAACTCGGTACCTGGGAAGTAGTCGACCGGATACCGGTGTACTATTCAATAGGGCATTTGTTAATACCGGGTGGCAATACACGACAGCCGGACGGAAAATACGTTGTTGCACTTAACAAAATCGCAAAGGATAGATATATACCCACCGGTCCGGAATTATGTCAATCAGCACAATTGATCGACATCGACGGAGATCGTATGCGGTTGTTACTTGATTTTCCGCTTATTGGTGAGCCGCATTATGCACAAGCAATTCGTACAGACGTTTTAATGCCAAACGTATCGAGAATGCATGATCTTCAAACCAATAAACACCCTCATCTCATCCGGGAAGCAGAAGAAGCAAAAGTTGTTCGTGATGGAAATGAGGTGCGTGTTTATATGACTGCAGTACGATCGCACTTCACACCGGATAATATTGAGGGCATACAGGTCGGGGATAAGGTGTACTTCCATGTGACCAATATTGAACAAGAATGGGATATTCCACACGGATTTGCAATAATTGGTGATAAGAACCCCAATATTCTTATCATGCCCGGAGAGACAAAAACGATTATCTGGGAACCGCAAAAGCCGGGTGTATATCCGTTCTATTGTACCGACTTCTGCTCTGCACTGCATCAGGAAATGCAGGGATATATCCGCGTATCGCCGCGTGGATCGGATGTGCCGCTTAAATACGGTACCGGAGACCGTATGGTTACGGCACAGTAAGGGTGTATTTAAATTGGGTAGGGCGCGACCCCGCCGCCGCGGGGCCGCCCTACATCATCGGATTTGAGAGAGAATATTCATCACATGGGAGGAAACTTCAATATGAATGCGTAAAACTATTTTTAGGGAAAGTGAGCTCCCATGAATACGAAAGTAAGAATTATTGTTATCGTTGCCGCCATATTATTAATTCTTGTTTATCTCTTCCCGATCTGGCAGATCTATATCACCGCACCGCAATATCCTGAGGGGCTAGGTATGAACATATGGATAAATCAAATTACGGGAATGGAACCGAATAACTTGCAGAGTATAAATATCCTAAACCATTATATTGGCATGAAAAAGATTGAGCCGGATGCCGTACCCGAATTAAAAATAATGCCCTACGTTACCGGATTTTTACTGTTATTCGGTCTTGTTACCGCAGCTCTCGGAAGAAGGAAGCTGCTCATCATATGGCTCGCATTATTTATCATCATCAGTCTTATCGGGATCGGTGATTTTTATCTTTGGTTATACGATTACGGTCACGATCTGAATCCCGATGCTGCTATCAAGGTACCCGGTGCATCGTATCAACCGCCTCTTCTTGGATCAAAAACGATGTTGAATATTACCGCATCATCATTCCCACATATTGGCGGGTATATTTTTATGTCTTCTATATTACTCGCAGCAGTCGCACTATTTCTGGATATCCGTCTATCTAAAAAGAAAGCGAGTAGCTGATGAATGTAAAAATTTCACTTGTCGGAATATTCATTATACTTATTTTATTGTCCGCCGGTTGCGAACCGAAACCCCAACCGATAAACTTCGGCGTCGATACGTGTGTGTACTGCATCATGCTCATCTCAGAGCATCAATATGGCGCCGTGCTCGTGACCAATAAAGGAAAAGTATATAAATTCGATGCCGTAGAATGCATGGGCGCATACTATCTGGAAGAACGTATACCAGGAGAAAATATCCATTCGATGTGGACGGTCGATTTTGAACATCCCGGAGAGCTTGTAAACGTGGAAGATGCAATCTATCTATACAGTCCGAATCTCTCCAGTCCGATGGGATTGAATGTCTCTGCATACAGCGATCCGGAATTTGCCCGATCGATGCAGCAACAATACGACGGCGAACTTATCGATTGGAACAAAGTATTGGATCTGGTCGAGATGATCTGGCTGCCGCAGTGGGGACCGATGTATCAATAACGAAAACCCTAATGATCAAAATTAAAATTATAAAATAGAGCGATTGATAATGAGAAGCTTATATTACCTTTTAGTAATATCGATATCTCTCAATGCATATTCAAAAGTTATCGTAGTTGATCCAAAGGGCGAGGTACGCACTTTATCCGAAGCAATCGAACTGGCAACGGACGGCGACCGGATTATCGTCAAACCGGGGATCTACAGAGAAGGTACAATCAATATCAATAAATCGGTTGAAATCATCGGCGAGGGGTATCCCGAATTCGACGGAGAGAATCTGCATGAAGTTATAAATGTTACCGCAGATTATGTGACAATTCGCGGAATAAAGGTGACCAACGTCGGTGTGAGCTTCATCGACGACAGAGCAGCCGTAAAAATGGAGGAGGTCCGCGGCTGCGTTATCGAAGACAACATCTTTGTAAATAACTTTTTCTCGATTTATCTTGCAAAATCCGCCGATTGTATCATACGCAATAACGACATCCGGGCATTTTCCGAACGGGAATCGTTCGCGGGGAACGGAATACATCTCTGGTACTCGCGAGATATCAAAATCGATAATAATTATGTAAGCGGACATCGTGACGGTATTTATCTCGAATTTGTTCATTATGCCGAGATAACCGGAAATACCGGCGAGAACAATTTACGGTACGGATTGCACTTTATGTTCTCCGATAATTGCGTATACACCCGCAATACATTCCGCCGCAATGGTGCGGGTGTCGCCGTGATGTACACAAAAAATGTCGTGATGACAGAAAATCTCATGGAATTCAACTGGGGTCCGGCGTCATTCGGTTTGTTGTTAAAAGATATCAACGATACGCACGTATATAACAACATCTTCTATAAAAACACATTGGGTATATATTCCGAAGGATCGAACCGCGTCAAAATCGAGAACAACGAATTTCTCGAAAACGGCTGGGCGGTGCGCATCTGGGCAAGCTCAAGCGATAACGTGTTTACACGGAATAATTTTATAAACAATACCTTCGATGTCGCGACAAACAGCAAACAGAATTTCAATACATTTATCGAAAATTACTGGAGCAATTACGACGGGTATGATCTATCAGGCGATGGGTTTGGCGATGTACCGTACCGACCGGTACGGTTGTTTTCCTATATCGTCGAACGATATCCTACGTCATTGATTCTGCTCCACAGTTTGTTTATCTCTGCGCTTGATGTTGCAGAGAGAATCATTCCCACTCTTACACCGGAAACGCTTATTGATGAAAAACCGGTGATGCGGAGAATACAATGATAAAAGTTGAGAACCTTGAAAAATCATTCGGCAGGCTGAACGTCTTACAATCGATAACTCTATCGATTGAAACGGGAAAGATAACGGCAATTGTCGGTCCAAACGGGTCCGGCAAAACGACACTTATAAAATGCATACTCGGTCTTGTGAAAGCTGATAAAGGAAGTCTATACGTCGGGGATCATCTTCTGAACGGCGATTGGTCGTACCGGAAAGATATAGGGTATATGCCTCAGATTGCCCGTTTCCCCGATAACCTTACCGTGAAAGAAGTTTTTCACCTTGTGAAGGATCTCCGTGGTACATCGCATGCATCCGATGAGGAATTGATAACCGGCTTTTATCTTGAAAAAGAATTCGATAAAAAAGTCAGAACGCTTTCCGGCGGTACGAAACAAAAATTGAGCGCCGCCATAGCATTCCTCTTCGGTCCGCCGGTGCTGATTCTAGATGAACCAACCGCCGGACTCGATCCGATTTCCAGCAGCCATCTCAAGGATAAAATTATAAACGAAAAAGCGAACGGAAAGACGATTATACTCACGTCGCACATAATGAGCGAAATTCAGGAACTTTCCGACAGAATCATATTTCTACTTGAAGGAAAGATATTTTTTGACGGATCGGTCGATGACGTTCTCGGCACTGCAAAAGAAACCACCCTGGAACGGGCAATCGCCCAAATGATGAAAGGGAACGGAAAATGAATATTGTCCTGAAAATTGTGAAGTACGAATTGCATGATGTCATTCGCAGTAAGTGGTTGATCTTGTACGCGTTATTCTTCTTGTTTGTCACTGATGGATTGTTTCGATTCGGAGGAGACAGCTCCACTGTTATTATCAGCTTGATGAATGTTGTATTATTTATTATTCCTCTTGTCAGCATAATATTCGGCACGCTCCATGTGTATAATTCAAGAGAATTTACCGAACTCCTCCTGTCGCAGCCCATTAACCGTAGGTCGCTGTACGGTGGACTCTACATCGGTCTGGTCATGCCGCTCTCCGCCGGATTTGTGCTCGGCGTGAGCATTCCGTTTTTCATACACGGTTTCCGGACGGATGCCCATATTCCGATTTTCATAACGTTACTCGCTTCGGGTGTTTTCCTCACATTTATTTTCACGGCTATTGCGTTCTTGCTTTCGATGTTAACTGAAGAGAAAGTCCGTGGATTCGGTGCGGCTATTGTGCTCTGGTTGTTTTTTGCTATCGTATATGACGGTGCCCTGCTCTTTATTACTTATACATTCGACGATTATCCGCTTGAAAAACCGATTGTCATTTTGACTATGCTCAACTCCATCGATCTGGCGAGGGTGCTCTTGATGCTGCAACTTGATGTCGCAGCACTGATGGGATATACCGGTGCAACGTTCCAGAATTTCTTCGGCAGTGGGTTAGGGAAATCGGTATCGGTCGTATCATTGCTTCTCTGGATAGCGCTCCCCGTTGTCTGGGGGTATAAATTGTTTTTGAAAAAAGACTTCTAGTATGTATGATACGCTTAAAATATTACTCGTTTCTCTGCTCTGTATCATTCTTATAATACAACCGCTCAATAACTTATTGATTGTATTGAATTATATGGTCAACAAAGATTTCGTTGCAACGGTACTATGCATCAACCGTGATATACCGGAGAACGATTGCGAGGGCCGGTGTCAGGTTACCGAGCAATTCAAAGAGCAGGAAGATAAGAAAAAAGAACAAAGCGGGATCATGTCAAATAAAAGCGATGTCACTCTTTATCTCCCGATGTCGTTTGCCAATCAGTATCCGCCTGTAAACGAAGAAAATTATCACGTCACATATAAAAACAAAAAACCCACAACACCTCCGTCTTCAATATTTCATCCTCCCAGGCAATATACCGCTTACTATGATGCTTACGTAAGCAATTTATTCTCTGTCTCGTAGTTCATAGTTATTCGTTAATGGTCAATCGGATTCATCGATTAAATCCTGTATAAAAATAACCATTAACATGCCGTAATCATTATCGCGGAGGGAAAAATGCGTTTATATATAACAATACTATTCCTTTTAGTGACTACTGGCCTTCTTCATGCTCAGGAACCCGGCACCATCACCGGACGCGTCTTCGATGCTACCACAAATACGGCTTTGCCTGAATCGCACATCTGGATCCACGATCATCCATGGGGAGAAGTAGCCGATTTCAGAGGATACTTTGAGATTAAGACCCTCGCAGCCGGAGACTATACGCTCATCATATCGCATATCGGATTTGAACGCGCAGAGATACCGGTTTCACTTGCGGCCGGCGAAACAAAACATGTTGAGATATATCTCAAAGAAAAGCCCATCATTCTTGTGGAAGATATAGTTATCACCGGGACGCGTACTGCGTCGTATGTGCAGGCAGACTATCTTCGAAAAGACTTTGAGGCACAGCAGCCGAAGGATCTCGGTAAATTTATGCGTAATATCCCCAATGTTTCTGCGATTCGCCGCGGTGGTTACGGACTTGACTTGGTGCTTCGCGGTTTTAAATACGACCAGCTTAATGTACAGATAGACGGCGGTGCGCGTGTCGAAGGTGCATGTCCGAGCAGGATGGATCCGCCAATGGCGCACATCTCATCGGGCGATCTTGAGAAAATCGAAATACTGAAAGGACCTTATGCTCTCCGTTTCGGACCGTCGTTCGGCGGCGTGATCAATATGGTAATGGCAACACCCGAACGGTTTCCCGATAAGTCGGGATTTTCAATCGGTGCACAGCTCGAAAGCGGATATGAATCGAACTTCGATGGCTGGCAGAACCGCATCTCCGTTTCGGGCGGCAGCAGGTTGTACGACTTCAGGGTAAGCGGAGGATTCACAAACTACAACGACTATACGGACGGGGCAGGCAACGAAATCCCGGCTGCATTCGATAAAAGCGACTACACACTTAAACTCGGTATCAATCCCCTGCAAAATCACCGTGTGCAGGTATCATTCCGCCAGGTCTTTGCAAGGGATGTCATGTTCCCCTCACTGCCGATGGATGAACGAAAAGACGACACCTCTATATTCATACTCGATTATGCTGCGCGCAATGTAAGTCCTTTCATTAATTCGCTCAATTTCAAAGCATACTACTCCGACGTCGAGCATATAATGGACAACCGGGAAAAACCGACCGCAGCTATGGTGGATGCGATAACCGACGTGAACACATCGATCTTCGGTTTCCGCACTGAAGCCGGTCTCCTTCTCAATTCAAATGTTCTGTTTATCGGTCTTGACTATACGCTGACGGATAAAGCAGGATTCAGAACACGTGAATTCATCGCAGGTCCTCGCCAGGGCGCTATTCTTACGGATAACGTCTGGCAGGGCGCATCGATAACGAATCTCGGGTTATTCGGAGAATTCCGTACTTCGCTCGGCGATGCTCAAATTATAGCGGCAACGAGAATAGATTATAATGAAGGGAAATCGGAGGATCCGGATCAGTCATTCAGCGAAATGTATTCCTCGATGAATTCCGGGTTCACAAACTTAAGCATCAGTGCAGGAATAACAAAGGCGGTCAGTCGTAATCTTGAGTTAAATATATTTGCAGGAAGAGGAATCCGCAGTCCGGGCATATCCGAACGTTACATCAACTTCCTCCCGATCGGCGTCGATCGATACGACTACATCGGCAATCCACAGTTGAAACCGGAAATCAATAACAACGTCGATCTCGGTTTCAGATTGCGAACGCCGGCAGGCAGGGTGAACGGAAATCTGTTTTATTCATACGTACAGGATTTTATATCGCCCGAACTGACCGGCCTTGAAGGCAAGAATCCGGACGTGCTGGGAGTAAAACGTTTTTCCAACATATCATCGGCAACGCTAACGGGTTTTGAGCTCGGTTGGTATGCACTGTTCGGCAATGCATTGAACGTCAATATAAATGCCGCATATACATACGGAAAAAATAGCGATACGGATGAATATCTTCCGGAAATTCCGCCTCTCGAAGGAAGGATTTCAACATCGTATGTTTTTTTAAACGGAAGACTGATACCCGAGATTTCACTCCGTGCCATATCGGCACAGAATAATATATCGGAAACGTTCGGTGAATCGCGA
>PWTU01000027.1 GCA_003562775.1 Ignavibacteriales bacterium
AAGGAGAAACCGAATGGAATTCACCGTATAATCCGGTAACACTCAGTTTTATAGAGGGCGTTATATTGGAGGTAATGCGAATCTGACCGTGCCGATCGGTATAACTTTCACGCGAAAGCGGGAAAACAAACATTTCGCGCTCTTCGAAATATGTCGCAAAAAACCTCATATCACCGAGCGCCTGGCTTACAAAAGGCACCGGCCCACCCAATCCAATATCAATTGTGTAATCCGGCTTTTGTATATTACCGTCACGACGGCGATACCACTGCCAGATTCTGTACAATTGTTCCGGCGTCAAATCCGTGGACGGATCGCCGTCGGCAATAGTTCTTTCAGATGCTGCATTCCAACCCTGGAATTCCGGATACCTGCCCTGGGTATATATATCCCATGCTCCGCTGTTGGTTCCCGTCCACATAACATCGGGATCGGTGTATGGCCGGTTAAAATAGCTATCCATTGCATAAACCGACGGACCGAAATTTTTGGGCGCTGGCGGACTATAATGTATGATTGCCCGTGCTGAATATCGATCCATCGATCCCTCACGCGTGACAACATTCACTATTCCCGACCGGACGTTGCCGTATTCGGCATTAAATCCGCCCGTTTGTATCTGCACATCCTGCAGCGAACTGAGACTTACTGCCGTATACGGTATATTGGAACGCTCATCATCCATCGACAACCCGTCGACTATAAATCTTGTCTCGCGTGCGCCTCCTCCTCGGATGATAATACCTTCATTTCCCAATTCGATTCCGGCGTGCAATGATAATACCTGATCGATCGATTGCACCGGTAAATTCTCGATTGTTTCGGATTCGATAGAAATAACGCTGGCCGAAACGTCGCGTTGAACAATAGGCCGTTCGGCAACAATCGTCACCTCCTCAAGCTCTAAAGCCGTCTCGCGCAATGTTATGTCTATAGTCGTTGTTTGGTTAATATTTACACGGGCATCAACAACCCGCACAGGATCGTAGCCGATCATCGATGCGATTACGGTATGCGTTCCCGGCGGTACGTTCAATATTGCGAAATGCCCTTCTCGATTTGTTGCAGCGCCAAGAAATGTTCCTTCGACCACAACGTTAACACCGATCAGCACCTGTCCTGTCTCAGCGTCTGTTACCGTTCCTTCGATTTTTCCCGATTGAGCTAAAAGGAAAAGCGGAAGGAACATCAGTAATAAGATGCGAGGAACTAATGTAAAACTCATGGTAGCTCCATATTATTTTCGTAATTAAATGAAATTAAAATTTGAAACGTATTCATATTATTAAAATGTCAAATGCAGTGATAAACGATGAATATCGTTGAACACCGAAAAAGGATTATAAGAATAATCCAAACCCACGCCGAATTGCGAAACACCAAAACCGAATGCGAGCCCCGCCGCATCGTTTATGTGATTTGTGATATATCCTCCACGGAGTGCAAGCATATCCATAAATACATACTCGCCGCCGAAGCTGACATATTCGGGGCCGGCCCGCGGATGAGATGCATCGATCGAAACAATGAATTGGTGAGCATCGGACATTTCAGGGAAAAAGTCCAGAACATCCATCGAAACGCCAAACTTGAACGTTAGAGGAAGCTGAAAGCCCTCCCGCTCATACTTAATCTCCTGTGAAAAATTCCGGATCGACATACCGAATACCAAACTCCGGAATCCGGTTACATACCGTGTACCGAAATCAAAAGCCACAACACCCATTGAATAATCCTGATCGGCAGTTTCCAGATCATCGGGGTCAACGCCCGGAATAAATTCAATGGGTACTACGCTGCTGCCCAGAGACTGGTGAACATATTTCACCTGACCTCCGATAGAAAAACTTTCCGATAACTCAACCCCATACCCGAGTCCTATCGCCGTTGCAGTCGGCTTAAATGTCCCGGTATCGATAAAACCCTGTTCATTGTCCGCCACACGTGTACCGAGAAATTCTCCGTAATCCAGCACAAGATATGAAAGACCGATCACACCGTATCTTCCGTCAAAAAACTTCATCGCTGCGGTGCCGGAAATATATTGAATGTCGGCGATCCACTTATGTTGATTCACCCGGATGTCTACCGTTGAGTTTAATCGTGCAATGCCGGCCGGATTATAAAACAACGCCGCCGAAGTTCTCTCAAGCGTCGTAAATGCCTCGCCCATTGCCGTGGCCCGGGCATCGACACCGACGCTCAAAAATTGAAATCCCGTCTGCGCCAATTTTTCCTGCGAGTGCAATCCGGGCACCGCTATTACACATATTAGAAAGATCAGTAATATATATCGAGTCATAGCTGTTCTCCTTAGATAGGAATAAGATATTTTGCTTTTTCAGTCTATCAACGTTTTTGGAAATTCCAGATCCAAAAGTAATGGGCCGCTTGTTTCAATGGTGAAAGTGTTCACCACATTATAACGGATTGAGTTTACCTCCCGGGGGATTTGAACGACAACCGTTGTCAGCGGCTCTAATTTTATAGAATTCGGTCCCGCTGCTTCATCATCATGTTTTTCGAGTTGAATCAGAAAAGCGGACTCATTTCGTATTGTAATCCATTTATTATCTCCGACAACTGTATTCGGGGGCTCTATCTTCATTGATTCCTGTAATAACGGCGTGAGCCACCGTTCACTTCCGGCGAGAATATTCTGTATCCACGAAATCATACGCTGATCGAACATCGCTTCGCGCAACGCTTCCTTTGATTTTTCTTTGCTGAATATGAGTGTCAACGGACGGTGTGAAACGGTACCGGGCGTGTACGTATCAGCGGTTGTTCCGTGGACGTCGGAATTGGCAAGAATTCCAAGATTGTGTTCACGGGCTATATCGATCACCTCGGGATAGTATGTCCGGCCGTTGCCGAATTCCACACCATGCACCCAGCCCTTCCCGAACCAATCCCTGTGTATATCATAGACCCGCGTAATTCCATCGGGTTGCTGCCCTCTCCAGCCGGGGTGGTTCCAGAAAATATACGCCCCCTGATTCAGCGCCTCTTTCATAACGTCGGTTACATCATCCTGCCGGAGCTTCTCAGGATCGTCAAGGAAAATTGCATTAAGATGGCCCGGCGGCATTCCGCGTGTGATTTCTACACCCTGTACAAGCAGCAAACCATGCCGGGAAGCCAGCGCTTTTGCAATCTCATACGGTCTGCCTGCATCCACTTTCACGTCGGCAGAAAACGGTGTATATTCGATATGATCCGTTAATGCAAGCACATCAAGACCATCCCGCCACGCCTCATCCACCCGATACGTCGGCCAGACACGCCCGTCGGAAAAAACAGTATGTGTATGAAGATCGCCCTTCAATGTAATGTAACCGGGGATATCGGGTATTTGAATCTCCTGTCTCTGTGCATCTGCTTGCAGAGACAAGAGCAATACAGGAATAATTATTAAAAACAGTTTCCGGATTTTCATTATAACCTATCTCGTTTTGATTGCACATTTTTTTTATTTGTGAATGTTATCACCACACAACGACGGATTGATTCAGATCGGGTGCGGTAGCAGGGAACTTCAGATCTTCATTATTTGATAATCTTACCTGCACGTAATATTCAAAATTGTTTCCTTTGATTTTATCGTACGGAATTGTTGCATAGTACACCCCGCGATCGATATGTTCGAACCGGATTCTACCGTACCGTTTTCTATCCAGCGGTTTCCAGTATAATACCGGAGGCGCCACATCTTCGGAGGAAAGCACCATTGCCCGGACGAGGTAATCTTCCCCGGGTTCAAGCAACGACCTCCGGGTAGGAATTATGAGTCTTGGTTCGCCACGGTAATCCGACCAGAACTTTGATTCAGGCAACGGTTCACCGAGTATTTCAGAGAGCTCTTCGTCAAACCTGTCAAGCAATTGGTAACTGCTCAGACTTGTCATTTCCAGGTTTGCAATCATCCCAAGCTCACCGGTTGTAGACACCGATTGGAGCAGATAGGTTACCATCTCTCCCCACTTCTTTTCTGCGGCTGCCTTAAGGGGAAGAATGTCATTCACTATCACTTGAAGCTTCTTTGCGTGACTGGTTTCCGATCTCATTTTTTCAACATACGATTCAATCAATCCGAGCTTACAGCCTACTTCAGCCATTGCACGGGTATAGAGAAACATATTCAACCAGTAATCATATCTTTCACGATAACCCCTTCCCTCGATCTCATTGCCAAGCGCGATAAATGTTTCCAAAAATTCAAATTCTTTTTTCAACTCATCCCACGGCGTCGATATAACTTTTACCACGCCGGGAGATCTGTCGACCCATTCAGAGGGGCGGAATAGATTACCATGATGGTACTCCCCGGTATCGGATCCGTCGAACGCTGCAAAAATATCCGCCATTTCCGGAGCTACCGATTCACCGAATTGTGCGGCAGCCCAGTCAAGATAAAAATCCCTTGCAGGCAGATGCCGGACCGTATCGTGAGCGAACTCTTTCCAATCACCGAATTCCCAACCCGATTGTGCCAGCGCGGAAAAATTCGGTGATAAAACTTTCGTACGCCAGTGAATTCCCATATACCCCGAACACCCGTATCGCGAAGCATCAATCGCATCCTTCCGTGTTCGCCCGACCCAGAACTGCGGCGATATCATAGCGGCATCGTCTTCCAGCCAGGTTATTACCCACCGCGGACGATCCGTGATCTGTCCGAACGTCGTATCAACCGGTATATACCCGACGATACGATTTATACTGCTAAACGGCATCGACTTCGGAAATTCCCGGTGAAACAATTGCGGATCTTGCGGCGGACCTACCACCCACCCACTGGTTGCAAGCGTGAACGGAACCTCTAATTTATCGGCGACATCAAGTGCAATCTTAACGTCCTGCACGGTATTTCTAATATCTTCTTCCTCCGGTCCCCTCCAGGTCCAGAACTCCCTCGTCCAGAACCAGTAATAATCAAGCGGATGTGTTTTAGTGATGCGTGTAAACACTCCCTTATATAGTTCCTCTGTTATTTGTTTTCTGTCTGGATAGTTGCCGTCGGGATACATATGGCTTAAAATATTCTGGGGAGGGATGAGCGGGGTTTCTGTGCCGATACAGGTGTTCACGCCGAGCCGTTGTGCAAACGAGAAAACATCACCGAGCAACTTTCCGAACTCATTGAAGAGCATAATGTTCTCTTCATCGGTATGAGGCCAGGGTGTAATATCTTTAATATGATCCGCTCCGTAATTGTCCGCATCGAATAATTGAGACGCGCCAAATGAAAACTCAGACGTTTTTTTCGGGTGATATCCCCAGGTGCTGTCCATAGTATTGAAATGCAAAGCGGGATATGCAACGTTAACGGTACCGTCTTCATTTATTGCATCCTTCGGACCGATCCAAGTAGCAATTTCCGCGCGTTCGAATCCGCGAAACGGTTCAATCTCCGGATAGGTATGCAGCCCGATAAAATTCATCTGCATCTTTGCCAGTTGCGTTATGACATTTTTGTAATCGTCAGTATTCCACCAATCCGGTCCTTCGGGAAAATCATGAAAAGGTACTATACCGCGCAGGTCAAAATTCGGTTTGCCTTCGATCAATAGATTATCGGGAATGGTAAACGGAATTTGTTCATCCGGTATGACATCGCCATGCGGATAGAATCGAATGCCCAGGGATTCAATGTAACGATACGCACCGTACAACGTACCGGTTTGTCCGCCGCCGCATATCAGAATCTTTTTATTATTATCGGCGCCATCGATCGTCGTAACAATATATTCCTGCTCCTGTAATTGTCCGATCTTTTCAGATAACTGTTCATCAACAATACCTGCAGGCAGGTTATCTTTCGAACTAATTACAATAGAAGCATGCATTGTATTGTCAGATTCAATCACATCGAATAAGATGTTGGACCTTTGATACAGGTAACGCTTCACTTCTTTCGAGGCAAGTATCTCGAGTTCTCCCGGATCGCTAAATAAAGCAATGACGCCTTTCGATGAATCAACCTGACATCCTCCCATCAAAATGGTTGCAATAATAAATAATAGTAGATATCTTTTCATAGTATCCGTTGACCTCCCTGGATATTCTGCGGCTTTAGTGGATGGATTAACCATAAGGTTTCTTAGTGTTTGGATAGCAGATACACCGGCGTGTTCTGAAATTTAGTAAAAAAAATTTTTGAAAATCTTGACTATTGAAAATTTAAATTTTATATTAAAACAGTTCAATAAACATTGAAGCGCTTCATTATTATAAAAAGGTTTTTTCAAAAAGTCAAATTTTTTTCCAAGATTTTGCACTAACGATTACTTAATTCATCATTGAGGGAGCCCAATTGAAGAGAGTAACCATTGATGATGTCGCCCGCCACGCGGGAGTTTCAATAGGAACTGTCTCTGCGGTTTTGAACCAGAAACAGACGGTTAATCAAAAAACGAGAGATTTAGTTCTGAATTCAATCCAGGAACTGAATTACCGGCCAAGCGGCATTGCCCGCAATGTCAGAACCGATGCCACCGATTTCAAATCCATCGGACTACTCATTCGTGAAATGGATAATCCGTTCTACACCGAAATCGCCAGCGGCGTTATGGAGTATTGCATTGAGAAAAATTATATTGTATACCTTGCAAGCTCCGAAAGCGATCACACCTATTCGGAAAAAATCACCCAGAGTTTTTCCAATCAGAATATCAAAGGAGCAATCATTGCACCTGTACTGGAGGGTACCGCAGAAATCGAGCATCTGTTTGCTTTGAAGAAAATCAACTTCCCGTTCGTACTTCTTGAAAACGTTCCCGGCATTCAGGCAAACGTGGTAAGCATCGATAACATACAAGCAATGAAAGATACGGTAAAATATTTAATCGACACCGGTCACACCAGAATTATCCATTTTGCCGGACCGAAACATGCATATCACGCGTATGAGCGTATCGACGGTTTTCGTTTCGCTTATAGCGAATCCCCATTTATCTTCAGCAACAATATGATCATTCCTGCAGGTGCATATCTTGAAGAGGGTTACCAAACTTGTATCGATTACTTTAAAAACAGAAACCGTAAAGATTATCCGACGGCGATAGTTTGTTACAACGACCTTGTTGCACATGGTGCGATTACCGCTCTTACGGAACTGAATATCAAAGTACCGGAAGAGATATCGGTCGTGGGAAACGACGACATTCTATTTTCAAAATACGCGCCGTTAAAATTAACAACAATTCACGCTCCCATGCATGAACTCGGAAGAAAAGCAGCCGAGATTCTTATCAAGAACATCGAATCACCGACAACACTACCGATGGAGAAAATTGTCATGCACGGAGAGTTGGTGGTACGGGAAACCACCTGTGTAAGAGAACCAATTAAAAAACAACACGATCCGAGTTCAAGAACTGTTTTATCGAATCAATAAAGGCACTGCTATGGTAGATCTTTCCAAATTATATAATGCCATAATTCGGGGCGACTTAAAAACGGCAAAGTCGTTAACTGAACAGGCAATCGGTGAAGGAATCGATCCCCAGGAACTCATTACCACTTTTCTGATACCCGCAATGGATGAAGTCGGAAGGCGGTTCGAGTGTAACGAGTATTTCGTCCCGGAATTGTTAATCGCTGCACGCGCTATGAAAGGATCATTGGAAATTATTAATCCTATCCTTGCCGAACGCGGCTCAAAACCGCTCGGCAGTGTGGTTATCGGAACGGTCAAAGGCGATCTCCATGATATAGGTAAAAATCTGGTCGCGTCGATGTTGGAAGGCGCCGGATTGGAAATAACCGATCTCGGAGTCGATGTTCAGCCGGAAAAATTTGTCGAAACAGCAAAAGAGAAAAAACCTACCTTCGTCGCCCTCTCCGCTCTCCTGACAACAACCATGCCTTCGATGAAAACAACAATCGAAGCGCTGAAGGAAGCGGGAATTCGCAACGACGTAAAGGTGATTGTCGGCGGAGCGCCTGTCTCACAAAAATTTGCCGATGAAATCGGCGCTGACGGCTATAGTGACAGCGCCAGCGGCGCAGTGGCGCTCGTTCGAAAGTTTATCAATCAATAAATTTACATACCGATAAATAAATAATTCGTTGTAAACCATTTCGGTAATTCATACTCTTATAGAATAACAAACCACGGGAATACATTATGGCTATTATAGACCATCGGGATCAAAACATAAGACGAAACTCTGAAGAACTCGTTAATCATCTCAATAATTTTAATCTGGAACTTAAATTCTCGGCAGGCATTTGGTACTTCTCTCCCGCCAACGGAAGATTTCATGAACGTTATGTCCCTGAACTGAATATTCCTGAACGACTCGAAATTGCATGCCGGTTAAAATCGTATGGACTTGAAGCAATTGAAGCACATTACCCGAATGAAATAAACGAGGACAATTTACATATATGGAAACAGTTCGTTAAAGATACCGGGATACGGATTCTCACGGTTATACCCCTCCTGTTTTACGATGCACAGTTCGAATTCGGCTCGTTAAGCTCACCGATCCCGCACGTCAGAAAATTTGCAATCGACCGGTTGAAGCGAACACTTGAATTAAATAAAGAACTTGAAACCGACTTTGCGGTATTGTGGACAGGCATAGACGGCTATGAGAACCCATTCGGCATAAATTTCCGCGTCATGCGCGACCGCTTTGCAGCCGCCATTGCCGAAGCGATGGATTCGGTGCCGGGGGTACGAATTGCATTTGAACCGAAACCGTATGAACCGCGGGGTCATATGCTCTACGGGACCACTCCCGAGGGACTTTTACTCGGTCAAAAAGTAGAAGCACTGTTAACCGCCGATGAGAATCTGCAGTTATTAAAAGAAGATCACCCTTTAGTCGGGATGAATCCGGAAATCGGACATATGCAAATGGCATACGAGGATCTGCCGTACGCATTCAGTTTGATAACCGAATACGGACGTTTGTTTCACTCGCACTGGAACAGTCAGCCGCTGGGTAATTACGATCAGGATCTTAACGTCGGCGTCGTTTCTCCCGAACAACTGGAAGGCGCACTGTATATCTTAAAGATGGCGGGATACACCGGCTACTTCGGCATCGATGTATATCCCGAACGAATGCCCGTCGAAATAGCATTGCAAAACAGTTTCGATGCAATGCGTTCGGCAAACGACCGCATTAATGAACTCGATCACGAAAAAATTGTCTACGCTACCGAGCACCCGGACAAAGCACGGGGATGGATAGAAGCATATGCCATCAGAATGCGGTCGAAATTTCCGGACCGCCTCGGGGCATTGCCCGAACTTAACAAGTAAGAGCATACACCATGAACTCAAGAGAACGTTTTCAGAAAGCAATAAATCATGAACAACCCGACAGGCCTCCCATCGATCTCGGCGCGACGTGGGTCAGCGGTATTTCCGCCAGCACGTATGCCCGGTTTCGACGGGCTCTGAAACTGCCGTCGCAACCGCCCCGTATACATGAACCGTATCAGCTTCTCGGCGACGTCGATGAAGATGTACGCAGAATTATCGGTGTGGATGTAATCGGTTTATGGCTGCCATCCACTATATTCGGTTTCCGAACCGATAAAGGATGGAAGCCGTGGACCATGCCGGACGGTACCCGGGTAATGGTTCCGGTCGATTTTGAAACCACAATCGACGAAGACGGCTACACACTGATATATCCAAAAGGCGATCGCACCGCCCGGGCATCGGGCAGAATGCCCAAAGACGGGTTTTTCTTCGATGCGATCGTGCGCCAGGAACCTTTGGATGAAAACTCCCTGGATCCGGCAGACTGGATTGATTCGTTTACATTTTTCTCCGATGAAGACTTGGCTTATATCGAGAAAGAGGCAACCCGTATCTACGAGGAAACCGAATACGGCATAGTGATGAATTTCGGGCAAGGGGGGCTTGGCGATGTGGCTTTTGTGCCCGGGCAAAACCTGATTAATCCAAAAGGCCTCCGGGATCCAAATCTTTGGTACGAGTATTTGCTGACTCACACGAA
>PWTU01000495.1 GCA_003562775.1 Ignavibacteriales bacterium
AAAATAAAACGAATACCGCCCGCTGGCCTTCGAAGATCGGCGACTATTTTAGTTATGCAAAGCCGGTTGTCTCGACGGAGGTGAACGATCTCGGGGAAATATTTACCCGGAACCGGCTGGGGGTGCTCGCACAGGACACACCCGAAGCGTTTGCCGGAGGCATGAAGGAGATGATACAAATGCGGGATAGTTGGGATATACTTGGCCGGAATGCGTACCGCTTCGCACAGGATGCTCTGGATTGGAATATAATTTGCGATAAGTTGCTGCATTTTTATGAAAACGTTGTGTATAACGGGGCGGTTGAAAAGTAGGTACAATAATTGTCGAATGATATGAAAATTGCATTTCTCTCGAATTATACAAACGATCTGATCGTTCGATCCGTAAAAAAACGCTTGGAGACGGAACGGATAGACGGTGACGTATACATCTCCGGCTATAATCAATATATACAGGAGATACTCGGCGAGTCGACTCCGTTCTATAATTTCAATCCCGAACTTGTATTTTTATCGATCGATCTGAATGAATTGTTACACGATGTTTTCAGGAAAGATTTTCGTCACGTCGATTTTGAAAAAGTCGTTCCGGATCGCCTTGCTGCGCTCTTCGATCGGATCGCTGTACTGCATCGTAAGCTGCCGGACGCAACACTATTTCTTGACAATTTCAGCGTCGATTCCGGTACAGCATTCGGCACGATGGAATATAATAGTCCGCACAGCGTCATACCGGTTATGAACAAAGTGAATGCGGAGCTGCACTCGTTTGCCCTGAGCCGGTCGTATGTTCGTATTATCGACGTCGAGTCCCTCATACGCCGGTATGGTGAAGAACGGTTATTCGACCGGCGCATGCATTATGTTTCAAAATGTAAGTGGTCGTTTTTCGGAATAGAAAAATTATCCGGGTTGTATCTGGCGCACATCAAAGCGTACAAAGGCATCAGGAAAAAATGCATCGTTGTGGATCTTGATAATACTCTGTGGGGAGGAATCGCCGGACAGGACGGCATTGAAAATATTGTGTTAAGCAGCGACGGTCCGGGGAAGGCATACTATGATTTTCAAAAATCGATTGAAAGATTGTACCACAGCGGAATTCTCCTCGCAGTGTGCAGTAAAAATAATGACCGCGATGCACTCGAAGTGATGCGAAATCATCCGCATATGGTTTTACGGCCCGATCGCTTTACCGTAATGAAAATTAATTGGGAAAGAAAAGATCGAAATATACGGGAGATCGCGCAAGAGTTGAATATAGGGCTTGATAGCATTGTTTTTCTGGATGATTCGGATTTCGAACGGAATTTGGTGCTGTCGCAGCTTCCCGGGGTGGAGGCGCCGGCGCTGCCGGAAGACCCTGCATATTTTGCGGATTTTCTGAACACGCTGGAGAATTTCAACTTCCACGAATTAACTACCGACGATTTTGATCGTAATAAAAACTACCGGGTACAGGCGGAAAGGGAAAAAAGCAAAAGTTCGTTCGATACTGTAGAAGAGTATTACAGATCGTTACAAATGCAGGTGCAAATTAAACCGGCGGATGATTTTTCACTGCCGCGCATTGTACAGCTTATCAACAAAACAAATCAGTTCAATCTTACGACACGGCGGTACAGTGAGGCGGATATCCGGCGGTTTATGAGCAACGGGCATTACCACGTCCTCTATCTCTCGTTAGCCGATCGTTTCGGAGACAACGGTATAGTCGGAACGGCAATACTAACGGTTCGGGATTCAAAGCTTTACATTGACAGCTTTATATTAAGCTGCCGGGTTATCGGAAGAACCGTCGAGACGGCGTTGCTGTCATATATTTATAATTTTGCACGTGATAAGAGTATCGAGCAAATCATCGGTGAATGCATTCCAACCCCGAAAAACGAACCGTGCCGGAATATGTATCCCGTGCATGGTTTCGATAAAGCCGGGGAGAATTGCTGGCAATTAAGTACGGATAAAATAATTGCGTGCCCGGAATGGATCGAGATGAAAGCGGAATAAATGGATGTTATCAAAGAAGTCTGTGTGACGATCGCGGAAGAATTGGAATTACCGCCCGAACGTGTAACGGCAGAAAGTGACTCATCGAATCTCGAAAAATGGGATTCTCTCGGACAGCTTCAAATTATTATGGCGCTCGAATCGAAGTTCAAAATAAAATTTCGAACGCTCGAAATAAGCGAGCTGCGGAGTGTCCGCAAGCTAAGTCAACGGATCGAAGAATTGTATGATCATCGATAAAAAACGAATTCCGATTCTCAAGATCATTCTGTTCGGTTTCCTGCCCAATCCCCTCAAAATTCTATACCTGAAGCTCAGAGGAAACCGGATAGGGAAGAAAGTGCGGATTGGTTTCGGTTCGGTTATCGATGCCGGCAAAATCGAGATCGGAGATAACGTGAGAGTTGGTTTCGGATCGATTATCCGTGGGAAGGACATTGTCATCAGGAGTTTTACTGCCATCGGATCGATGGTGTACATCGATGTGAAGAGCGTTCGTATAGGAGAAGACGTCACGATACGCGAGAATGTATTAATTGGCGGAAATCC
>PWTU01000181.1 GCA_003562775.1 Ignavibacteriales bacterium
GTAGTAACGATCACCCGGCTGTCATCCAGAAATTGTATACCATGCGGCATAGTATATTCATACAAATATATTTCCTTCACCTGTTCCGCTTGCGCGACGTCTATTACCGTTAGCGAGTTTCCCGGTTCATTGCGAGTACCATAATTCGTAACAACGGCTGTTCGCCCGTCGGGTGAAATTGCTACCTCGTGCGGTTGAAAGCCGGTAGGAACAGTTGCCAATCGTTGGCCAGTTTCCCTGTCGATGATATAGGCGTTATCGTCCGATTTATTCAAAACAATCAATACCCCCGCTTCGTCGATAAGTGCATCCGGGTCTTCGCCGCAACCAAACAACAGAAATACTGCAATAAACAGTGTTATCAGCGAAATCGATTTCATATGTTTAATACCTCCGCATTATGTATTTGTTATAGTTTACACTTTAATAACATATTAATATAACGCATCAATGTGCATAATTAATTCCAAAATACGAAACTTCATGATATTGAGGTCGTATATATAAATTCAATGGAATATTATGTTAAAAAATAGTATTTTTTCAGGAAATTTTAAACCTTTCAAATTATTCGGATTCTACGGTGAAAAACCTTCAACATATTGTTATCCCACTGATTATAATTCTTGCGGCGACGTTTGCAGTTATTGGTCTATTTCCTTCGACCCATAAGTTCGGCGGCGTATATCTGCCGGTCGACAAGGATGAAATTCTAAGCCATACCTATTCTATTCTCGATGAACTCGGGATTCAGTACGAGGGATTTTCGCTCGGTGCGAAGGTGAATCTGAACCGCTCGTTGTACAGATTCCTGCAAAAAGAATACGGAATTCGAGGGGGAAATAATAAGATGCGGGAAGAATTTCCTGTCTATTACTGGGATGTGAGATATCAACACCAGAGTCGTATTCAAGTCGGTGTACAAACGGGAGAGAGTGAGGATACTCAAAGAAATGAAGAACAAAAACCCGGCGACATTCAGTTTCGGTATGATGGAAAGGGAAATCTTATTTACTTTTCATACGAGAAGAACGATACGATCGACCCATCTTTTCTCACCTATAACGAAGCCCGATATCTGGCAGAACATTTTCTCTCTTCGTACGTTTCACTCCGACCGGATGAATTGTACATTCGCAACGAGGAAACAAACATAGAAGATCGCCGGAGAGAACATAAATTTGAATGGTTAACCGGAACAACGATTCCCGAACTCGAAAAAAAAGTTGCCGTAACAGTGAACGGCGAGACGGTAACAAGCATGAGCATATCTTATGAGATTCCCCCGCTCCCTTCGTTGACACGTCACGAAACTATGGCTGCAATCGGTGCGAGCATCATCTATTTATCTATCGGGATCGTTATGCTTGTGATGGGTATTCGACGTATTCGCTCGTACGAAATAGGATTTCGATACGGAATAATACTCGGAATTATGGTCGGATTACTCTTTGCTATCTTTTTTCTCGGACAGATGTGGGATCAACTTCAGTGGCTCTTGTTAGTACCGCTTATTTTAGGTCCTCTCTTTCTTGGAGGAATCTACGTTCTTGCCTGGGTGATCGGCGAATCCATTGTGAGAGAAACGTGGAAAGAAAAAATGCAAAGTTTGGATCTATTGATGAAGGGCTATCTATCGCATTCTAAAATCGGGGAAAGTATCCTGCGGGGTCTTGCGATTGGCGTCGTCATCGCTGCGATCGCGCTCATTATAATCCGTTGCGCCGATATAATCCTCCCGTTATGGTATTCGTCAGTACGCAGTGAAATGCTCGAATCCATCGCCAGTCTCTTTCCGGGATTCTCAATTCTTGTCAACAGTATGTACGGCAGTCTCTACACACTTGTGTTTTTCTTTATGTTTTTACTTGCGGTGCTTCGTCAGAAAATGAAGTCCGCGGTAATAATTATCCTGACAGCGTCAATCATCTTTGCAGTAGCACACTGGCAACCGTTTCATTCAATAACCTCCGGAATTCTCCTCACAGCGCTTATTACGATTGTCCCGATGTGGGCTGCATTCCGCTATGATGTTCTAACCGCATTTGCGGCGCTTTTTACCTATTCGGTCGTGGACGAATGGATGATAGTTTTACTTTCCGGTAACCCATGGCTGACTCAACAGGGAATGATTGTGGGACTTGCTTTTTCCGGACTCATCGTGATTTCGATTGTTTCACTCGTCACCAAAGACCGTGTCACCGATGTGACCACGCTTGCACCTGTTTTCGAGCGATATATTTCCGAGCGGCAACGTTTACAGCGGGAAATAGAAATTGCACGGGAAGTTCAGATGAGTTTTTTACCAAAATCGGATCCGAGAGTTCCCGGAATCGACATTGCATCGCGGTGCATCCCGGCGCACGAAGTCGGCGGCGATTATTACGATTTCATACATATCGACGATCATCTCTTCGGCGTTGTCATCGGCGACGTATCGGGAAAAGGTACGCGCGCATCTTTTTATATGACGCTTACAAAAGGAATACTCCGGTCAACCGCCCGCAATGTCCATAATCCTTCTCAACTATTAAAAGAAGTAAACCGCACGTTTTATGAAAGCATCGAGCGGGGAGCGTTTATCAGTATGGTGTACGGTATCTTTAACCTGAAAGAAAAAACGTTAACGGTCGCCCGTGCAGGTCATAATCCTGTAATTTTATGGAAATCTACTTCGGCAAACGGTGAACTAATCAACCCAAAAGGAATTGCACTCGGTTTGGATCGGGGCGACATTTTCGACAGCTCCATTCAAGAATCCGTTATACAATACAATGCAGGCGATATGTTCATATTCTATACCGACGGCTTTCCGGAAGCGGTCAACAAAAAAAATGAAGAATTTGGAGATGAAAGATTACTGCAAGCTGCACGGAAATACAACGGCTTACCCGCAGAGGAATTTATTAACAGTCTGATTACCGAAACAAACGAGTTTATCGGTCGTACACCGCAAAGAGACGATATGACGATGGTGGTTGTAAAAGTGAAAAATTCAATTGTGTAACCATCTGTCAGAGCTTAATCGCTTTGCACTGTATGCTATTTGTGGTCAACTCCAGCAAATTCCACCTGCTATCATTTTTCTGAAACACACCGGCGCCGTTGAGTGCACGCAGGTCACCGTTACAAACCGGATACTCTTCTGTAACATGCCAGTGACCGTGGAGGATACATTCGATATTGCAATCGCTCAGTTCCTCTATTACTTCTTTCCTATTGACAATCGACATCGTCTTTGCAAACGAGGCGCTCATATATCTCGTCACCTGTTGCTTCGAATACATGTAATGATGAATGAGTACAATCATTTTTTTATGCCCCATCGACGGATGTGTGAGCGCTTTTCTCAGGAGATCGATATCAATCCATCCATTGCTGCAAATCGGACTATCGGTTGCAACAAACATATCTTTCGTGATCACGTACTTAAGTAATGCGTAGGGCAGGAACATTTTAATGTGTGGAGATACAAAGTTTGAGTCGACGCACACCAAAGCGTATTCTTCGTTAATATGTTTGATATACGGAAAACCGGAAGTCTCCTCCCCGCCGACGGCATGTGCAGTATTAAATGTGAAACGGAAACGCTCAGTAAAATACCGTAAGGCGTTGCGGTAATGTCCCGGTCTGAATTTACGGTATGTTCGTAATACACGGTATAATTCTCTTGATATACGAACAGGTTCGCGCCGGAATTCTTCGCGAAGCGTACTGAGATGGAAAGTAAACGACTGGTAAACCAACGGGAATACATCGTGATTGCCGGGAATTACAGTCAAAGTTTTCCCGTCTCTAAAATCGAAATCGTTCAGAATGTCGATAACGATATCGTATTCTTCACATGTTGCCTTATCGGCAAGGTCGCCGGTAATAATTAAATGGCCGACATCTTGCTCCCTGACAGATTCCAGCAAATTGCGAAATCGAGACTGAAAGGATGGTGTGGTATTGGCGTGAATATCGGAAATATGTGCGATGCGCATGCAAATACTATAAAATGTTACCCAAAAACTTCGCTGTACCGTTTCATATTCATCTCCATATTCTTACACACGAGATCACATATTTTAAAAATACTCTGATCAGTTATAAAGTAGTAGACATTCAACCCCTTCCTTTTGCGCCCGACGATATTATGATAAGCCAGTAAGCTGAGATGTTTGGATATATTTGCCTGTCCGGCGCCGGTTAATTCAACCAACTCATGAACCGATTTTTCTCCATCCTGAAGCGTATGGAGTATCTTGAGCCGCATCGGTTCGGAAAGCATTTTCAACCGGTTCGCAATTATTTCAAGTGCTTCCTCTTTTAATTGTTTCATAATCGAAAACCCCTTCAATTATCCTGACAGTATAACTATGTAGTAATATAGTAATATTTACAACAAAATCAAAAATCCCCGCCGGGTGGAACTTTATGTATTACTATATAGTTATATAGATATAATCAGGAATAATTCACATATATTTGTTATATAAACCGTATAAATACAGGAGGTTATGATGTTCGATTTTCTTTCACAGCCCTGGCCATGGTATGTAGCCGGACCGCTCATCGGGTTAATGATACCGATTATGCTTTACTTTTCAAATAAAGCACTGGGAGTATCATCGAGTTTGCGTCATACATGTGCAGCATGTGTTCCCGGGAAAATTGAATTTTTCAATTACGACTGGAAGACGGAAGGGCTCTGGAATATAATCTTCGTGATCGGTATACTCATCGGAGGATTCCTGGGCGGTTATATATTTGCCAATCCCGATCCGATAGCGCTTTCGGAGGCGACAAAAACGGACCTGCGTAAACTTGGCATTTCGGATTTTGACGGCTTCGTACCTGCCGATATATTCACTTGGAGTAATCTTTTCACTCTCCCCGGCTTTATTATTATGGTAATCGGCGGGTTTCTGGTTGGATTCGGCGCACGGTATGCAGGCGGATGTACGTCGGGTCACGCTATAAGCGGCATTTCAAATCTGCAAAAGGCATCGGTCGTTGCGGTGATCGGTTTCTTTGCCGGCGGTCTTTTTATTACGCATATCGTATATCCAATTTTATTTTAGAACATGAATATAGCAAAGGAGAAAAAAATGCAGTACCTTAAACATCTCATATTCGGAACAATATTCGGATTTATCCTCATTCGAGCCGAAGTCATATCATGGTTCAGAATTCAGGAAATGTTCCGCTTTCAGGATTTCCATATGTACGGCATTATCGGATCGGCTATTCTAATCGGGATGATTTCGATTGTCATAATTAAAAAGTTTAATGTAAAAGATTTTTACAGACGACCGATCACGATCGATCCGAAGGATTCAAGTCAAATGTACCGCTATACGATCGGCGGTTTATTGTTTGGTTTTGGATGGGCATTGACCGGCGCCTGTCCCGGTCCGATCTTCGCACTGCTCGGCAGCGGTTTATCGGTCTTTGCCGTTATATTACTCAGCGCATTAGCGGGAACGTACGCCTACGGTTATTTCCAGAAACGATTGCCGCATTAACTTGAATCTTTATTTTAAAAGATGCATCTAAACTATTAACTTTGTGTTTTAGCGGTTTAGTAGTTATCTCCTCAATTCGAAAACGGCAGAAGTTTAATTATATCATTTAAAAATAAATCAATAGGAGTCAGCTATGTTCTTCAAACAAATCTTTGAACCCCGTCTCGCCCAATATGCATACATCGTTGGTTGTCAGGCAAGCGGCGAAGCGGTCGTCATCGATCCGATGCGCGATATACAGCAATATTACGATATTGCTCAAAAAGAAAAGTTGAACATAGTCGCAGCAGCCGACACGCATATTCACGCAGACTATATTTCCGGCTTGAGGGAATTTGCCGAACGCGGAGTGAAAGTTTATGCATCGGATGAAGGCGACAGTGATTGGAAATATGAATGGCTCATCGGAAGCAATTACAAATACCATCTTTTAAAAGATGGCAATGTATTCAAGATCGGTAATATCGAGATCAAAGCAATTCATACACCGGGTCACACTCCTGAACACATTATATTTGCAATTACCGATACGGCTTCAGGAGCAAATGAACCGATGGGCTACACAACAGGCGACTTTGTGTTTGTCGGTGATGTCGGGCGTCCCGATCTGCTCGAATCGGCAGCCGGCATGAAAGATGTTATGAAACCCTCGGCACAAACATTGTATAAATCACTCGTCGATTTTAAGAAGTATCCTGAATATCATCAGATTTGGCCCGGCCATGGTGCGGGCAGCGCATGCGGAAAAGCATTAGGCGCTGTACCTGACAGCACGATCGGCTACGAACTCCGCTACAATGCTTCACTTGCTCATACCGATAGTGAAGATAACTTTGTGAATTTCATTTTAAAAGACCAACCCGAACCTCCCCTCTACTTCGCACGAATGAAGCGTGATAATAAACTCGGACCGAAAGTGCTCGGCGGTCTACCGAAACCATCGCGTATCGATGCCGGTGAGTTAAAGAAATTCATCCGTAACACGGATGTTGCATTGATCGACACACGCGACCGGTATGATTTTCTTGACGGACATATACCGGGCTCAATATTTTCACCGCTTGATAAGCAATTCAACACAACAGCAGGCTCCTATGTAGAAGAAGACAAACCGATTTACCTTCTCATCGATGAAAAGCGTGTCACTGAAGCGGTTCGTGATCTGATCAACGTCGGTCTTGATAATATCGCAGGCTACGCTGTACTCGAAGATTTCGAAGAGTATAAAAAACAGGGCTGTGAGATAGAAAAAACCGAATACACTTCATTTGAAAAAGCAGCGGATATTTTAAAATCAAACAACCTTCAGGTCGTCGATGTGCGGAAACATTCGGAATTTGTCGAAGGACATGCAAAGGGTGCGATCAATGTACCGCACACCCGGTTACTCGAACGGCTGGATGAAGTACCAAAAGACGGCAAAATGCTCGTCCATTGTTCAGCCGGTGGACGCTCAGCAGTCGCGGCAGCATTATTACAGCGCTATGGACGGGATGTGCTGTATGTGGACGGTGAGTTCGGTGATCTGACAAAAGCCGGTTATGAACTGACTAAAGAATAAACACAGAGACATGCCCCGCTTGCGGGAGAGATCACGGAGGATAATAGAGGAATATTATCCTCCGTGACTCTCTGTACCCTCAATGCCTCCGTGGTAAAACATTTTGAGAAATCTATGGAAACTGAAATACTAATTGTACTGGCAATAATGGGATTCACCATTATTATGCTGGTGTCGGAAATAGTTCGAATCGATGTGACGGCGATTATCACGTTGCTGCTTTTGAGTTGGACGGGAGTGCTCACGAGCAGCGAAGCGCTCTCCGGATTTTCGAGCAATGCAGTGGTCGCCATGATTGCCGTTATGATCCTCGGCGAGGGAATTGCCCGCACCGGCGTTATGTCCCGCTTCTCGAAATGGTTATTGAAACGAATTGGAACCAGGAAAAACCCGGTTCTGGGCGCAATTACTCTCTCCGTTGGCGCCCTTTCCGGCGTGATGCAAAATATCGGCGCTGTAGCAATATTTCTGCCAAGCATTATGGATATCGCCAGAAGAATCAAAGTATCGGTTTCAGCTTTGATAATGCCCGTCGGCTTTGCAGCGATTATAGGCGGGACTCTTACTATGGTAGGTTCGGGCCATCTTATTTTAACCAATGACTTACTTATAAGCGCCGGTCTCGAACCCTACGGGCTTTTTGCAGTTACACCTGTAGGTATCGCTTTGCTTGCAGCTGCGTTGGTTTTCTTTCTTTTTCTCGGAAAATATTTTCTGCCGCAGGGCAAAACAGACGGAAAGGAGGAATTGACGGAGCAGGAGAAACTGATCAATGCATTCAATCTTAAAAAAGATATCAGTTATTATCGTATCCCTGAAAAAAGTACCATCATCGATAAAACGATCGAAGACTCAGGGATCTGGAATAATTACGGTATAAATATTATAGCTATTTCACATAATAATAGTGTCAATTACGCTCCGTGGCGGGAAACGCGATTTGAAAAGGGGCAGGTATTGGCACTCTATGGTGACAAGGAAAAGGTCCAGCAATATGCAGATGATTACGGACTGACACCCGCTGCCGGACATTCAATTTTTGAGGGACTCGACGACCCGCTTGAATCCGGCTTTGTGGAAGTGATCATCCCCCCGCGTTCAGAGTTGATCGGCCAGAGTATTCGCCAATATGCTTTGAGAAAACGGTATGCAGTAGAACCGGTTATGCTTTTTAGCAAAGGAGAAAAAGTCGAGGGAGACTTCTCAGACCATGAAATTAAACCTGGCGATACTTTTATCGTCTATGGAACTTGGGATAACATTAGAAATCTCGACCGCACAGATCCTTTTGTAGTCGCCACTCCGTTTATTGCCAACTCGAAGAAACCGTCGAAAGTATGGCAAGCCGCAGGAAGTTTTCTTCTGGCAATTGTTCTTGTACTTGCCGGGTTTTCTATTCCGATTTCTTTTTTAACCGGCGCCCTTATGATGATTTTAACCAATGTGATAACCATACAGGAAGCATATAAAGCAATTGAATGGAAGGTGGTGTTTCTGCTGGTGGGTCTCATACCCCTCGGCATCGCAATGCAAAACAGCGGTGCGGCGGCATTCCTTGCAGACAATGTGATGGGAATTGTTCAGGACAGCCATTTAATCATTCTTCTTTTTGCCGTGGCAATTCTTTCGACAATATTTTCGCTGGTTATGTCGAATGTCGGGGCGGTTGTTGTTCTGGCTCCTCTGGTGGTAAGCATCGGAATACTCGCAGGCATCGATCCGAGACCGCTTGTTCTTCTTGCTGCGGTCAATGCAGGGAACTCCTTTGTGCTTCCCACGCACCAGGTAAATGCGCTTATGATGACGGCAGGCGGTTACAAAACCAAAGACTATATCAGGGCGGGCGGGGGCATTACGGTTGTGTTTTTAGTAGTTTCCGTACTGTTTTTCTATTATGCGTTCTTTTGAACGGTTCAACTTTTATCCTTGGGTACGGAACGTAATGTTCCATCCTCATAATGAATCATGACATCTCCTTCCGGACTTATAGTTTCCATCGTCACCGCCGGTCTATCACCACGCAGCGCATCGCATATGCGCTGGTGCAATTCAGAAAAAGGCACGTTTTCATACCCCATACCGGGCGTCGGCGACCCAATGTGCGGTGGAACACCTTGGGCTGTTACTTCGATCCACTCACAGCCGATATGGTGATCACCGAACTTCGGAAATTTCAGCTTCCATAGCGTTGCGTAGATACTCATTAGATTTTGTGTATCAAATCATTGTTTGTATTGAAGTCGTTTTACATTGAACGATCTTTACCAAAAAACTATTTCACGCAGCGTTCAATGCCTTCTCAACCTCGTGCGGAAACTCCACTAAAATAAAATGACTACGATGATATAGATAATCTTCACCGCTTTCATCAATTACTCGTATCATGTCATCTTTCGCGGCTTCTTCATCGGGAATCATCTCATAGATCTTTTTTTGAATCAGTGATGCCTCATATTCCCCATTATCAATACAAATCACAAAATTTCTTTTAGATGTATTCATAGTCTAATCCAGATAATGCTTTATCTTTATATCTTTTCTACCAATACCATGGGCTTCATACCAGTGTAGTTCTACACGCCTGACGTTTCCGTTTGGTAATTTCACAGTAGCTTTGCCTTTCAATTTTCTCCAACGACCGTGGCCATAAATCTTTTGTAAATATACAAGTTCTCTAATTTTCTTTCCAATAGCAATAATTTGAATATCTTCAATCTTGCCGATAATTTCAAATTTCACAGTGGCAGACCCGCATATTTTAAATCAAAATCCCTTGCTTTTATTAAACGAGAGATTGTTTCAAAGTTAGTTGAAAATAGAGGTTGAAAAAGTCCCTGGCGACAGTTATTCTAAGGTGTTTAATCTCGTAAATTATTCACCAAAAGAAAGGACTGCCGCCATGGGTAAGAGAAA
>PWTU01000232.1 GCA_003562775.1 Ignavibacteriales bacterium
CAAAAGCGAACTCTTTCAAACCATCAACAGAGCCCAAAACCCAGCCGCCTGAATACGTTCAATCAACCAGGCCCTTCAGGCTCATCTCTGGATTGGAAAGGACTCCCCTTTAGCTGCTAAAATGAAAACTCAGTTTGGTAGAGGCGAAATCGAGGGACCTCTCGCTTTGGAAGAAACACAAAAAACGGAATCCAGACGCAGCGTTCGGGGGATCGACTTCTTTCGCGGCTTCCTGCGCAGCCCGGAGCAGGTGGGTTCGATCATCCCTAGTTCGCGCTTCATGGAGAGACGTATCGTCAGCCTGTCGGAGCTGGATGGTCCGCTGACCGTGGTCGAGCTGGGTCCTGGTACCGGTGGCACCACCCGCGCCATTCTGGAGGCCATGCGACCGGACGCCCGACTGCTGACCATCGAGCTAGACCCGAAGTTTTCCGAGATCCTTAACGAGATTGGCGATCCCCGCCTGTTGCCGCATACAGGCAGCGCCACCGATCTGGGCGCCATTCTGGCCGAATACGGCTTGCCGGCGCCCGATGTGGTGATTTCGGGAATCCCTTTCTCGACCATGCCGCGCGAGGTGGGCACCGAGATCATCCAGGCCATTCATGACTGCCTGCCCCCCGGCGGCCGCTTTGTCGCCTACCAGTTCCGCGGCCATGTCGGCCGACTCGGTCGGCCGATCATGGGCCAACCGGAAGTCGAGTTCGAACTGCTCAACGTCCCGCCGATGCGTTTCTACCGTTGGCGTAAGCCTTCATAAAACCTCAGGTTACCGGGCTTGGCAGTGTCAGAATCAGGCTGGCGATCGAGAAATAAATCAGAATTCCAACGACGTCGGCGACCGAGGTGATCAACGGCGTACTGGCCGTCGCCGGGTCCATATTCAGGCGCTGCAGGATGAAAGGGAGCAACATGCCAATCATGGCGCCCATGATGACTACCGCTAGCATCGCAAATCCGACCACCATCGCCAGTTGAATTCCGAGTTCGGGTCCGCCGCGCCAGAAGCCTACCAGCGAAACTGCCAGACCCATGGTGATTCCGAGACCCAGGGCGACCGAGAACTCCTTGATCCAGAGTTGCAGCCAATCCTTGACCTCTACATCGCCGATGGCCAGAGCGCGCACCATGAGCGTAGCTGACTGGCTTCCCGCGTTACCGGCGCTGGCGATGATAAGCGGCAGGAAGAACACCAGTGCAATTACCGCTTCGATGGCGTCCTCAAACATGGCAATGGCCAGGCCGGATACCAGATTGACCAGAACCAGGATCATCAGCCAGCCGATTCGCTTCCGATAGAGAAATGTCGGGCTGGCTTCTCGGATGGAAATGTTGAGGCTGCCAGTAGCGCCGAGCTTATGGAAGTCTTCGGTGATTTCCTGCTCGGCAACATCCATGATGTCGTCGACCGTAACGATGCCGAGCATGACGCCATTCTTGTCGGTGACCGCCAGAGAGTTGATGTCATAGTGCTGGATGACCTGGACGGCTTCTTCGCGGTCTGCCGAGGCTTGCACCGAATAGAATGCCTCCTTCATCAGTGCCTCGACCTTGGCGTCCTGGCGGGCGAGGATTAAGTCCTTGAGCTTGATCGCATCGAGCAGACGGCCGCGCTCGTCGGTGACAAATACGAAGTTGACCGTTTCGCCTCGGTGAGCCTCGTGGCGGATATGGTCCAGCGCACGGGCCACGGTCCAGTTCGGTCGAACGGACACGAAGCGCGGGGTCATCAGTCGACCGATGGACTCTTCCGGATAACCAAGCAGCTTCAGTGATTGCTTGAGATCCTCCGGGCCCAGCAGCTTGAGGAAGCCTTCCAGTTCCTCCGGGTCGAGACTTTCGAGAAATGCGGTGCGATCGTCCGGGACCAGTTCATGCAGCACCCGACGGGCTTCACCGTTGTCCAGCAGGCTCAGGATGATTCGCTGCTGGTTCTGCGACAAGTATGAGAAGGTGTCCGTGCGCCGCTCTTGCGGCAGCATGGTGAAAAGCTTCAAACGATCAGATTCGTCGTCGATCTGGGAAATGGCCTCGGCGATGTCCTGCACGGCCATTTCGTCAAGCGTCTCATTCAGTTCCCGATCCTTTTCCAGTTTCAGCAGGGCGATCAGCTCGATGATTGCGCCTTTTTCCGACATGTTGTTCCTGATTCGTCTGGTTTATCGTCTAATGATTGCACAGCATGAGTGCGATATGGTTGCAGGACGGTGTCTGATTGCCGTTTTTTTGCAGAGCTGCATCGGGCCCATTTACAGATCGTCGGCGCCCGGTTCATTACGGCAATAGACATAGGCTACGCCGCTAAGCCGCCGGTTGAGTTGCTGGAAATCGTCGAGGATTTCCCAGGCCGGCATCGGCAGCTCACCGCGGGTCCTCTTGCTGCGGATCAGCCAGCTGCTGTTGTCGCGCTTGTTCTTGAGGATTTCCCGACCCAGTTCCGGGCGCTCTTGCAGCAGCATTCTGGATACGCTCTCCATTTGCCGTCCCAACCGGTCGGAGGCTTCCAGCAACAGGTCCCGGTAGCCCGGCAGTTCATCAATGTGCTTTTCGAGCAGTGTC
>PWTU01000488.1 GCA_003562775.1 Ignavibacteriales bacterium
CTACTTTTACTTCAATTATCCCGTTATGTTCTCCTTGATTATTGAGCATTAGTCGCGGATCACCGATCACATTGTCTCGGATATCGTGCACCATTAGTGAACTTTCCTTTGTGACGATTGACTCATGATAAATTGATCCGGGTTCGATAACTGAATAGTTGATATTCTCATCCCGAACGGATACGTACATATAATGATGAAATTCACCGCTTGCGATTGAGTGATCTCCCATCAGCCCTCCCGCACCTCCGGTGACATAGTATTTGATTCCGTCAATTACATCGGATCGTTGATAGATGTGCCAATGTCCTCCGAATACTCCGCGGACATTGTATTGTCGCAGGATAGGATGTACGTCGTCCATCCAATTGCTGTGATCTCCATACGCCCAGAGTGGTGCGTGAACACCGATGAATATTTGTTTTCCGTTGCCGTGTTGTTGAAGATCGTTTTCGAGCCATCGAAGTTGATCCGGACCAATCCGATTTTCTTCTCCCGGAATGTGGCTGTTGAGCATTATAAAGTGTACATTCCCGAAGGAAGTCGAACTATAAAAGCCTCCGAACCGACGAATAAATTCAACTTTGCTTGTCTCGTCCCATATATCATGATTTCCCGCAGCAACAAGGATCGGCATATGCAGCGGTTTAACAGCTTTCTCATATTCATTCCACATCTGATTGATCTGTTCCGGGTTCTCTGTAAAACCTCGAATAAGATCTCCGACAATGATAACAACATCGGGTTGAAGCGATTGTAAATCCTTTACGATCGAAAGAAAAACTTCAGTTTGTTCAAGCGGTGGTTCTTCAGGTTGCGGATCGCCCATAACGACGAAATTCATTGAGAATTCCGGGGGCGTAATTACGTAATGTTGTTGAGTGATTCCCGGCATTGGGAATATGATCAACAATATCAGAATGTATATAATTTTCGATTGCATACTATTACGTCCATTGTATTTCTTTTGTTTTTTCCATTACCAGATCGGCGAGCCGTGTTGCGAACGATTCCAGATTGAGATTATTTATCCGTTCAATGAGATCGATATAATCTTTCGGAAATGCTGAAATACCGGCGAATGCTCCTGCTATTCCACCGGCGATTGCGCCGATCGTATCTGCATCACCGCCAAGGTTTGCGGCAAAGTGAATCGTTTCTACGGGATCACCCTTACAATATTCAACAATTGCCAGAGCGGTAGGTACAGTCTCTGTGGTTGCAGTAGTCGTACCGATAATATCGTATAGAAATCGTATTACGTTCTCCCGGTCGTGGTTGTTTTGAAGGTAGTTGAGTGCAAGCTCGGTTCTTTTCCGTATCGATGCACCAATCCATGGAGTTCCTCTTTCCATGCCCTTATCCGATGCGTTAAGGCCACTTCTAACAATAGTAGAGATGTTGGATTCATTTGTTATTGCCTTACCTATGGCATAGGCAATTGCCGATGCTCCTGCAATTGCAATGTCGGTATTGTGAGTAGGAAGACATGCGAGCGCAACATTTTCCACGGTGGTTTCAAGATCACCGACACTCAATATTCCTATTGGGGATATCCGCATGCTTGCGCCGTTTGTATCGCCGAAGCTTCCGGCTTCCTCAACCCGCGTTCCATTCTGTATTGCTTGTAAAGCACGTAAAGAACTCGGACCGAGCATCAGAGAATCGAATGCACGAACTCGCTCAGCCCAACGTAGAATATTTTGTGCAATCTTTTTTGGGTCGACATAACCATCTTCTAAAATCGCTTCGGCGACCATTAAGGTTTGTTGTGTATCATCGGTAACCATACCGGCTTGGTAACCGTTATGGATACTGTGTCCTTGGGGTGCATCATAAAATTTGTCGATACCCTGAGGGAATATTTTTCTTATGGCATCCGGACTCATCATCGAGGTCGGCATTCCCATAGCATCGCCGCACGCAACACCCATCAGACATCCGTGAATTTTATTGATTAACTTATCAGCATTAATTTTCATTTATTCCTCGTTATTTTAGATTGTTCCTATGTTGTGTACATATAGAAAAAGACTGATAACAAATATGAGAATACCGGCGGTGATGAAGACGTAATCCTTCTGTCGTAGTTCAATGTCTTCTAGTATGGTGTACGGTTTGGTGGCGTCAAACCCACGATTTAGCACCGCAACTGCGAGGTATTCCGACATTCTGATCGAATCGACAATGACCGGGATCATAATCGGTAAATATGATTTAATACGTTTAAGTATACTCCCTGTACCTAACGGAGCTCCGCGGGAGCGCTGTGCATCCATGACCATTCGCGCTTTTGTTTCCATTGTGGGAATAAACCGTATAGCAGTTGTGATAATGAATGTTATGGAGTACGGGACTTTAATTTTACGGAAGAAATGCAAGAAATCGTCTACCGGTGTCGTATATGTAAGAATGATGGTTGCCATAACCATTATGACGATTCTAAATACCAATGAAAACCCCATCAATATGCCGCCAACGGTAAGGGGAGAAGATTCTCCCGGAAATAAATAAAAGAGAACTCTTTGATATTGCGTATTTGATTGATCATCGACGGAAAAAGAAAATGCAGTAACGACAAACATTATTATTAATATAGGGAGTAATAAAAAAATGAGACGTCGTATATGAATAAACGGGATATTTGCTATGTTAAAAAGTACAAGAAGAAAAATAATCGTCATGAGCCCTGAAAGTGGGTGCGTTAACAAGAACGTAATTGTTACGGCGATGATAAACCAACACAGCTTTGTTCGTACATCAAGCCGGTGAAGAAACCCTATATTTTTATTGGAATGTGTAAACATATCAGGTTCTATGTAATAATCTTCCTACTACAATCTCTCTGAGATCGCTCATACGAACCGCAGTAATATTGATACCCCTTTTGCGCAATTCATTTGTTATCAACGCAGCAGGAGGGGGGACCAGTGATGATTGTTCAAGTATTTCACTTTGCGAGAAAACATCACCGGGAATTCCGTCAGCAGCTACTTTCCCTCTGTTAAGTATAATGATCCGGCTTGCATAATCCGCCGCAAGCTGCATGTCGTGAGTGATCATAATAACCGTATGCCCGAGTGAATGAAGGCTGGTAATTAGCTTCATCATTTGTTGCGTACCGATCCAGTCAAGCCCGGTAGTTGGTTCGTCAATCACGATTATATCGGGTTCGACAGCCAGTACGCTTGCGACGGCGAGTTTTTGCCTTTCACCTTTGCCGAGGCTGAACGGGTGGCGATCAATTTTATCTGCTAATCCTACGAAATTCAGCGCGTAATGAATTCGGTCGTCAGCTTCCGCTCCGCCGATACCGCAAATGTGATGTAATCCAAACGCGATTTCTTCTCTGACACTTGACGAAAATATTTGATGGTCGGGATTTTGAAAGACATATCCGATGGTTTTACCGAGTGTACTGGTATCTGAATTTTTCGTGTTTACACCTTTAATAAAAACATCACCTTCGGTTGGCAGAAGAAGCCGGTTTAAGTGTTTCACAAATGTACTCTTTCCGGCTCCGTTTTGACCTACAAGGGCAATAAACTCACCGGCTTTAATTTGTAATGATATTCCATGAAGGGCTTCGAAACCATCCTCATACCGGTGGTAAAGATTTTTAACCTCAATCATTGTTTCTTTTTGTGATTGTTTAGCGGTCAGAGAATTCCAGTTGGATGAAAGTATGGTTCTACCCTTCAGAAGTGTGTATAGAGCATCGATCCCCTCATTAAGTGTTACGGGAATTTCTTGTATGGATACGGTGTCCGTGGATTGTAAATCGTGAAGGAATTCTGCTATAGCCGGAGGTCGTATGCCACTTAGTTTACATAACGATATGTCGGAGAAAAGGTCACCTGGTTTTCCTTCCCAGGCAATTTTTCCGTTTTCCAGAACGATTATACTATCACTATAAAGAAGAGCTTCTTCGGAATCGTGTGTTGCACAGATAACCGTATAACCGAGGGAGTGACACAATTTATAGCAAGTATCGAATAATCGCCTTCTGCTCAACGGGTCGAGTTCTGATGTCGGTTCATCGAGAGCGAGTATAAGGGGTTGCATCGCAAGAATGCCTGCTATAGCGAGCCTCTGTTTTTCACCGCCAGAAAGTTTCGCGGGTACCCGATGTTCGTAATTCGCAAGTCCGACGGTGTCGAGTACCCTTGGTATGGTTTCCCGGATTTTTTCCGGAGGAAAGCCGAGATTACTGGGTCCAAAAGCAACGTCCTTTTCGACCGTCATTCCAAGAATCTGGGTATCAGGGTCCTGGAGGACAAGTCCGATCCGGCGGGCAAGTGTTTGGATGTGATATCTTTGTGTATCCAGACGGGCAGTTGTTACCCTACCCTGAATTTCGCCGTCGAAAAAATGAGGAATCAGTCCGTTGAGCAGCATAAGCAGGGTAGTTTTCCCTGCCCCTGTTTTCCCCATTATAGAAGTAAAATGACCTCTTTTTACATCAAGATCAAGCTCTCTGAGAGCTGGTTCATTTCCATTACCATACTTATAAGAAACCTGATCTATTGAGAGTATATTGCTGTTGTTTTTCATTATCGAGTACCAGTGATCCGATACGATTCACCGGTCTTTCTGTTATCTTTTGTATAAGTTTAGCGGCAGTTTCAGTTGTGGAAATAAGAATGCAGGTCGATGGTCCTGCCGACTTCAATAAATCGACCTTTGATTGAAAATTGTGAAATGTAAGTCCTGCTGATATTGAGAGTTGAGTCGATTCGTACATTATACCTTTAGAACCGACCGGGAGTATATCATGTACTCCTTCAATTCTTCTAACTTCTTCGATGGTTCTTGCATCTGCGATCTCGGGGTCGTCTAACGTTATCATATCGTCAGGACCGGATTTTGGGATCCCTATGCAGTAGACATGATCTCCCGGTTGCGACGTACCCGGTCTGAAATCTTGTTTCATAACTATACCCATTATCACTACACCCATACCGGTTTGAACTGTCGGAATGTTATCCTCGGTGCTTCCGGACAGGGGAAAATCCTCCGATAATCCCGCTGAGCGGAGTTCATCGCGAACTCCATCTATAATAGCCATACCATAAGGATCCATTTCTACCGCAAGCGGATCGAATGCAGCGATTGGTATTGCACCACATGCAAGAATTTCCATTAACGGAACTCGTGTACCAAACCGGCCGCAAACATATCCGTTAACTTTGACGATATCCGATGGTTTTTCGCCGATTGCCCCGTCGGAATCAACAGCTATAACTATCAGTATATCACCAATGAAATTTATCACGGTAAGATCTCTTACCTGATTTGATTCGAATGGAGCTATCCCGGGATTATTCTTTGCCCGATTGTATGTTTCCACAAGACTGCGGTATGATGCATCGAGGTTCATGGTATCATATTACTCTTCTTGACAATTGAATATGCAAGCTGTGCGATTAGGATATTCACCGCTGATCCTATTGTCAACGGAACAATAAGAGCAGTCGCAAGACCAATACCCCCGAAAGGTATTATGAGGTATGCAGAGAGAATTCCGTTTAATGCAGTTGCAGTGATAATACCCACAATCGGGTGAAATCTTTTTATTAAATACCGGAACACCATGACATAAAGCGCCATCTGGCAGGCGATATAAAGGTGCACGGGAAGACCAAGAGGAAAGCCGATAGTAAATGCAGTAAACAGGTGACCGAGTGCAGCAACAATGCTACCCTCGAGATAACCGAATGATGCCGCAGAAAAATATCCGGGACAGGAATCGAGGGAGACGGTTCCGGTCGGGCTTGGAATTTTTATCATTGCACCAACAGCGCTTAAAGAAATAAATATAGCCATACGGGTAATACGTCGGGGTGTGAAAAAAACCTTACGGCGGCTTTGACTACTTATCTCTTCGGGTGGAATTGTTGCGAGAAGTTCATCACGGTATTGTTCATCGGGGTTCATCTATTTTTTCAATTCAATATTAAATTTAGTTTTATCTCCGCGCAACAATGTCTTAACCAATTCAACCGGACGCCCTTTTATATCGATACTTGCACGCTCGATAAGAAAAAGGGGATCACCGGTTTTTATGCCAAGATGATTTGCTTCATATTTATCGGCTTTTACCACCTGCAATGTTTCATTTGCAGAGCTTACCTCTATATTAAATCGATGTAGTAAAGTTTTATAGAGGGAATCGTCTTCAAGTGGTTGATCGATTAAACCCGGGCATATGTGTTTAGGGAGATATGAAGTTTGCAACGCAGTCGGAACATTATCTACTTCACGAAGGCGTTGTATGATATAGAGTGGCGAACCGGGTTCAACATCAAACAGGTTTGCCAATGTTTCGGATATTGGAGCTTCACGTCTATATAACAGTTTATTCTTGGGGGTTTTATTTTGGCCCAGAATTTCGTCAGAGTAACTCAACAAGGTCGTGAGATTTTGGTTGATCTTCGGATTGGCAACAAATGTACCTTTTCCCTTCACACGGTATACGAGTCGCTTGTTCACAAGGGTTTGGATAGCTTGTAGAACAGTTGTTTTGCTTACCTCGAACAACTTACAAAGTTCATTTTCGGAGGGTATCATTTCCCCGGGTTTGTATGCACCGGATTCGATTTGTTGAGTAAGGAGTTCCTGAATCTGGTAGTACAATGGAATGATATTTTCTCGCTGCAACATTTTTGCTTGAAGGGTCTTCATATTAGATATCCCATCCATGTTATTAGGTTAACATGTTAAGTTTAAAAATTAAAAAAGTCAAAGTCAATAGTTGGGAGAAGAAAAATTAAGGGAAAAATTGACGAAATTGCTTAATATTACCTGTTTTTATATTTCTAATAAGAATTAGAGAGTGAATTATAAATAATCGGCGAAAAAGCAATCAGCTAAAATTTTCACAAGACGAGTATGCCGTGAGTGAAACATCCCTCCAGCACGCCGTCTCACCAACACGATGGAATACTAGGGTATGTTTTTAAAGACACCGTCGAGAATCTTTTCATCGACCGTATGGAGCAAAATGAAGAGAGCGCCGCGAAGTTCGTCGAGGTTCTTCAATGAGGAAGAGTTCTAGGTATATTGTGTTCGGGTATCTGCTCAAGCGGGTGTATGAGTGGATACGTAGTGAAGCTAAAGCGTAATGGTGGTTATTTCGAAAAGTCCGACAGAATTTTTCAATTGTCCGATGGGAACGACACATACTACCGTTTCTATCCTGGAGAGGCGGTGGTTATGATGAATTACTATTTTAGAAAATTTTCTGGTCTCAAGTCAATTATGACCAATTCACCATTTTTCCGGTAAATGCAATAAGGTTCACAAAGTCTGCCTAATTCAGTGCGTATTCCGGTCAAACTTGCCACCCATTCCGTTTTAAACCTGCCACTTTTGTTTTCTTAGGCGCTCCTCGTTAATTAAAGTAGCACGGTGGCAGTTTTCAGCCGGTATACGCACCACTCTCCATCCCCAAAAGAAAATAGAAGCACCCCGTAAATTCATATGGAGACTATGCGCATCCGCTCGAATTTCTTTAACAAACATTGTAATCGTTTTGCAGGTTTGTTCTGACTTTATAATTATTTTTCATATTTTTCAATCAAAATTCAGGTAAATATGTCATTTTTAATAGTTCTGGGGTCCGGTTTTTACCCCATAATATTGCATTTATAATGAATTATAATTATTATTCTGTTATGATTATGTTTTATAATCAATTTTCAGATAATGTGATTGTTTTTCAGGTCAGTGAGTAAATTATAAATGAAACAGAATTTGACGGCTATTGGATACTCTGAGCTTGTTCGAAGGTACAAACTAGATGCTCTTCCGCACTGGAAGGTGTCGTACTTATCATCGAAGCAAGTTCAAAAACGTTACATAGAAGAGGGTACAGTAGTCGAAGTATATACCCCTCGATACGATCCGGGGACAAGTTTGGAAGGCCATCTTACGTTCGCACTAAAACACGAAGGAATAAATCTTGAAATACTTGCCGGACTTTTCAGAATTGTTTCTCCGGAGGAACTCACGAGCATTGTAAAGGCGCAGCCAACGGGGAAGTATGCGAGAATGATCTGGTTTCTCTATGAGTGGTTGACCGGAGAACAGCTTCCACTCGATGACCTATCACAGGGGAATTATTTTCACCTCCTCGATGGCAATAAATACTATACTCTCTCAGGCGAACTGGAACAAAGAAGTAAACGTCACCGGGTGGTCAACAATCTGTTGGGAACACCGGCATACGCTCCCGTGGTACGCAGGACTGAGCAACTCAAAAATTTTCAAAAGATGGAGCTCGACAAAGAAGCTCAGAAAATGGTAGGGCAATACTCAGAGGAGATTCTTTACAAGGCCACACAGTATCTGTATACAAAGGAAACAAAATCGTCCTTCGAAATCGAGAAAGAATATCCGGATAAACGAAGAACTGCACGATTTGTCGAACTACTTCGTAAAGCTTCAAATTCAGATCCTTTCTCGCGGGAGGAACTTGTGCGGCTTCAAAAAGAGATCATAGATGAACGGTTTGCTATGGATGACTATCGGGATTTTCAAAACTATGTTAGTGAAACCATCAGTCCAACCCGGGAAATGGTCCATTACGTACCTCCGAAACCTGATGATCTTCCCGCTATGATAGAGGGATGGATAACCAGTTCAAAACAGATGATGCAATCAGAAATCGATCCTGTCGTTACAGCAGCGGTTGTCGGTTTTGGTTTTGTATTCCTGCATCCTTTTGAGGATGGAAATGGCCGGCTTCACCGGTACCTCATCCACCATGTTCTATCGGCAAGGAATTTCACTCCCCCGGGTTTAATATTTCCCGTCTCGGCAACAATGCTCAAACAGATACTCAAATACAACGAGATGCTTGAAAATTTTTCCCGGGAACTCATGAAGCGTGTGGACTATGATCTCAATACTGACGGGGAATTAACGGTCAAGAATAACACCGCCCAATATTACCGGTATCTTGACCTGACGAATCAATCTGAGCGATTATATGAGTTTGTAAGGGATACAGTAGATCAGGAGTTGCGTGTTGAACTGGAGTTCTTGGATATCTTCGAGAGATCTCGCAAGAAAATCCGTGAAATAGTAGATTTGCCTGATAGAAAACTTGATCTGTTTGTTCGGCTTTGCTTTGAAGGCAATGGAAGTATCTCCGGGAGGAAACGAAAGCAGTTCGATTATCTTTCGTATGATGAATTAGAAGAGATGGAACAAGCAGTGGCGGATGAGATTAAACGTTATAGACAGTTATAGCAATATCGGAGCACCCGTGTTCACATTGATAGATGGAACGACTTGCAATTCTCTGCTTTTCCAATACATACCCCCGGCAACCTATCTCGTATATCATATCTAACACATACTATACTTCCGTTATAAAGCACCTCAAGAATTTATAGGTGAAGGGGTATTGGCGGACGTGGCACCGGAAAGCGAGGTGCTATGATACCTTGCAGCACATCTATATATGTTATTTCAAACAACTAAAACTGATAGGTATGTGTAGCTATACGCGGAGTCAGCATCATTGTGAGGTTTGCCGGGATTCATTCCCCCTGGCAGTTGCCTCGCTCATTCAACACACCGGCCTCTATGGGGATTGGGTGGCCAATTGTTATACCGTTACTAATACCCGTGAAAACAGGAGCTATTAAACAGATAGTTACAAGAGATGCTGTGCCCAGAGCACGGGCAGTAGAATTATTGTAGTCCGGGCATTGTTTTGGATGCTTTACTATAAAGAGACTAAATACTTCCAATACAAGATTTTCCCATCATAGAAATTTCTAATCTTGAATTTTGAACGTAATGTGTTATATTAATATACACGAAATTGACCCTTAGAAGGTTTGTTATATGTATAAAACTATAACAGAACTCGGCGCAAAAGAAGCAAAGTTTTTAGCCCGTATGGCATCCGGGAAAAAGTCTGGGTTTCTCACCCGGGATGCAATCTCTTTCTGGGTA
>PWTU01000207.1 GCA_003562775.1 Ignavibacteriales bacterium
GCGCCGCCGCTCTCGACCCCGCTCGTCCTCCAAGCCGGCGCGAAGCGCCGTCATCAGGGCGCCGCAGGCGCCTGGCAGAGTGCCCGGCGACCAGCCGGGCGCCTTTTCGGGCGAAGCCCGCCAGAGGCAGAGACTCTGATTCTATATTTGGACTCCGAAAGAGGGGTCCCCTCCTGGTTATCCAGGGAAGGGCCAGGGCTTCGATTCGGGGCTTGATTTCAAACGCCTTTTCGCGCCGCCTGACAGGCTGGCGGCCGGCTACGATGACAAGCACCCTGTCGGAAGGCGCTCGGGCGGGCGCCTGGAGGCCCTTCCGGCGCCCGCCCGTGGCCTCGCTGGCGTGGCGGGAGCTTTTCGGGAGGTTTTGTTGCTGATTTGTTCTCATTCGGCGCAAAAAAAAGGCGCCTCGGGCCGAGCTCGCCCGTGGCGCCGATGCGCTTGCCTGCCTGTTCTGCCGAGGGCCGGGCCCTAGCCGCCCGGCGGGGCGGTGCTCCAGCGCGACCGCCCCTTGTCCTTCTCGGCCAGCTCGCGGCGCACCAGCATCTCCTGGCGATGGGCGATCTTCCGCTCGTTGACCAGCGCTTCGATCACCTCGAGCTGCTTTCTCTTCTCGGCGTCGAGCTCGCGGTCGGGCTCGGGCTCGGGCTCCCGGGGCGCGCCGGGGAACGGCACGTCGGGCAGGATCGCCGGGGCCGGCGCAGCCTTCTTGACCTCCCGCGCGACGACCCCCTCGATCGCCCGCTCGAGCTCGACCGGCAGCAGCACCGCCGGCGCCGCCCATTCCGCCGGCGGCTCCGCCTCGGCCGCCTGCTGCGCCGCTTCCCACTCTCTCAGCCGCACCTGCGCCAGGGCGGCGCGGCGCCTGACCGCGCCGGCATCGAGCAGCAGCTCCGGCACCGGATCGGGCAGCCGCGTCCCCATCATCAGATCGCGGATCGAGCGGAACGACACCCAGCACCATGTCTGAAACAGGGTCATCTCTCGCTTGACGCGATCGTCCGCCCAGAGCTGTCGCGCCCGATCCGTATTCCCCTTCAAATACAGGACCGCGTTCATCAGCCGCTTTCTCACCGAGCCCGGCGTCTGCCCATAGCCGTTCGCCGCCCGCTTCGCCGCCTCGCTGCCGTCCGGGTCGATCGGGTCGTCGCCGACATTGATGCCCAGGCCCTGGAGCTCCTGGCGTTTCTCCTGGATCTGCCGGTGCAGGCTCATCCACTCGAGGCAGAGCCAGTCGAGGAGCTGCTCGTGCTCGGGATGGCGCGGGTCGACGTCGAGGAACTTCCGCATCTGCGCCCGCCGCCGCGACGACAGCCCGGCCAGCGGCGCCACCCGGCGGCAGCGCTCGGCGCGCAGGGCCAAGAACCGCCGCGCCGCCTTGGCATCGGCCCAGACGATCCGCCGCTCGCCGGCCGCCGAGGCGATCGCCCAGCCCAGCACCGCCCCCACCGCCTTGACCTGCGCCTCGATCCGGTCGCGCCGCACCTCGCTGGCCTGCGCCAGGAAGTCGAGATCGAGCGGCGGCTCTTCGAGCTCCCCGTTCAAAACCCGATCGAGGACCACCATCGACAGCCGCCGCCCCGGACCGTCGAGCAGGTCGAGCCGCGCCCGCAGATTGCCCTCGAGCTTGGCATAGCCGCCGGGGCCCGCCAGGTCGTCGAGCCCGTAGAGCCGCGGCTGCAGCGCCTCCCGCGCGCGCCGTGGCCGGGCGGCATTCCAGTCTTGCTTGCGCTGCATCTGGCCGAGGATCGGGGCGAAGACGCCACCGATCGATTGCGCCTGCGCCCTCGCCCGCAGCGGCCGGCCGTCGCGACCGCGCACCGACCCGACGCCCTCCCGGGCATAGCCGTTCATCCCCTCGCGCCCGGGCAGGATCGTCATCGCGGCACCGCCCGGGCGAATGCCCGCCGTGCCTCTACCCCGTCCCCGAGCAAGGCGCAGACCGAAGGGGGCCGTGCCCACTCCCCAAGCGACACCGCCTCGATCACGTAGTCCTCGCCGTCGCCGAGCTCGACAAGCCATTTCTGCCGCGTGATCTCGCCCGGGTCCTCCGGGTCGCGCCAGCGGCGCCGCGGATCGCGATCGCCATCGCCCGCGCGCAGCGCCGCTGTGAGCGATTCCCCCGGCTCGCGCCAGATCCCGACCTCGTCGCGCAGCCGGCTCATGATCGCGGCGCCTTCGCGTTCAGCCCCAGATCGCGGCCGGCATCCATCTCGACGTCCCAGTCCGAGCCGGTGAGCAGCCGCCGCTTCGCCTCGGCCACGACGTCGCGGCGAAGCGGCGCTGGCGCCAGCGGCAAGGCCCCTTGCGGCGGTGGCGGCTGCTGCAGCGCGACGGCGGCTTTCACCTCCCGCCGCCCGGGCGACTTGCCTGCCTGCCTGCTCATCGCGCCTCCCCGTCGCCGCATTCACCGGCCTCCAGGGCCACCTCCGCCTCCCGAAACCAGGCACAACCCTCGGCTGCGCAAACCCGGCGATCGCCGCGGCAGCCCCGGGCACAGGGCGAGCCCGCCTCGAAGACGTCGGGCCGGCGGGGCAGCGCTCGGGATTTTA
>PWTU01000237.1 GCA_003562775.1 Ignavibacteriales bacterium
AACATATCGGTATAGGATCTGATTATGACGGTATTACCATGACGCCGAAGGGACTCGAAGACGTGTCTAAGTTTCCTAATCTTTTTGCCGAATTACTCCGGCGCGGATATTCGGAAGATGAACTGAAAAAGATCGCGGGATTAAATGTCCTTCGTGTTATGCGTGAAGCCGAGCGCGTTGCCGAACGGTTGCAACAGGAACGCGGACCGTCGCAGGCGTCGATAGAGGAACTTGACGGTGCGGGAGCGCATCACTAATCGTTTCTGAAAACACGATAAAAAAACACGTATCAAGCATATTCAACAAGTTAGAGGTAAAACGCAGGACACAAGCAAATAAAAAAGCACGGGAAATAAAGATTATTTAAAAAAATGGTACTAAAGTGTATTGCACACCTTCCGTCGTTGATGATCGGTGTGCTTGATGCTTTATATGTCGGAATATTCGATCCCGAGTTCATGGATAGATATTATGACTATCTCATCGAAGAAGCCCGTACTGATTCGTCACCTGATGAGTTCGAGGCATCCTTGCAGTCGCTTGAATCGCAAAGAGAAATGTTTGCAAATCCGTTTATACTCGGTGTGGTGATGTTTTTTACCGTCTTTCTTATTGGCGTTGTCGTAACGGTGATATCGGCGTTTATGTTGCAGAAAAAATAAACACAGCTTAAAAGGAGGGTATCCATTGGAAACAGTAACCGGTATCGGAGGTTTGTTCATCCGTGCGCAGGAGCCGAAGAAACTCGCGGAGTGGTATGAGAAACATCTCGGTATCACACGCGTTCCCAAAACGTACGAAGAAGGATCCTGGTGGCAGGATGAAGGCCCGACCGTGTTCGATCCATTTAACGAGGATAATGAATATCTTGCCCGGTACAAGCGGGAGTGGATACTCAATTTCCGGGTGCGCGATTTGAGTGCAATGGTTGAGCAATTACGATCGGCCGGCATTGAGGTCGAGGTTGATCCCGAAATATACCCGAATGGTCGGTTTGCGCTGCTCTTTGACCCCGAAGGAAATCCAATCCAACTCTGGCAGCCGATGGGTACCGACGAGAACAGGCCATCGAAAACATAATGGAGTATGGTTATGGTAAAAGCGGAATTAAAAACTAAGGCAACGGATCAAAGCGTCGATAAATTTCTAAACGGAATTTCCGACGAGAAAATACGGGAGGATTGTTTTACAATTCTCAATCTCATGAAAACCGTTACGAAAGAAGAGCCGAGGATGTGGGGAAACAGTATGGTCGGATTCGGGCGTTATCGTTATAAATATGAAAGCGGCCGTGAGGGAGAGTGGTTTCTGACCGGATTCTCTCCGAGGAAATAAAACCTGACCATTTATATTATGTCGGGTTTCGACGGGTACGATGATTTGATGAGTAAGTTCGGTAAATATAAAACCGGCAAGTCATGTCTGTATGTGAAACAGCTTGCAGATGTTGATCTCTCGATCCTTAAATCATTAATAAAAAAATCAATCGCACACGTATCGAAACAATACGAGCGGCTACGGAAATAGCAACGAACACTTCCTGTGTGCTACTCATATTCCCCGCCTATCATGCCTTCGATCCTGTCGAGATCGGTTATGACCGGTTTTTCTTTACACAGCGGATAAACAATTTCGGTAAACTGTATTGTATATGCTGCATTCCGGTGTGCTTGCTCCGTCTGTTCGTCGGTGAATATCATAAAATGCAGAAATGTATTCGTTCCTTTTATTCGGTATGCCTCGTATCGGGTATACGGTTCATTTCGTCTGATACCGTCGAGAAGTTCGGTAATTGCCTTCGTAACCATATCGAGGTCGCTGCTGTCAACACTATATTGTTCAATCTTTTGTATCATTTTTCAGGTACAGGCATTTTCTTTTTCGCCGGATAATGTATATTATTACATAGTAATCAAAATTCAGCACAAATTGCAACAAAACGGTAAGAAATTTATGGCGGCAAAGCGGAAAACGAGGTCTTCGAAGGTTAAACGGGCGCTAAAAGATCGAACGAAAGGTGCTCAATCGTCGCAGTATGATATTCATCCGAAAGTTCTTTCATCGAAAATCGAGCGGAGAAAAATAGATACAAGCGGGTTGATCAAGGGAAGGGTTATAGCAGTTGAAGCCAGAACATATCTGGTTGAGACAATCGAGGCCGATTCTGGAGATAATCTGTACACGAGTGTTCCTTCAAGAAGTATAATGACTGAGAATTCCGATGAATCGCTGCTGGCGGTAGGTGATATCGTGTGGCTCCGGGTAGATCGCAGCAATGAAATCGAAGGCGCCGGTGAGACGCTTGCTATAATCGTACTGGTCGAGGAACGAAAGACCAAGCTCGCCCGCAGGGCAGCCGGACGCGGTGATATGGAACAGGTTATCGGTGCAAATGTTGATCAACTCATAATCGTAATGTCGGTCGATGAACCGAGATATAAAAAAGGGCTGATCGACCGTTATCTTGTCGCCGCGCAAAGTGGTAATATCGACTCGGTGATTTGCATCAACAAGATCGATCTCGGAGACGAAGCAGAGGTGCGCCGCGATCTCCGCACATATACGGAGATGCTCGATATACCGCTCGTGTGCATCAGCGCAACGCAAGAATATAATATCGACAAGTTCAGCGGGCTCATTGCGGATAAAACAAGTGTTCTTTCCGGCCCATCAGGGGCAGGGAAATCGACTATTATCAATGTGTTGTTCGGGAAGGACATACAGATAACGGCGGATCAAAAAAAGAGTGCGCGAAAAGGGCAGCACATTACCACTTTTGCGCGGATGTTCAAATTGCCATTTGGCGGTTATATCCTTGATACGCCGGGTATTCGCGAGTTCGGTATATGGGATGTGAAAAAAGAAGAACTGGCTCAGTACTTTGATGAATTCAACCGGTACACGGAGGGTTGCAAGTTTACGGGCTGTACACACACACACGAGCCGGATTGTGCGGTGAAAGCCGCGATTGCGAACGGTGAAATCGATGCCGGTAGGTATGATAGTTATCTGCGTTTGCTCGATAGTTTATGATGTTCAATCATTTAAAAGATGGGGAAAATCATTCTTAAATTTTGCTATCTTCGGTGCGATAACGAATGAACAATATCCGGCATTCGGATTATTGTTAAAATAATTTTGATGATAATCTTCCGCTTTGTAGTAATTGATCAACGGCGAAATTTCGGTAACGATCGGGTCGTCCCATAGGCCTGACTGCTGCGTCCGATGTTTCGATTCTTCCGCGATTTCCTTTTGCTTCTCACTGTGATAAAAAATAACCGAACGATACTGTGTCCCGACGTCTGCACCCTGACGGTTTAGCGTTGTCGGGTCGTGCGTATGCCAGAAGACCTCGAGTATTGTTTCAAAAGATACGATTTTCGGATCGAATACAATCCGGATTACTTCTGCATGACCCGTTCTGCCGGTCGTTACCTGTTCGCATGTCGGGTTGACGACCGATCCGCCGGAATATCCGGATTCGACATGCAACACGCCTTTTACCCGTTGAAAAATCGCCTCCACGCACCAGAAACATCCTGCGCCGAGTGTGGCTTCTTCTTTGTCCTTTGTTTCAACTTCCTCTAATTTCGGTTCCGGAGCTGTATTGAGCATAAGCAATAGTATTGGTATATAGATCATCGATTCCTCATCAATTGATTATACTTACAACCATAAGGAATGGGAAATAGTTCAGAGCATATTCTCACTCCCCATACATCTCCGCAATTTTCTCAAGCCGTGCCTGTATCTCATCCTTCGACATCCACACTCCTCTCACCATAACTCCTTCAACTTTCTTTACATTTCCGATATCATCAAGCGGATTTCCTGCCAGTAACACCATATCTGCCCATTTACCCTCTTCGAGCGTACCTGCTTTATCAAACATCTCGAAAAACAGTGCTACATTCACGGTACCAGTTTTAAGCGCTTCATACGGCGTCAAGCCCGAGGCAACATAAGTTTTGAGTTCACGATGGATTGCAAAACCCGGTACGTTCCACCACTGCGGAGCATCGGCGCCGAGGATAAGTCCCGCTCCCTCATCGTGAAGTGCTTTAATAAGTTTCCGGCGTATGTTAATAAAACGTTCTGCACGTTCCTCTGAGTAGTTTGGTGAATTACGAAAATTATTCGTACTCCGTTTCCATCCTTCGACCATATTTCCGGGTACGTACCGCATCTCCGGCCAGCCGGCCATTTCTTCGGGATCTTTTTCGCCGAGAATACTCTCGAACAAAATCTGTGTCGGGACGTTCCAAACCCCGGATTCTTTCGTTCGTTGCGCCGCCCCTGGTATCTTATTCTCATCGACGTAATCCGTTAAGTTAAAACCGAAAAATTGTCCTGCCGGGAGTTCATCGACGTCGTCGGAAATGAGAATTTCTATATACCCGTCGAGATGGTCTATCGATAAATAACCTGTTTCCAAGGCACGGTGAACACCGACTTCCGCCGGTACATGACCGGCATACCAGAAATCCGCTTCCTTTGCGGCTTCATAGAGTGCTTCATATACATCGCGTTTTAATCCCGGATGAATTTTAATAAAATCATAGCCGGCAGCTTTTTGTTCGGCGGGAATCTCACGTGCTCTCTCAACCGTTTGAACCGTGTTCCCGTTGACCGACGGTCCCGATGTCCAGATACGCGGCCCGATAAGTTCTCCGTTCTCGACGCGTTCTCTCAGTTCGAGATGCATCGGATGGCCGAGCATGCCGCGGACGGTTGTAGCACCGGCGGCTACATATAGATATAGAACATTTTCAACCCATTGGTGAAATGCACGTTCATCCCAATCGTCTGGCGGAGATGCAGGTACGGGAGGAATATGAGCATGCATTTCAGCAAGCCCGGGGATGAGGTATTTTCCCGTTCCGTCAATTTGAGGAATATCATCCCGTATGACAATACGGTCTGCCGGTCCGATCCGGAGTATTTTTCCTTCCCTGACAAGAACAGTCTGTCCTTCGAGCACCCGTTCTGAATGCATCGGTATGACATTGACATTAATAAATGCTGCGGTAGCCAGGTCGTCTTCTGGTGTATAAGAGAAGTTGAAAAATGAACCGGCAAGAAGGAAATATATCAATGGTGATGCAGAGATCATTGCGTGCATTATGAACTCCAGTTTAGTGATTAGATAATTTTTCGGTGTATACCGATAAACTACGAGAAGGTCAGAAAGTTCCCTCCGTTATGCAATGTATATTACATTCATTTTGTAACTTTGTCCCACTCCTTTTTCAGCGAACGATCATTAATAAATTTTTCAAGCATAGTCATATCGATTTCTTCAGGTGATATTTCGAGTATTGCCCGAATATCACGAAGATGTTTATCAGATCCGCCTTCCCGGTAGTATTCCAATTTTAGAATAATAACATATTCAGGCGGTGCAATTCTGTATGATTTCTCATCGATTGAAATTGAATTGTAATTATCGATTGCCCATTTGTTGAAGGCATCTTTTCCGACCATATATATATCGGCGCGAAGCCCGGTATCGAGATGAATAATGTTAAAGTGCCCGCGTACGTTTCTCCCGAGTTCGGTAGTAAGCACCTCTGATGGTGGGATGTAAAAATTACCCGCGGGAAATTTTGATATAAGTTTTTCTATATCTTTGAATTGCAGATCCAGAACAAGATCGACGTCGTGTGTAAGCCGTGGTTCACCGTATATAATCGAAGCCACTGCTCCGGTTATGATATAGGGTATTTCGAGATCATTGAGCGGATCGACGAAAATCTTAAACAGATTATGTTCTTGCATGAAGGAAAATGTCCCGGAGTTTTTTTTCTATTTCGGTATCCGATAATTTTGGGTAGTGTTTTTCAAGGGCAGCACGTTTTATTTTTCTTGCCGTTTTATAGAGACCGGCAGCGATGCGGATCTTTTCATCTGCCGGCATCTTTTTGTAGATGGAATATTGGATTTTTCGTCCTTCGTTATGATCGTCCATACGATGAACCGCTGATTCTCTCTTCATTGATTTTATTAAATTACGAATAACATAGTTGAAATTCCATAGTACTGCACTCAAGAGAGGCGTTCTCAGTATCCCGACGGCATTGGAATTATAGATTAAACAGTTAAACCTTCCGGATTTTTCACCACCCGTCCGTCGAGTAAGTTAATTATGTTCCGGCTGTACGCCGCATTCCGTTCCGAGTGAGTCACCTGTACTATAGTGGTCCCTTCTTCGTTCAATTTCTTGAACAGCTCCATTATCTCCTCTCCCTGTTTGGTATTTAAGTTACCGGTCGGTTCATCGGCGAGAATGAGCTTGGGATTTGTGATCACTGCCCGGGCGACACCGACCAGTTGCTGCTGACCGCCCGATAGCTGGCTGGGAAAGAGATCTTTCTTTGCAACGATACCGAACCGGTCGAGTGTGTCGGCTATGAGACTTTTTCGCTCGGATGATTTTATCTTTTTATAGAGAAGCGGAGTTTCGAGATTTTCATATACGGTGAGGTCGTCGATAAGGTGATAACTCTGAAAGACGAATCCGATATGGTGTTTGTGCAATTCCGATCGTTGCTTTTCGCTTAATTTGTGCACCGGGCCATCGAGGAAATAATACTCACCGTCGGATTGTTCATCGAGCATACCCATTATGTGTAATAATGTCGACTTCCCCGCACCGGACGGTCCCATTATTGTCACAAAATCGCCTTCGTTGATTTCAAGATTGACATCGCGCAATACGTACGTGCGGACGAATTTGTTTGAATACCACTTGAAAATATTATTCAGTTTTATCATACGTTCTCCTTGAAGATAAGAAATCAGAAAGATGAAATTAGAAATTGTTATCAAACATATTTTACCGGTGTAAATTTATTTTCTATGAAACTCTTTTAAACGTTATCGGTATATACTCTTCCGAGGCGCCTCCGATCTCGACGAGACGCCATTGTTTATCGTAATTTTGAATAATACGCCGCAGCGTGCTTGCCCGGTCTTCCGATTGCCGTCTCCATTCGTTCCATTTGAATATTTCGACACGAAACTGATAATGCTTTTGCTCACCGTTCACCGTAACGCTGACGTTAGCATATTGATGCGCCCGTATTGCCGGCAGTTGTATGGTGATGTTGTCCATAATGTTCTCCTTTTGTAAAAACCGGTTATTATGTGTTGATATCAGTTAATTACGGTTAAAAACAGTTGCTTTACATATGATTGAGCTAATAAAAAAGTAGAGAATCGATATGATCTGCGCCATGCTCCTTGCTCATTCATATCGCAAAGACTCCACGGGATTCGTCACCCCTGCCCGTATTGCCTGGTAGCTGACCGTAATTAATGCTATTGCTATTGCTATTAAACTTGCCATGATAAAGAGCGAGATTCCCGGCTCAATTCGGTATGCAAAGTTATCAAGCCATTTGTTCATCGCAAAATAGGCAACCGGCCATGCAATTATATTTGCGATGAAAACAAGTTTTAAAAATTCTTTCGAGATCATACTGACGATACCGGTTACCGATGCTCCGAGAACTTTCCGGATACCTATTTCTTTTGTACGGCGTTCGGCCGTATAAGTTGCAATTCCAAAAAGACCGAGGCATGCAATAAAGATCGACAGAGCGGAAAAAATATTAAATATGCTTGCCGTTTGTTGTTCGCTTCGATACAACTGTTCAATATTTTCATCGAGGAAGGAATACACAAACGGGCGGTTCGGAACGATGTCGTCCCATATTGTGCGCACCGATTCAACTCCCTCCCGGATATTACCGGGTTCCAAACGCACGCTTATATAGCGCGGCGTCCATCGAATATATGGAAATATGATCGGTTCCACAGGGTGATGCAGCGACCGAAAATGAAAATCACGAACGACGCCGATTACCGGACCGCGAACCTGTCCGCCGTATGTTGTTAGCTCGCGACCGAGCGGCTCATCCCAGCCGAGCGCTTGTGCGGCAGTTTCGTTAATAATGAAGGAGGTCGAATCGGCGGCGCGACCGGGATAAAAGTTGCGTCCTGAAATTAATTCGAGACCGAGTACATCGATATAATTATGGTCTATAAGGTCGTAGGTGAATGAGCTAACCTCATAATTTGCCGGTTGTTCGGGCTCGAACGGCATGGAATCAAAGTCTTTGCCCGGCAGGTATAAGGACTGTGCGGCGCCCTGTATCCCCGGTAATGTTTCTACCTCGTTTATGAATAGTGACGCTCGATTTCCGAGCACACCGGCGCCTTCGACCACAAGAATATGTTCTTTTTCAAAACCAAGTTGCTTATGCTGAAGATATTGAAGTTGTTCGTAAACAACGTACGTTCCGATAATGAGAGATACCGATGCACAAAATTGAAAAACGACCAATGCGTTGCGCAGCTTAAAACTGCCGGTGATTCCGTCCGTTCCCTGACGAAGCATTGTTATCGGTTTGTACGATGAGAGAAGGATTGCTGGATAGCTGCCGGCGATCAAGCTTACGAGTATGCTGAAGACAACAAACAGACCGGTTGTTAAACCGTACCCGAGTTCGAATACAATAAGTTCTTTTCCCGTAATTGTATTGAAATAAGGCATTGTAAGATCCGCCAATCCTATTGCGATCAGAACGGCTGCGATTACCACAATGAATGTTTCAAGGAGAAACTGGTTCGCGATCCGGAGTCGTCCGGAGCCGACGGTCTTTCTGATACCGACTTCCCGGGCGCGTTTCATTGAACGTGCGGTTGTCAGGTTGATGTAGTTAACGCATGCAAGCAGTAAAATGAATATGCCGATCACCGTAAACAAATAGACGTAGGTTCTATTTCCACTGACGGGGAAATCATACTCATATTTTTGTCCGAGATGAATATCCGTGAATGGTTGTAACGTGAACCCAAAGTAAGCGCCTGTTTCGAAAATTTCTTCGGGATAGTAGATACCGCGAACTCGCTCGTTCAGTTTTGATTGAAATGCAGTCCAAGATATCCCGTCATAAAGAGTAAAGTAGGTGAACGCAGTAGCAGCTTGCCACCATTCCATCCGCTGGCGATAGTGTTGCAGCGAATTAATATTGCCCAGAAAATCGAATTGAATATGCGATTGTGACGGAAAGCTTTCCACAACGCCGGTTACCTGAAGCATTGATCCGTCGCTCAATTCAATGGTTCTGCCTATCGCGTTCTCATCGCCGAAATATCTCCGGGCGGAGTTTTCCGTAAGTATTACTGCATCGGGGTTTCCCAATGCTGTTACCCGGGAACCGGAAATAAAGGTAACGGTAAATACATCGAAAAAATGTTCATCGACAAACAGAAAGTTGTTTTCGATAATATATTCATCTCCCCTTCGAATAGTTCTGCTGCCCCGCATAAGTTGGGTAACCGATTCTACTTCGGGAAAGTAAGTGCGCAGTGTTTCACCTACCGGTACCGGACCCAATGGTATAGACCACTCGTTATCGCCGAATTTACCGTCCCAGATGGTCCGATATATACGATCGGAGTTTTCATGGAACCGGTCATAACTGAGTTCATCCTGCACCCAGAGCAGTATTAGAAAACAAACCGCGATCCCAAGAGCCAGTCCGGCAATATTGATTACGGTATATCCCCGCTGCCGGAGTAACATCCGTGTGCCGGTTTTTAGAAAGTTTTTTAACATGCTTCCTCCCTCAATGAAATTGTGGTACTCGCTGTACTACTTATTGGGGTATAACACATTTAGTTTTATCTCCACATTTTGTGTTTGACAATTCTTAGCATAGCGCAAAGTGCAAAGCGCATAGCGAAGTATTTTCACATTTCCTTTACACACTTTGCTCTATGCGCTCTGCCCTATGCTCCATGCGCTATGCCCCCTGCTACTCATATCGTAAAGACTCTACCGGATTTGTCATCGCTGCTCGTATTGTCTGGAAACTCACGGTAACGATCGCAATGATAAGCACAATCATAAACGTTAGTGCAAATATCCAGAG
>PWTU01000044.1 GCA_003562775.1 Ignavibacteriales bacterium
GATTGATATATTGTATCCTTGATTATCTGTATAGAGATTGTTTATGAAATAATATTAATTGAAATATTAAGAGACTTGCTTTTTAACATAAAAGGTAATAAGGTTAACACATAATCTTACAACCAACAATCGGGAAAACATTATGAGTAAATCCAATTCTCAACAGCTGAAAAAAGGTGACGAATACATAATACCTTCAAACTGGCCGTCACCAAAGCCGGAAGACGTCGAAATTCCGGAATCAACAGTTCACGCCCTGTATGACGTAATATCCGGAGGAGCAAATGAAGCCCGTGACTGGCAGCGATTCCGTTCGCTCTGTTTACCGGATGCCCGGTTTTTGATAACGAGATGGGTAACGGCGGATGATGAGAAGGAAAGTATATGGGAGTGGAATGTCGAAGGATTTGTCGCGGAAGCGCAGGAGTTTTATTCAAAGAACGGTTTCTGGGAGCGGGAGATCAGATCGCACACTGAGAAATTCGGCAATGTTGCCCATGTATTCAGTTCCTACGAATCGCGTCTGAATATTCCGGACGAAGAACCGGTTGTGCGGGGAATTAACAGCTTTCAGTTAGTGCGATATCAAGGACGATGGTGGGTTGCAAACGTATGCTGGGATGTCGAACGACCGCAGAATCCAATTCCTTCGGAATATGATCAATTATAGTGATCTGTGATTGTGATGAATGAGTAAGTCGATTTAATTAGTTCTCACTGAAAAAGTATTTTTCACTAGAGATTTTTGTTTGGTTTTTTAAAGTGATAATCGGTTTTTTTATTGCAGATAAATCTCTCAAATCCTCACGCCCCTCTCCGTCCCGACGAAGTCGGGAAGAGGGGACGGGGGAGAGGGAGCAAAGGCAAGTGCGATCTTTTAAATTCTACAATCAGTTTAATACTTTTCTTCACGAGCATGTGGATGAATATTAATATCACTCCCGTCTCGCCTCATACGTATAATAATTTCCCGATGCAAAGAAAGCACCCTCTTCATGATTTCGTTGCTGCTCATCAATCCATTCTGAAACTTTATCTTCAGGTAACAATCCCAGCTTACCGGGCAACGCTCCGTAGGACTCAATTGCCGACATAAAAAAGTTTCCTTTTCCGACTTCGGCCAGATGATGCGGCGTGACGGATGCAAACCGTAATCCCGCTTCCTGAAGCAGCCTCGGAAGAATACGCATCACTCTCGGGTTATTGACTATCGATGTAATCACGGCTTCTTCCATTGTCTTACCGAATTCCGGATCGCTGTAGCCGAAACTCCATGACGCGTAATCGCCATCGAAGATAAAAATCTGACCGCCGGGTTTCACAACCCTGGCCGCTTCCCGGAGAACGTCTGCCGGTTCGGCAACATGGCTTATCAGCGTATGAGCGATGATCGCATCGAACCGGTCTTCTTCGAAATCAAGATTGTGTACATCCCCTATATAATATTCCACCCGGCTGTCGACTCCCTCTGCGGCCGAAAAATTGTACGCGGCGTCGATCAGCTCGGGACTTAGGTCTATTCCCACTGCCCGTCCGAAAAAATCCCGTAGAGATAAAAGACACCTAATCTCGACTCCCGTGCCGCATCCGAGTGCCAGTACTTCACCCATCTCCGTGACGTTGAGCTTACCGAGATACTCCATAAGCCACCCGCGAAATACGGGATTCTTTCCACGGAATTCCATACGTTCGATGATCCGATCAAGTGTGGCTTTATCCTGCTTGGTGATATAGCGGAAAATATCGCGGCTTTCCATTATTCTACCTCAACTATGTTACGGTTTGTCCGGCGGCGGCGGAAATAATTTCGGGTGTGACTCAAGAATGAGCCAGCGTCCATCCGTTTTTTTCATTACCTGAACAACATGTCCTTTCAAAGAAGGAGTACCATCCGGCGGGATGATCTCGATACCTCCTTCCCATATTGCAAGTTCCTGTGTAAGCATACGAACCGTCCCGGGTTCTTGCTTTACCTGAGCACCGGGCATTGTTTCGTGGAGGAGACGATTGTAGGCAGCTTCAAGCTCGTCGCGTCCCCGCTGAACGTCGCCAAATGCTCCGACGCGTATGCCATCCTCGGTGAAGAAAGAGGCGGCTTTTTTGGCATCCCCGCGGTTCCATGCATCTGCAAATGCCCGGGTTTCGGCAATAATCGATTCCGATTCGTTATGCATGTTATTTTCTCCTTTGCTTGTGCAACCGATGATCAAGAGAATATGGTAAATCAAAAATATATAAAAATTGATTTTATATATTTTAAACCGAATTCCGGTTTGTTTTACTGACATATATCAATCCAAAAGAAATTGTAAAATTTCATTTAAGAATAACTCAGGCGCAGTGCTCATTGCTGCATGTCCCTGACCGTTTAGTACTACGACTTGAGAGTTCTTCAAAACTGAAGCAAGTTTCTCTGTGGGTTTTTTCAGAAACGGCGGACTTTTTTCACCGAGTAACAGGAGTGTGGGAACGATTAGATCTTTAAATCGTGCAGGATCAAATCGATAATCTTCATCGGCCATCTCGCGTACAAGCGTATGA
>PWTU01000446.1 GCA_003562775.1 Ignavibacteriales bacterium
CCCGCGGCGTTACGCTTGCTCGACGTAGGCCCACTATGCCTTCGCAATCGTGCCTTGCGGGCGAACGTGTCAGGGACTCTGAATGTGGCTTTGAATATGAATGTCTTAGTAACCCTGCGACTTCCTGACCAAGCCTGCTAGACTAACGCTCTAACCTGCCGAGGTGGCGGAACTGGTAGACGCGCTGGATTTAGGTTCCAGTGGGATATCCCGTGGAGGTTCGAGTCCTCTCCTCGGCACCATCATCTCCGCCCTTGTTTCTCGAATTTCGGCGTGCTGCTTGCCGAGTGAGCATGCGAAGTACCGGGGGGCATCGGGTGGCATCTGACCGCTCACCACCTGCCCGGGTGATCGGCGTGGTCGATTTCTGTGGTTTCCGGTGGGCTCATGCCGGCAAGACCAGCCCAATGCCTCGGGCGAGCCCGATGCTTTCGCCAATGCACTTGGTGGATCGAATAGTCCGGGCTGTTTACGTCGCCTGATTCCGCCACCCGTTCAGGCGGCGATCGCTCAGATTGTTCGACGTCAACTACTTTGTCCGGTCGGCGACAACTAAATTGGCCGGTCGGTGAGTGTTTCTGACTTAAGCTGCTTTTTGTTTCTGTCTCTCCTTTTTTCGATCTGCTTGGGCCCGTTTCCGATAGCTTTCTCCGGTCAGCTCGATGATGTCTGCGTGGTGCACGAGTCGGTCGACAGCGGCCACGGCCATCATGTTGTCTGGGAAGATGCTGTCCCAGGCGCTGAACGGATGATTGGAGGTGATCAGCAGGCTGCCGGACTCATAGCGATGTGCGATCAGCTCGAACAGCACAGAGGTTTCGGCCTCGGTCCGCTGGACGTAGCCGATGTCATCGATGACCAGTAGCCGGTACTTGTCGAGCTTGGCCAGGGCGTCGGCCAGCGACAGAGCCTGCTTGGCCGCCTGAAGCTCCTGGACCAGGCTGGATGCCGAGTAGTACCGGACCCGCAGCCCCTGTTCGATGAGGGCATGACCAACGGCAGCGGCTATGTGGCTTTTGCCCAGTCCGGAGGCCCCGAACAGCAACAGGTTGGCGGCCTGATCGATCCAGCGACGGTCACTGGCCAGGGTGTTCAGCCGTTGGCGCTGAGACGGGTCGAGTGTACTCATGTCGAACGTGGCCAGCGTTTTGCCAGCCGGGAGCCGGGCTTCGTGAAGATGGCGCTGCAGACGCCGCTGTTCACGCTCGCTCAGTTCGTATTCACAGAGCGTGGCCAGGGCCTGGCGGAGCGTCCAGCCGTGTTGAGTGGCACGGTCGATGACCTCATCGCAGCAGGCCACCATGGTCGGCAGACGTAGTTGACGCAACAGCATTGGCAGGGTGGCGGCATCAGCCATGACAGGCCTCCCGGATAAGACCGTCGTAGGAGGCCAGCAGATGTTGGGCGGCTACCGGGAGATTAGCCAGCGGTCGAGGCTTGGTTCCGAAGCGGTCCTGCAGTTCAATCAGCGTCGGGTTGTCGCCAGCCGCCAGGGCGGCCCACCACCAGGTTCCGATCGACCTGGACTGATCCTGATCAGCCGCCAACTTCAGCGCGCCGACCACCCGTTTGCAGGCCTCATCCAGGGTCAGCTCAGCCCGCAGTTGCTGATAGATAGCCCGCCAGTTGGCATCGGGCAGGAGCTCATCCCGGAAGGCCAGCCCGGCCAGGGCACGGGGCTTGCGTGCCAACCAGCCGATCACGTGGCGGTAGTCGATGTTCCGGACCCGCGCGCCGTCCGGGCCGGGGCGAAGGCGCTTCAGCGTCATCAGCTCGACGGCGCCATGATGGACGATGAGACGGTCGTCATACAGGTGGATACGCAGTCGTTCGTTGATCAGTCGGGCCGGTACCGAGTACAACACCCGGCGCAGGCTGAAGGTGCTGGAAGTGGTGACCCGCACGATCACCTCGGTATAGTTGACGCCGGGCCGGAAGGGCAACGCGGCCAGATGCTCACGTTCCGCCCGGATGCGCTTGGCATTGCGCTTGTTGATGCCGGCGGTCACCGAGTCAATGAAGGCTTGGTAGGCTTCGATGCTGTCGAAGTCTGACGAACCTCGCAGGGCCAGGCGCTGCCGAATGCGACGCTTGAGGTGGCCATGCGGCGACTCAATGGCACCGTTCTCATGGCCACGCCCACGGTTGTTGCGCGAGGGCTCGATCCCGTAATGGCGGCACAGCTCCTGGTAGCGTTCGGTCACATCCTCCTGCGCCTGCCGATCCAGGTTCCGATAGGCTGCCGACAGGCTGTCAGTGCGGTGTTCGGCCGGCACTCCGCCGAGTCGCTCCAGGGAGTCTGTGAGTCCTTCAGCCAAGGCCGTGAAGCTCTCGCCGCCCAGCACCACGCGGGCGTGACACCAGCCGCTGAAGGCCAGTCGAAAGTGGTAGAGCAGATGCACCAGCACCACACCACCAATAGTGATCACTACGTCCTTCAGTTGGGTGAAATCCGACAGAGCGCGCTGACCGGGCTGGTGGGTCTGCGGAAACATGACCTCCTTGTCCGGCCCATGCTGGGCTCGCCAGGACTTGAC
>PWTU01000348.1 GCA_003562775.1 Ignavibacteriales bacterium
AATCGAAGTTGTGGATCCGGCTTATGAATTCTGCCGAAGCGCGATCGCTTGCCGGTACGGATGAAGCACAGTATCCGTTCTGGTCTCCCGACAGCCGGTCGATCGGTTTCTTTGCGGACGGGAAATTAAAAACCATCGATGCTGCCGGTGGACCTGTATTCACGCTTGCCGATGCACCTCACGGACGCGGGGGAGCGTGGAGTAGAAACGGTGAGATCCTTTTTTCACCTGCGATCAACGATCCCGACCTGTATGCCGTTCCATCATCAGGGGGGATATCGCGCCGAATTACATCAATTGATTCTACAGTAGGTGTAGCACCGCGTTTCCCATCCTTTCTTCCGGACGGTAACCACTTTCTATTTACAAAGCTCAACCTCGACGGAGTCTGGAACCAGTCTACCGTGTATGTCGGTTCTTTGTCAAGCGGCGTGATAAAGCCCGTCATAGACGGAGCTTCACACAGTATAGCTGTATCCGGTTATCTTTTTTATCTGAGGCAGGGAATCCTTCTCGCACAACCGTTTGATTCAAAGTCATTTACACTCTCGGGGAGGCCGGTGTCTGTGCAAGGTAATCTCAACTCCTGGTCTGCCCGGGCGAAAGCAGATTACTCCATTTCGGAAAACGGTATCCTTCTGTATGCAGTGAGTGGAGTGAGTCGTGTGAGCGAATTATTCTGGATCGATCCCGATGGCAGCACTTCATCGATCGACCGTATAGAACCTATGTTTACGATTTCGCTCTCTCCCGATGAAACTAGGATCGTCTACGATATGATCGACGTACGTGGAGAGCGTCCCGATGTGTGGATATTCGATCTGATCAACAAAGTGAAATCACGTTTTACATTCGGGTCCAACGGAGGTTATCTTCCACTATGGTCGAGCGATGGGTCGGAGATTTATTATCGGTCTGAAGTGGGAGGAGATCAAGGAATCATTTTCGTTAAAAAAACCGACGGATCAGGAGATGAAGAAATGTTGGCGATGAACGATTCGGGGAAACCTCTTTCGTATACTCCGGATGATGTTTCACCCGACGGACGCTTTATTTTATTACACATTCATGATGCATCCGGTAACGAATTGGCGGTGGTGGATCTGCACAATCCGGATAGACCGGTACCGGTGGAGATGCTTGAAATTAGCGGTTTCAACGGACGCTTCTCTCCGGACGGGAAATGGATCGTATATCAATCGATCGAATCCGGGGTATCGAAGCTCTATGTATCATCATTCAGAGGGATTGGAGGAAAGTGGCAATTGCCGACCGAGGCAGGAGCCCGTCCGTACTGGACGGGTGATAGCATCGTATACCGTTCGACCGCTCGCGACCGGTATGAGATCAGCGATATTTCCTTTGCGACAGGTCGACCGGCTTTCAGTCAGCCCCGACCGGTTTTCAGAAGCGGTGTCACGGAGAATTTTTTCATCCGTGGAGTTTCGAATGACGGTAAGAGATTCCTTGCCGAAAGTCCCGACAACACCGGATCGGGCAGCAATCTTTTTATTGTAGCTAACTGGAAGGGATTGGTTGAGGTGGAGTAATAATTAGTTTTCGCTAAAAAAGTCTGGCAATCCAACTGTGTAAGTGGTTCGTCAGATAATTCTGTCACCCCTATCCCGCTGTACGGGATTCCGCATCTATATTAATTTTTAATGAATTTGGGCGGAACGGGGTTTTATGCAGACTGATGAATTCATAATTCTACCAAACTATCACCCCTACGGGGTTAACATTGCTATCTTTCGTCAAATGCATGTATTTAAATATATATTTCCAGAAAAAAACCCCGTAGGGGTGGAATTATGGTAGGATATTCCGTAAAAAAATATTCAAACCCCGTTAGGGGTGACAGTATCTATCATTTTGATCTCAATGAAATAGTTCTGTATTCAATCTCGGTTGACAAAAGAGAAATACTTTTATTGTTTTCTGTAATTGCACCATATAATTATCCGATGTTTACTCACCTATATTTATTTATAAAGGTTAAAAAAACAAATGAGAAGAAATGTATGACAGGAGAAGCATAATGATAGGTACAACGATTGCTAATTATGAGATTCTCGATAAGCTCGGCGAAGGAGGAATGTCCCAAAACGGCCCACGAACGCTTTTTGTGAGTGGTTGCCGTTGTGAGGATCCCGCTGAAGCGAAGCGGAAGCGGGAGGTGTTGCAATGATCGGACAATCTATATCTCATTATCGAATTGAGGAGAAGTTAGGCGAAGGAGGAATGGGCATCGTCTACAAAGCCCACGACACTAAACTCGACCGAACCGTCGCGCTCAAATTTCTCCCCCAACATATGCTCGGTAACGACGAGGAGAAAGCGAGATTTTACCGCGAAGCCCGGGCAACAGCGGCGCTCAATCATCCAAACATAACAACGATCTATGAGATCGATGAAACCGGAGACGCATCCTCCGGCGTACAAACGTATATCGCGATGGAATACGTCGACGGACAAACGGTCAAGGACAAAGTAGTTACCTCGCCGATGAAACTAAAAGAAGCGATCGACAATGCAA
>PWTU01000014.1 GCA_003562775.1 Ignavibacteriales bacterium
AGGGATACAAGCTTTGCAACGGGTTTGTTTCCTTTCGATATAATAATCTCTTTCCCGTTCAAAACTTCATTTATCAATTTGGAAAAATGTGTTTTTGCTTCATGAATATTAACGTATCGCATTCGACCTCTCTCTATTAGTCTACTAATGGACTAATATAGGAATTTATGATGTCAAAAACAACCTACTTCACCTCACCAAATATATTCCCTCTCCCACCCCGATCGGCAGATTAAATGCATACCATATAAACAACAATACTACCCACATAATAAATAAAATAACAGAATACGGAACCAACAGCGACACCACTGTTCCTATTCCGGCGCGTTTGTCGTACTTATGTATCCATCCGAGCAGCAGCGGGAAATACACGTACAGCGGACTGACGCAATTCGTAATCGAATCGCCGACACGGTACATCAATTGCACGAACGCCGGACTGTAATCAAGCTGTGCGAGCATCGGCACGAATATCGGCGCAAAGATTGCCCACTTCGCCGAGCCGCTTCCCATAAAGATATTTACAAACGCAACAATGATCATGTACATGGTAAAAAGAAGCGGTCCCGTTAATCCCGTCGCCTGTAAAAACTCGGCGCCGCGAATAGCAAGTATGGTATCCATCCGACTCCAACTGAAAAGTTCTATAAATTGCGCAACGACAAGCATCAATACAATATAACCCGCCAGTTCCCGCATACCGTGTTCCATTGCCCGCAGGGCATCGTCCGGTTTTTTCATTGTTCCCACAATTCTACCGTAGACATATCCGGGCAAAGCAAAGAAGAAAAACAGAATCGGAATCAATCCCCTGAGAAACGGTGATGGTACAATCGATCCGGTCACGGGATCGCGTAATATTCCGTTCGACGGCACAACAAGTAATGCAATCAATGTAATATATATCAGAACAGTAACACCCGCCCATCTTAAACCTTTTCGTTCCGTATCACTCAGGCCCCGAAGTGCCGGATCCGCCGTTTCATCGACAAGCTGATCTGCGCCGGCAAACGTCTGGCATCTCGGAATCGTATACCGCTTTGCGATAAATGCACCGACAATACCGAGCATAATCGTCGACACGATCATAAAGTACCAGTTCGCCGTTGCGCTCACCTCGATACCGCCGTTAATATCTCTCGCCACTTCGGTGCTGATGCCGGCGAGCAACACGTCGGTACCCGCTATTAAAAAGTTAGCGGTGAAACCGGCCGTCGCTCCGGCATATCCGACGACGAGTCCTGCGACGGGATGGAATCCCATCTTCGAAAATATAAGAGCCGCTATGGGCGGCACGACCACAATTCCCGCATCGGATCCTATATTGCCGCACGCGCCCAACATAAATATAGTCGGCAGCATGATCTTATTCGGAACGGCAAACGCAATACCGCGCATCACCACGGCGAGCAGCCCGCTTCGTTCCGCAATGGAAACTCCCATAAGCATGACAAGCACCAAACCGAGCGGTGCAAAGTGAGCAAAGTTCGTAACCATTTCCTGAACGAACCTGCGCAGTCCGTCGCCCGTTACCAGACTTTCGGCAACAATCCGTTCACCCGTATCGGGATGGGTCGCATCGACGCCATAAAATGCCGTAATGGCGCTCAGGATGACGACAAGAATACATATCCACACAAACATCCAAAACGGATGCGGGAGCTTATTGCCCATCACCTCTATCCAGTAAAGCAATCCTTTCGATTGAGTTTGTCCGGGCAACTCTTCGTTGAGTTGTTCGTATTTTCTGTCGTTATTGGGTGATTTCTTTGCCATTCTTTTCTCCTGTTGAATGTACTAATTGTTTGCGCCTTTGGCAGAAATTGTTAATGGTTATTAGTTATTGGTAAATAGTTCCTTAGCCACATGTTTCCGGCGCAAATCAGGCAGCGTGCAATTGACACCATTAACTGATAACCTATAACCATTAACCGTTTTCTCATGGTGCAAGCCGCACAATCTCCCATTCATTTTCTTTTTTTGTAAACTTGATCCGGTCGTGCAGCCGGCTCGGTCTCCCCTGCCAGAACTCAAATGCTTCCGGTATCACACGGTATCCTCCCCAGAAGTCCGGCAGCGGTACATTCCCCGACTTTTCGGGATATCTTTGTTTTAATTCCTCAAATCGCTTTTCAAGGATACTTCGATCGGGTAGTATCGAACTTTGTTCCGATGCCCACGTACCGAGCTGACTATCATACGGACGGGTCCGAAAATATTCCTCTGATTCATTCCGCGACACTTTTTCGACGCTTCCCCATATCCTCACCTGCCGGTCGACTTCCTTCCAATAAAATACCAGACACGCGCGCGGATTCGATTCGAGTTCACGTGCTTTAATGCTCTTATAATTAGTATAGAATACAAATCCGTTATCATCAAATCCCTTTAAAAGCACCATCCGCGCCGAGGGTATTCCCGTTGCATCGGCAGTTGCAAGCGTCATCGCATCATACATCTCGATTTGCAGATTCTTTACTTCAGAATACCAGCGTGAAAATTGTTCAACGGGGTTGGATATAAGATTCGTTTCGGTAAGTGTTTTCTCCATACAGCGATGACTTTCCGTGTGTTTTAATAAATAAACGTTTCAAATTACGAATATATAGGCAAAGGTTCAACTATATAAGCTCTAATTTCATTCTCTCCCGCGTTTCAGTATTTCATTCGCAACATTTAAAATCGGCTGAGTGCTCCGGTAATTTTCTTCGAGCGTAATAACATTGCAATCTTCATATCGATCCGGGAAATCGAGAATATTGCGCACCGTCGCGCCGCGGAATGAATAAATCGACTGCGAATCATCGCCTACAACCATCAAATTGCGGTGCTTTGAAGCAAGCAGGTCGGCTATATCCGCCTGGATGCGGTTCGTATCCTGGTACTCATCAACCATGATATACTTATAGCGATCGGCAAGCTCATCTCGCACCTTTTGGTTTTTATCGAGCAACGTTTTTAAATGCACGAGCAAATCGTCGTAATCCATCAGATTATATTGCCGCTTGTAATCGGTATATGCCGTTTGCAATTGCTGAATTGTCTCAAGCTCTTTGGTATACTGCGGATAATCTTCGGTCAGAATATCCTTGATCGATTTCTGCGTGTTGACCGACCGTGAGAATAATGAAAACAACAATTGTTTTTTCGGAAAACGCCGCTTTCGGGTATCGAGTTTCATCTGCGTACGAAGAAGATTGACCACATCTTCCGCATCCGATTGGTCGAGAATCGTAAACGCCGGATCGAACCCGATCAGGGACGCATACCGGCGAAGAACCATGTTGGCAAAAGAATGAAATGTTCCTCCGGCGACCTTATCGCAGCGGGAATCCAGAATAGAGGCGGCGCGCCGCAACATTTCCTGTGCGGCTCTCCGGGTAAAGGTAAGCAGAAGTATGGATTCGGGCCGGACGCCGAGTTCAACGAGATATGCAACACGAAAGACGATTGTCCGTGTTTTCCCCGTTCCGGCGCCTGCAATGATAAGATGCGGGCCGTTTACCGATGTCACCGCTTCGTATTGCGCGGGATTCAGTTCGTTTTTATAATCGACCTGAAATTTCCGGGAATTTTTTTGCGGTTCTTTCTGAAAAATTGATTTTTTTAACGTATATTTTTTCATTGTTCCATAAAATACTTAAAAGTGATCAGAAATGAAAACTGCAACAGTATCTATTGTCCTATGCACATTCAACCGCGTTGGGTTACTCCCGCGGGCGATTGAATCCGTGTTACAGCAAACCTATCCCCAATGGGAACTCATTATCGTAAACGACGGCAGCACCGACGATACCGCCGCGGTTATTGAAATGTACCGGAACCGGGATGAACGCATCTTAACCATTAATCAATCGAACCTGGGCCTTGCCGAAAGCAGAAACAATGCTATGGAGCGTGCATCGGGCTTGTATTTTGCACTCATCGATGACGACGATGAATATTTACCGGCGCATATAGAAAAAAGAGTACAGTATTTGGAAACTAACCCGGACGTGGACATAATCTGGGGAGGTCTCGATCCGCAGGGGCCTGAAGAACAACACTACGTGATGGATATGGAAAATCCCGGACAGAAGATACACCTGAACGATTGCTTTGTATCGGGGACGTTGTTCGGGAAAATATCCGTGTTCCGGGAACTCGGCGGTTTCCGGGACCTCGATTACGCCGAGGATTGGGATTTTATTAAACGCGCGAAGGAAAGCTATACCGTTCATCAGGTATATTTTCCAACCTATCTTTATTATATCGATGCACCGAACCGGTTGTCTGATTTATATACGGAGGGAAAGGGTGAGGCGATTCGAAGGTACCGGGAGAAGGGGAGATGAATCGTAACAATCTTAATTTACTGAATTTAGTTCTGTGAATCCAGATACAGACATTCTTACAACGGAAACTTCTCCCGATACCACTGCTTCGTCATCTCCAGCCAGAACACCAGCCCTGCCCATTCTCCGTATTTACCGTAACGTTTAACGATCGTTCTATCGGTAACACGTCTGCCGTTATGATACAGCTCATAATATTTTTTTCGCGTCCACGAATCCAATGCGAGATGATCATATCTCCCGATTAATTTCAGCAAGCTTTCTGCGGCATACGGACCGACGCCTTTCAGTGAAATAAGATCGCGGTATAATTCATCCGTCGTTTTTTCCGAACCGCGAAACTGCTCAACATCGATTTTTCCCGACGCTATCTGTTCTGAAAGCTCCAAAATATACGGAGCGCGATAGCCGGCCCGTATCTCTTTCCGTAAAAAGGATTCGGATTGAGCGGCGATCGTATCGGGCGATGGAAATGTTTTCTTCCCGGACGGGGTCTCTTCACCTAAAATCCGGCACAAATTTTTAACCATCGATGTGGTCAACGCCCAGGAGCAGTTCGTTGTACATATAACCTTTATCAAATCCTCGAAGAACGTTCCGCACCGCAGCATCCTTCCTGCACGGGATTTTTTTATCCATTGCAACCCGGGGGTACGGCTCACAATGTAATAAAACGCATCGAACGGCTCATCCAGCCGCAACATACTCCGTATCAGCGCCGTGCATTCCTTACGCCGGCCGGCGGTTAATGTATTATCTGATTGAATATGAACAGATAAATTGCCGTCGGCTTGTTCAGCAATTTTTATATCGACCGGCAATTCACCTATAAGTGTCGAGTACGACAGTGAAAATGGTTCTTCAATTACCGAAAACGGTTCGAGTGCACACCAGCCGTGAGAATAAACGGTTGCCGGGAATGAAATATCTGAGGGAGCGGGTATATTGAGTCTTGTAAGCATATTTGGAATTTAATAAAAAAAATTGTTATAATCTTGAATCAGTTCATCGCAACCAATTCCAGGGAGGAAAATATGAGACGAATCGGTTCATTTCTTGTCGGAATGTTCGTCCTCGTTCAATGTTCTTTTTCAGCTATTTCCAACAATTCCGTCGCAGAAGAACTCCACACCGTTTTCGACGAATTCTGGGAATACTCACTTGAACAAAACCCGTTGTTCGCAACGTCAGTCGGAGTACACCGTTACAACGACCGTCTGCCTGTTATTACTACCGAACGATACAATCAGCACAAACAACGTTTGCAGGAATATCTCGGCAGAACCGAACGAATATCTCGCGATGAGTTATCCGGACAGGATTTGATAAGTTACGATTTCTTTATTCAAATTCTTAATGAACGGATAGGTGAGATCGAGTTCAACACATACTATCTGCCGATCACGAACAGGAGCGGATTTCATATATCATTTCCCGAACTGCCCGAGCGCGTTCCCTTGAATACGGTCCGGGATTATGAAAATTATATATCACGCCTGAACGGCTTTGAAGCATACACCCGTCAACACATTGAAATTATGCGGGAAGGAATTCGAAACGGATTTACATTACCCCGGATTGTTCTCGAAGGCGCCGACGAAGCGATAGAACCCCACATAGTGGAAGACCCGACCGAAAGTTTGCTGTTTCGCGCATTCGAATCGTTTCCCGAGCATTTCTCTCAAAGTGAACGGGACAGATTGACCGGGGAAGGAACCGAAGCAATCGCACAATCGGTGGTACCGGGATATAAACTTTTTCTCGATTTTATACGTGAAGAATACATTCCATCCGCACGGGATAAAATCGGAGCACCGTATCTCCCCGACGGTCAACGGTTCTACGAGCACCGGGTCCGGCGATTCACCACTCTTGACCTAACACCCGAAGAAGTTCACCAAACGGGACTTTCGGAAGTCGAACGCATTCGCGCCGAAATGAATGAAGTCATAGATGAATCCGGCTTCGATGGAAGTTTTGATGAGTTCGTGGAATTTCTTCGAACCGATCCCCGGTTTTATGCGGAAACACCCGAAGAGCTGATGAGAGAAGTCGCATACGTCTGTAAAAAGATGGACGGAGAACTGCCCCGTTTATTCAAAACGCTTCCACGCATGCCGTACGGGATACGTGAAGTTCCCGAATACATAGCCCCCCGAACCACAACGGCATATTACTCCCGACCGGCAGGCGACGGTACGCGCGCCGGATATTATTACGTGAATACCTACGACCTTGCAAGTCGTCCGCTCTACGAAGTCGAAGCGCTCTCGCTTCATGAAGCTGTTCCCGGTCACCACCTGCAGATCGCATTACAACAGGAAATCGAAGGATTACCTGCTTTCAGAAGATTTTACGGTTTCACGGCATTCAGCGAGGGTTGGGCGTTATATGCCGAACGCCTCGGTCTTGAGACCGGTTTTTATCAAGACCCATACAGCAACTTCGGCAGATTAACCTACGAAATGTGGCGTGCTTTGCGGCTTGTCATCGATACCGGGATGCACTACTTTGACTGGACCCGGCAGCAAGCTATCGACTTTATGGCAAAAAACAGCGCACTCACGCTTCATAACATTACTACCGAGGTCGATCGGTATATTGCCTGGCCCGGACAGGCGCTTGCATACAAAACTGGCGAAATGAAAATTCGCGAATTACGCTCTTATGCCGAAGAAAAACTCGGCGACCATTTTGATGTGCGGGAATTTCACGATACCGTTCTACTGAGCGGGAGCGTTCCTTTACAAATTCTTGAAAATAATGTGTTTGAGTATATTGAAACTGCCATGAAGAATATCACAAAATAACGTCCGGCAATTAGCCCGATTGACATTGTACTTTTTTATATGTATCCTTTGATGTTGTGGAGCCGGTGTTCTCCATAATGATCCGTTAGGTGCATATATACTAATTATAGAATAAAAATTTTATTTAACATCTTTACATCAGGAGGGTTTTTATGTATTTAAGATTTATAACACAATCGATGATTGTCCTTCTCATTATACTGGTATCCCCTGCCCTCTATTCACAGATGACGGTCGAGCAGGTTCTTGATAATATGGTGAAGGAATATGAACGCGGTGTTCAGAACATAGACGATTATACCGTCGTCACGGATTTGTACACAGCACAATATAAAAAGACTTATGTAGACGGGCGACCGACGTTTAAATCGCGTGTGCAAATTACCGGAATGGAGCAATTCGGCGGCGACGCAGTTTCTACATCGGCAATGGGGCATAGCGAATTTTACGATACCAAAATGTTTAACCACCTCAAACAAAATGCCGAGTACAGGGGGATTGAGACTATAGACGGCGCCCGTACTCATACTTTGTTCGTATCCGAACTGGCAGACCTTGTGGAGGAACAAAACGCCGACCAAGCAAAAAATGTCCATTTCTACATCGACACAGATATGTGGGTGCTGCGAAAAATGACTTTTGATATGGAAATACCGGATGATGCAGGTCAGGTACAGCAGATGAATTCAGCGATTCTATTCCAGGATTACCGGAATATCGAAGGAATGAACATGCCGTTCAAAACCGTCATGGAAATGGAAGGTTTGGACTCTGCAATATCGGAAGAAGAACGTGAAGAAGCCCGAAGATCGCTGCAAGAGATGAAAGAACAACTCGATGCTATGCCGCAACAACAACGGAAAATGATGGAAAGGGTAATGGGATCAAGTATGAGACAGCTTGAGAAAATGCTCGAGGGCGAAAAGTTCGAAATCGTAATTGAAGTAAAAGAAGTAAAAGTAAATACCGGCTTAACCGACGATTTATTTAACTAAACCGAACATTCTTTTTCAAAAATTCACAGATCTACCGGCTCTATAATATTGATAGCGCCGGTATTCTGTGAGGTTTCACGTTTTTCCCTCCGACTATAGCATTCGAGAACCGGAAAGATGGAATAATAATAGCAGATACTACTCGAGCAGCTAAAACAAGAAACATCGAACACAGAATCCTAAACACGTATTAAATATCTATGCCATCCTTACCGTTAACAAATCGTGAAATTAAACCGCCGGTTGCAAAAAAAATCCCGCACTCTATAACCCTGCACGGAGATACCCGCGTCGACAATTACTACTGGCTCCGTGAAAAGGATAACCCCGATGTCCTGCAATATTTAAAAGATGAAAACAAATACACCAAACGGATGATGCTGCACACCGAACCGCTGCAGAAAAAACTATACGACGAAATGCTCGGCAGGATTAAAGAAACCGATCTGTCGGTTCCCGAGAAGATCGACGACTATTACTACTATTCGCGTACGGAAAAAGGAAAACAATACACTATTTACTGCAGAAAGAAGGGATCGCTGGAAGCCGGGGAGGAGATCATTCTGGATGTCAATGCATTAGCGGACGGACACGACTATTTAAAAGTCGGCATTGCTGAAATAAGCCCCGATCACAATCTGCTTGCGTACTCTATAGACACAAACGGATCGGAGTCATATGCACTGTACATAAAGGATACACGGAACGGCAAACGTATCGGAACGCCCATACCGAATACTCATTACTCGCTTGAATGGGGAAACGATAATAAAACATTATTCTACACTGTACTCGATGAATCGAAACGTCCGCATAAAGTGTATCGCCACGTGCTCGGATCGAATCCGGATAATGACGAACTGATTCACCATGAAACGGATGATAGCTATTTTCTCTGGCTCGACAAAACGCGAAGTAACAAATATATCCTCATCAGTTGCGAAAAAATAACGGCAACCGAAGTGCGCTTCATCGATGCGGACACGCCGCTTGGTTCTTTTTCCATATTTCAACCGCGCACCGAGGGGATTGAATATACACTTGATCACCACGAGAGCAGGTTATATATCGTAACGAATGAGCATGCCAAAAATTTCAAATTAATGGCAACGCCCGTAACAACGCCGGATAAATCGGAATGGAAAGAAGTGATTCCCCATCGCGCCGATATAAAACTGGACGGCATCGATATCTTCCGCGATTACCTGGTGGTATATGAACGGCGGAACGGGTTGAAAAATATCCGGATACAACATTTCCAGAGCGACGAACTACACGATATCGATTTCCAGGAACCTGTATATAATGTCTTTCCGTCCGACAACCCGGAGTATAAGACCGACACACTCCGCTTTCACTATACTTCCTTTATCACACCGATGTCTGTGTACGACTATAATATGAACACCCGGCAGCGGGAATTGAAAAAACAGACCGAGGTACTCGGCGGTTACGATCCGGATTCGTATGTTTCGGAGAGATTTTTTGCTACCGCACCGGACGGTACCGGTGTTCCGGTGTCGATTGTTTACAAAAAGGGATTGCAACGAAACGGAACAAATCCCGTGGTTTTGCACGGATACGGCGCATACGGTATCAGTCAGGATGTAAATTTTTCCTCGAACCGACTGAGCTTGCTCGACCGCGGATTTATGGTCGGCATTGCACATGTTCGCGGCGGGGGTGAAATGGGGAGGCAATGGTATGAAGACGGGAAGTTATTGAAAAAGAAAAACACGTTTACCGACT
>PWTU01000111.1 GCA_003562775.1 Ignavibacteriales bacterium
CGAAGTGTATTGACAGCACCGATTTTTCGCGCTGTGTCGGAGAGCGATTTGGTAAACCGGAGGACGGTCTCTTTAAACGGAATAGTGACATTGGCGCCGGCAAAATTCAACGTTTGCGCCGCATGCAGCGCATCACCGAATCGTTCGGGTGCGATATCGACGGAGAGGTAGGTATAGGGTAAATGATTAGTTTGAAATGCGGTATTGTGAATGACCGGTGATATAGAGTAGCCAATGTTATTTCCGAAAAGCGCTATGCCTCGCTGCATATTATTTTTTTATTAGCCGCAGCAGTTTCTTCAACATCGGATTTGAACCGAATTCGTCCTCGAATTCCTTTAATTTGGCTTTATCCCGGTCGAAACTGTATTGAAAGGATTCCATCGCATCGACGTACCGGCGAAGCGTGAAGAGTATCTTTCCTTTTATATAGTACGGCTCGGCTGCGTCTCCTTGCAAGTCGATTGCGGTGTTCAATGCGACGATTGCATCTTCGGAGCACCCGTATTCAAATAACGTAGAGCCAAGATCGACCCACGCTTCGGCGTTGTGCGGATCGAGTTTCGTTACCATACGGTAACTGCAAATTGATTCCCAGAGTTTTCCAAGATTATATTCGGCATCGGCTTTTGCGTACCATAGTTCGGGGTAATCACGGTTGATTGCGAGTGCGCGGTTGTAATCGTTAAGCGCCCGCGTGTGTTGGTCGAGGGAATCGTAGCAACTGCCGCGCCCGAAATACGATTCGTAATGGTTTTTATCGAGCTTAATAGCATTCGTGAAGCATTTAATCGCCTCCCGGAATTGTCCGAGTTCCTCGTGTGCATTCCCCATGTTGTGCCATGCAGCCACGTCATTTGGATCGTACCTGAGCGCTTCTTTGTAGCATTTCAATGCTTCGTGAAGCCGTCCCATATTTGCACAGGCATTTCCTTTATTATATAATGCCGCGGGGAATTTTTCATTAATAGCGATCGCCATGTCGTAGCTGTCGATTGCCTTATGATACCTGCCGAGCCGGTTGAGTATAATCCCCCGGTTGTACCATGCATTATAATTATAGGGATCGAGATCGATGTTTTTGTTGTACGCGGCGAGTGACTCATCGAGCCGGTCGAGAAAATCGTAGCAAAAACCGAGTTCGTACCACGCCTCTTTATTTTCGGGGTTGCCATCAACTAAGTATTTGAGGATGTGAAGGGCGTCTTCGTACCGCTCCATTTTCTCGAAAGTAACCGCTTTATTGAATAACGCTTCTTCGTTTAAGGGATCGAGTTCGAGGGCGCGATCGAAGCATTCAACGGCTTCTTCGAGCCGGTTCATGTTGTCGAGTGTTATACCACGGTTGATGAGCAGATCCGAATCGATAGGATTGAGAGTCATTGCCTGATCGTATGCTTCAAGTGCTTCTTCATACCGAAACAGATTGTTCAACGCCATACCTTTGCGCTGCCAGATGTCGGCGCTATACGGAATGTGTTTAATAAGTACAGCGATAAAATGAAGCGCCTCTTCAAATTTCTCATTGTCAAGATAGAAATTAACAATTTCTTCGAGTGCTTCAAGATTGGTTATCGAACCGGAGCTATTGTGTAGGCGCTCTTTTAACTTCCTGACTTCTTCTTCGAAACGTCCCGGCTTACCGGAATTATCACCGGAATTTTCCTGGTCTTCGTTAAATTCATCAAAATTAAAAATACTCATGACCCCAACCACCTGAATAGGGTTTATTATCGTTTTCTGACTATTACCATAACTAATTAAATAAAAATCTTTCTGTATGTCAAGAGCGTTAAAATACTCAAAAATACGCATATTTTGCCATAAAACCCGACTTTAGTTGATTTTTACGGCTTTTCGGTTTATATTTATCATTTACTTTATTTTGGCATGATCAAAGAAAATCTGCAAGACATACGGAATCGAATCGGAGAAGCGTGCCGCAGAGCGGGAAGGGATGTATCGGAGGTTACTTTAATCGCAGTTTCCAAGACGTTTTCGCCCGATTATATAAAAAGCGCGCTTTGTGAAGGGCTTGAAAATATCGGTGAGAGCTATGTGCAGGAACTGAAACAGAAGTACGAGACACTGAAAAGTGAGCCGATTAAGTGGCATTTTGTCGGTCCCCTTCAGCGGAACAAAGTAAAATATATTGTTGATTTTGTTCATCTTATTCACTCGGTAGAGAGTCTGAAGGTATGCCAGGAGATAGAAAAACGGGCATCCCGGATAGACCGTGAAATTGATATTCTTATTGAAGTAAATACTTCACGGGAACCTCAAAAACACGGTATAGCACCGGATGAAGTCATCGATTTATTTAATGAAATAGCAGTATTCGATTATGTTCAGGTTCGGGGATTGATGACAATGGCGCCGTTCGTGGATGATCCGAACATGGCGCGACCGTCGTTTAAATTACTGCGCGACCTCCGTCAGCGTCTGCTCGACGAAGGCGTCCCGGAATTTCAGGTGAAGCACATGTCGATGGGTATGTCAAACGATTTTGAAGTCGCAATTGAAG
>PWTU01000418.1 GCA_003562775.1 Ignavibacteriales bacterium
GCTATTGAGGTACACAGCGAAAACGGAAACGGTGCAACCTTTATTGTCAGCATTCCGTTACAAAAAGCATAACGTGAATCATGGCATCTATTGCAAAACATATCGCTTCTATTCTGGTCGTCGATGATGACCGGGCATTTCGGGTAGCGACAACAGCGGTGCTGAACGATGAGGGATATAACGTTCACACGGTCGCTTCGGCAAACGAAGCCATCGAAAAGCTTGGTAAGCACACGTACGATATAGTACTATCGGATCTGGTGATGGCCGGCATGGACGGCCTGCAGCTTCTCAACCATATACACACCAACTATTCCGATACACTAACTATTATGATAACCGGGTATGGTTCGATAGAATCGGCAGTCGAGGCAATGAAGTCGGGAGCATTCGATTATCTCACCAAACCGTGTAATAACGATGAACTCCGGATAAAAGTACGCCGCGCTCTCGAATACAAACAAAACCGTCAGGCGCTCTCCTCGTTGCGGGAAGAAGTACATAAACTGTATACCTTCCACAATATAAAAAGCCGGAATAAAAAGATGCGGGAAATCTTCGAGCTTGTAAAAAAAGTTTCAGAGACCGATGTTACCGTCCTCATACGGGGTGAAACGGGAACCGGCAAAGAATTAATCGCCAAAGCCATTCACTTCAACAGTTCCCGCCGGGATAAAGCGTTTGTAACCGTTAATTGTTCGGCGATTCCCGACCAATTATTCGAGAGTGAGTTATTCGGTCATGTAAAAGGAGCTTTTACCGGCGCCGATAAAAATCGTATCGGGAGAGCCGAAGAAGCAGACGGCGGGACCCTTTTCCTTGACGAAATAGCATATATCCCCCCCTCCGCTCAGACGAAATTACTCCGCTTCCTGCAGGACAAATCGTTCGACCGGGTCGGCGGCAGTGAAACAATAACATCGGATGTACGCATAATTGCAGCGACCAATCAACCACTTGAAGACATGATTTCCGAAGGTACATTTCGCGAAGACGTTTTTTACCGTTTAAACATTTTCCCCATTACATTGCCCCCGCTTCGGGAACGGCTTGAAGATATTCCGTTGCTCGCAGAACACTTCATCGAAAAATACGGCGCCACGCTCGGAAGGAATGTAAAAACAATTTCTCCCTCAAGCATATCGTCTATGATGAATTACTCATGGAAAGGTAATATCAGAGAACTTGAAAATATTATAAAGCGGGCAATTATTAAAACCGAAGGCGATTGTATAACCGACATAGATATTCCAAAAAACGATGTATACGATACTTCAATGCCTTCTTCCGATTTGACAACAACGGTAGAAAACAACATTCCATTTAAAGATTACATGAAAAGCATCGCCGCAGATGCCGAAATGAAATATCTTATTACTGCTTTAAAAGCCCACAACGGAAATATCAATCAGGTCGCACGTATGATGCAAGTAGACCGAAAGACAATTTACCGAAAAATTGCGGAGTACGATATCGACGTCGGGCAATTCCGCCGGTAACCTGAAGATCTTTGTGACATCCATACCCCATTCTGGTTGTATTCGTTTCATATGTATGTGGCATCCGTGCTACATATTGTATGGGTTATCCTAAAAAAACCGGCAAATTATACGTTTTTTAAGCTATTATCATTCCGGTATCATTATTGTATTATTTCCGGCTATAACAATAATTAAACAGCAACAACTTGAACAATCCGGGAATTAGTAAATATGTTGCTTAAAATTATCAACTTCGTCGTTGCGGTACTTTTCATCAATGCATTCCTTGTCGTTGGATGTGATGATTCATCCTCCGAACCGGAGTATAATGACGATATGGAAAATTTTATTTCATTTATGGATGATATCATACCGATATTCACGCAGCATGGCTGCATTGCCTGTCATGGCGGTGAAGCCGGGCTTCATGTATCCACAGTTGAGGGACTTCTTGAAGGAGGTGATAATGGACCCGCTATTGTACCGGGTGAAGCAGAAAACAGTCTGTTAATTCAAAAACTATCGCCCAATCCGCCATTCGGTGACCGGATGCCGCAGGGCGCACCGCCGGTACCCGAATCCCAGCAGAACACAATTAAACAATGGATTAATGAAGGCGCCGAAGATAACTAAGCAAACTCAATTAATCTCATAACATTCATTATACAAGGAGAGGGTTTTATGAAAAACTTGAGATGGTACGTAGTTACAATCGCTCTACTATTCGGGGGATTTGCAGCCGCTTACGGACAGACATTCTTCACGGCGCATCTTACCGGAGCACAGGAAAACCCCGCAGTCGAGACCGATGCATCGGGAACCGGATATTTTGTACTCAGCGATGAGGGATTAAACTACCATATCACCGTCGAGGGACTGGAGATCACCGCCGCCCATTTTCACAGAGCGGAAATCGGCAGTAACGGCGGCGTCGTTCGCAACCTTAACTTCAACGGGATGAAAACAACCTCGGGCGCCTGGAGTCCGGATGACGATGAACAACCGTTGACCGACGAACTCATACAGGATCTGTTTGCCGGAC
>PWTU01000319.1 GCA_003562775.1 Ignavibacteriales bacterium
AACCTCCCTATGAGCGTTCCCGACGACTTTCGCCTGCTGGTAAGGAAACAGGAAGGGAAGAAAGTGTCGGAAAAATCAACCCCTCCCTCAAGTGCGTAACCTATTGATTTCTATAGTTTATTTTAATATATTTTACATACTTCTGTAAATAGCCCACCTGTGGGCTATTTTTTTTGGCATATTACGGCGGATGGAAGGTATGAAAGAAACAGTTGAACAATCTGTAAGAGAGCTGGTAGAGCCGCTGCTTGAAATGTACAATGCATTTCTTGTAGAGGTCACTGCTCGAGGTGAGCGAAATACAAAAATTATCGAAATATTTATTGATACCGAAAAAGGAATTGATGCGAAAACGATTTCAGAGATTAACAAAGAAATTAACCGCCGTTTGAGCCGGGAAGAGCTGATCCCGGGCACATACCGGGTGAGTGTTTCATCACCCGGACTTGATAGGCCGTTACGCATAACACGACAATATAAAAAAAATGTCGGTCGTGACATTGAGGTGCATTATGTGAGCAATGGTCAACCGCAGAAGATAGCCGGCACGCTGGTTGGTGCAGGCGATTCAGTGTTTACGTTAAAGGTTGATCAAAATACACAAAAAGATTTTGAATATAATGCTGTAGAAAAAGTGTTTATAAAACTTCCCTGGTAAAACAGGGATCATTAGTTTATCGAAAGGACCGGAGGAAATAGAATGAATTACGATATTACCGACTCATTTGCGCAGATGGCTCGTGAAAAAGGGATAGATAAAGATATCCTTGCCGGAATCATAGAAGATATATTTTCTATGATGGTGAGGAAAAAATATGGTCCCGATGCTCAATTTGAAGTTATTGTCAATATGGAAAAAGGACATATTGAGATCTATCTTGAACGCGAAATAGTCGAACAGGTAGAAGATCCGAATACGCAGATTGATATTAAAACGGTACGGAAAAAAACGGATGAACCGCTGGAGGTGGGCGAAGAATATGTTGAACTCATTGAATTGAATAAATTCGACAGGCGTTTGATCGTCAGCGCGAAACAGAGTTTAAATCAACGCATAAAAGAAATTGAAAAAGAAATTACCTATGCAGAATACAGCAAAATGGTCGGGGAGATCATCGTCGGTGATATCTATCAGATTCGTCGCAATGAAATTTTAGTGATTCATAATAAAAAAGAATTGATAATGCCGAAGGGTGAACAAATTCCGAAAGAGCGGTATAAAAAAGGCGATACGGTCCGCGCGGTTATTACCGAGGTACGCCGTACAGCGACGGGAAATCCGCAGATCATAATTTCCCGTGCATCGCATCTTTTCCTGCGGCGTCTTTTTGAACTCGAGATTCCCGAGATACCCGAAGCGTACGGAGGAGTTATCGAAATTAAAGGTATTGTTCGCGAACCGGGTGAGCGGGCAAAAGTTGCGGTTGAATCTCACGATGACCGTGTCGACGCCGTCGGTGCATGCGTCGGAATGAAGGGGACGCGCATACATTCAATTGTACGCGAACTGAATAACGAAAACATCGATGTAATTAATTTCAGCACCGATCCTATCGTTTTTATTACACGAGCACTTTCTCCGGCTAAATTAAAAGATATAAAAATAGATAAAGAGAACAATATCGCAAATGTGTTTGTAGAAATAGATCAGGTGCCTTTGCTTATAGGTAAGAACGGACAAAATATTCGTCTCGCTTCGAAGTTGAGCGGTTTTGATATAAAAGTGAAAAAAATTGGCGGTATGTACGACATCGATCTCAGCGAATTTCAGGAAGAGCTGGAGGATATTCAGCCGGGCGCCTACACCTTATTTACCGAGGCCGGTTTCTCTTCGGCACTTGAAGTTATCGAAGCATATCAGGATAAAAAAATACAATTTGATGATCTCGAAACCGACACGTTAAAACGCATTGTCGAGATGTTGCGTGAGGGTCTTGAAGAAGCCGAAGAGGAAGAAGCTGATGAACCGGCCGATAACGCTGTCGAGAGCGCCGAAATCGAAAATGAAGATGCAGAACTGGAAGACGATATCGAGGAAGTAGTTGATGAAGAAAAAGAAAAATCCGATAATAAGCAACCGGCCGATGAACAGGAAGAAGTTGTCGAAGGTGAAGACAGGCCGAGCGAGGAAGAAAAAGGAAACGAAGAACAAGAGATAGAAAAATCTAACGAAGCCGAAAAAAATCAAGATGGTGAAGAAAAGAAAATTACTGAAAAAGATTCCGGAAAATAGCGGAATGTGAAAACAATAGAATAAAGGGCGGTTACATTTAATGACCACTACAACAGCAGGAAAAAAACAAAAAGTATATAAAATAGCGGCAGAACTTAACCTAAGTAGTCAGGTAATTCTGGACTTTCTGAAAAAGCGCGGCAATCCGGTAAAAAGCCATATGTCTACCGTTGCACCTGAATTGGTAGAACAGATTATGGTTCATTACAAAAAAGATAAAGATAGCGCCGAACGACACCAGAAAAAGGTTGCCGAATTACGGAAGACACAACAGAAACGTCGGGATGCCGAAAAGAAAGAAGACAAAAAAGATGAGAAGAAAGAGGTTAAGAAATCTGTAGAAGAAAAGGTCGCTGCACGAAAGGAACCGACCGACGGCGAATTGCAGACGGAAAAAGAACTTGAAGTGGTCGAGAAAGAGATAAAAGAGAAAAAGAAAGAAGAAGATAAGGTCGAAGCAGTTCCTGAAAAAGAAGGCAAAAAGAAACCTGCAAAGAAAGAACCGTCAAAGAAAGAGGTTGTCGCTGAAGAAAAAGCGGCTAGGATTGATGAAGTAGAAGATAAAAAGCAGGAAAAAGAAGAAGCGGAACCTGAGGTAAAAGAAGAAAAGCCAAAGGGTCGAAAGCCGCTTCCCGGGCTTAAGATCAAAGGTAAAGTCGACCTTAAAGGGATATCAAAACAAAAACCTGAAGAACCCCCGAAAGAAAAAGCAGCAGAGACTGAAGAACCCGAAAAACCCAAGAAAAAACGAAAGAAACGGAAGAAGAAAGTACGGGAAGAATTACGAACATCGACCACCGCTGCAAAACAGGAGGAAGTAACCGAAGCAGACGATACGGCGACAAAAAAGAAAAAGAAGAAGAAAAAGTTGCGTGCCCGTAATGTTGACGAGGAAGAAGTACAGGAAGCTATACGTAAAACACTTGCAGCGATGGATGATTCGGGACCAAGCTTACGTGCAATTGCGAGAAAGAAACGGAAGCGCGAACGGCTTGAAGAAGAATTGCGAAAAGCCGAACAAAAAGAACGCGAAAAAACAACACTTCAGGTTATTGAGTATATTACCGTCGGAGAACTTGCAAATTTAATGAATGTTCCGACAAATGAGATGATTCAAAAATGCATCGAACTTGGTATCATGGTTTCGATCAATCACCGGCTCGATGCCGATGTCATTACACTGCTTGCCGATGAATATGGATTTGAGGTTGTATTCCAGGAGGAATTTGCCGAAGATGTAATTGAGGGAGAAAAAGACGAGCCGGAGAGAATACAACCACGCTCACCGATCGTTACGATTATGGGACACGTCGATCATGGTAAAACGACGTTGCTTGACTTTATACGGAAGGCAAACGTCGTTGCCGGTGAATCCGGTGGTATCACACAACATATCGGTGCTTACGAAGTAACACTCGAGAACGGCAAGACAATTACCTTCCTCGACACGCCCGGTCACGAAGCATTTACGGCAATGCGTGCGCGGGGTGCACAACTAACCGATATTGTTGTCCTTGTTGTCGCCGCTGATGATAATGTAACGCCTCAAACGATAGAAGCAATTAATCACGCGCAAGCCGCCGGGGTGCCGATTATCGTTGCAATTAACAAGATCGATAAACCAAATGCTAATCCAGAAAAAGTCCGTCAACAACTTTCAGACCGGAACGTTCTTGTCGAGGAATGGGGAGGGAAATATCAGTCGGTTGAGATAGCAGCAAAACAGGGAATTAATATCGATCAGTTGCTCGAGAAAATAGTACTCGAAGCCGAATTACTCGATTTAAAAACAGACCCGGACAAAAAAGCAAACGGAGTTGTTATAGAAGCGGAACTTGACAGAGGAAAAGGTATAGTTGCGACGGTGCTTGTACAATCCGGAACTCTTCGAATAGGGGATCCGTTTATAGCCGGACTATACAGCGGGCGGGTTCGTGCAATGTACGACGAACGCGAAAATCGGCTCGAAGCGTCGCCGCCGAGCAGGCCGGTACAGGTTACAGGATTCGACGGTATGCCGAAAGTCGGCGACCGATTTGTTGTTCTCCATAGCGAGGCGCATGCCCGTGACATCGCATTGAAACGTCAACAACTTAAACGAGAGCAGGACCTCCGGCAAATACGCCATATTACACTTGACGATATATCAAAGAGTATACAAACGGGTGAAGTCAAAGAACTATCGATCATTGTCAAAGGCGATGTTGACGGCTCCGTCGAGGCGCTTTCGGAATCCCTTGTCAAGTTGTCGAATGACGAAGTGAAAGTGAATGTTATTCATAAAGGTGTCGGCGCCATAAACGATGCCGACGTACTGCTTGCCGCTGCATCGCAGGCAATTATTGTCGGGTTTCATGTCCGGCCGCTTTCCAGCACCCGCAAACTTGCAGAGAATGAAAATGTCGAGATACGATTGTACAGTGTTATCTATGATGCAATAAACGATGTGAAAAGTGCACTTGAAGGATTGCTGTCGCCGGAGATCAAAGAAGAGATTTTGGGTGTTGCAGAAGTTCGAGAAACTTTCAAAGTACCGAAAGTCGGTACGGTTGCGGGTTGTTATATCCAGGAAGGAAAAATGGCGCGCAATGCGAAAGTACGCTTAATTCGCGACGGTATAGTAATATATGAAGGCAATCTCTCATCCCTGAAACGCTTTAAGGATGATGTTCGTGAGGTGGATAGCGGATATGAATGCGGTCTGGGGATAGAAGGATACAATGATATAAAAGTCGGCGATTCGATAGAAGCATTTAAGTTGACCGAACAAAAACGAACCCTGCAATAAATTAATTATATGTCTATACGAACAGAAAGAGTTGCATCGCTGATCAAGGAAGAGATGAGCATCATCTTGCTTCGGGAAATTACACTCGAAACAAATGTGTTTTTAACGGTGACCGATATTATTATGTCGCCGGACTTGAAAATTGCAAAAGTATATCTTAGCATATACGATTCGGACGAAAAGAAAGAGGCCGCAATAAATGAATTGATGCGTCGAAAAGGTGAAGTGAGACAGATACTCGGCGGGCGCATTCGTTTGAAATTCACGCCCGACCTGCAATTTCATCTCGATAATACGCTTGATAAAATAGAGTCGCTTGAACGGATATTCAAAAAGATCCGGAACAATGACAAGTGAGAGTAATACCGATATAGTCGGACGAACCGAAATTGAAAATAGTTTTGGCGCCAATGAGTCTGTATTGTTGGAAAATTGGAACAAGGGTGCAGTCATCCTTATCGATAAACCGTACGGATGGACGTCCTATGATGTCGTAAACAAGATTAAAAAGACATTCAGAATTAAAAAAGTAGGCCATGCCGGAACGCTCGATCCGATGGCGACCGGTTTGTTGATCGTGTGCACTGCAAAAAAAACAAAGGAAATTGATTCATATGTAGCGTTGGATAAAACGTATACCGGCACTATTAAATTCGGTGAAACGACGCCAAGCTATGATGCGGAGACGGAGGTTATCGAGCGGAAACCGTTTCATCATATCACCGAGTCGATGCTGCACGAGGCGGTAACTTCACTCACGGGAAATGTCGAGCAGATTCCCCCGATGTATTCGGCAGTGAAGAAAAACGGCAAGCCGTTGTATAAACTTGCCCGCAAGGGTGTGGAAATAGAACGAAAACCGCGTTCGGTTTTCATACACGAATTTAATGTAACGAATATCGACTTGCCGTATGTGTCATTCCGTATACAATGCTCGAAAGGAACATATATTCGAACGATTGCATACGATTTAGGCAGCAAGCTTGGTGCGGGCGGGCATTTAACCGAATTGCGGCGAACTGCCATCGGAGCATTAACAATAGATAATGCCGCGACTATTGATCAACTGAATGAATTTAAAGATCATTTGATGAGGAAGCCCGGGTGATACAAGCACGTGCACTGAGTGAGACGGGGGAAAAAATTGATTCCGTATGCACGATAGGCAGCTACGACGGTATTCATCGTGCGCATCAAAAAATTATTGGCGAAGTAAGCAACCGAGCGAAACTTCTCGAAATGCGAAGCGCTGTTATGACGTTTGATCCGCACCCGAAAGAAGTTGTTAAATCGTCTCGTGGTCCGGTAGAGCTATTAACAACACTCGACGAACGTATTGCAATATTCCGGAGGATGGACATCGATGTATTGATGATTATTCCGTTTACGTATGAATTCTCACGTTTGTCTTCAAGAGAATTTTATAAGCAATACATCGTGGACGGCTTGGGTGCAAAAGAAGTCGTTGTCGGATATGATCATATGTTCGGTCGTGATCGTGAATGGGGGATTAAAGATATTGTCGATCTGGGAAATGAGTTTGGTTTCAGCGTTCATACTGTGCCGCCGTATTATGTCGGGAATGAAGTCGTTAGCTCAACGAAAATAAGAAAGCTGCTTAAAAATGGAGATGTTGAACGGGCAGCAGAATTTCTCGGGTGGACGTATTCGATAAAAGGTAAAGTTGTACGGGGTGATGGCCGCGGCGCCACTATCGGATATCCAACGGCTAATATACTCCCGGAAAATGATAAAAAACTTATTCCGGGTAATGGCGTCTACTTCGTGAAAGGAGATATTGCGGGAAATAGTATTCCCGGAATGATGAACATCGGAACGCGGCCGACTTTTAAAAACGACGGTCAGGTAGTTCTCGAAGTACATTTTCTCGGAGAGATAGGCGATTTGTATGATTCGGAAATTGCTATAATGTTTTATCGAAAATTACGCGATGAACATACGTTTGGAACTCCCGAAGAGTTGAAACAAACGTTACAAAATGATAAAAACAAGTGTTTGGAATTAGCAAAGAATATTTAATTATATACGTATTAATAAACCTTAAAGAGGAGCAACAAATAAATGGCATTAACAAAAGAGCAAAAAGCTGAAATTGTTAAAAAATACGGTGACTCCGAAAAAAATACCGGATTACCCGAAGTACAGATAGCAATCTTAACCGCTCGTATAAACGACCTTACCGGGCATTTTGGAGTCAATAAAAAAGACCACCATTCACGCACCGGGTTGTTGAAAATGGTCGGCAAAAGACGGAGGATGTTAAACTATCTTATGAAAAGAGATATAAACAGATACAGACAACTTATAAACGAACTTAATATACGGAAGTAATTATACGCAACTAAATTTCAGGAGAATAAATGGAAATCAAAAAACAAATTGAATTAAATGGACGAACACTCGCCATTTCAACGGGGAAAGTTGCAAAGCAAGCAGACGGTTCGGTAATGGTGCGTTACGGCGATACAATGGTACTCGCTACAGTCGTTTCGGCACATGAACCGAATGAAGGGCAAGATTATTTCCCCCTTCAGGTTGAGTACCGGGAAAAAATTGCCGCAGCCGGAAAAATTCCGGGCGGGTTCTTTAAAAGGGAAGGACGTCCCACGGAAAAAGAAATATTGTCTTCACGTCTTATAGACCGGCCGATCCGTCCCCTATTTCCCGATGGTTATATGAATGAAACCCAGTTATTGGTGACCGTTTATTCATCCGATCAAGAAAATGACAGCGATGTGCTTGGTGGCATCGGTGCTTCAGCGGCTCTTATGGTATCGGATGTGCCTTGGCACGGACCGATCTCCGAAGTACGGGTTGGCAGGATTAACGATGAGTGGATAATTAATCCAACCTACCAACAACTGGATGAATCCGATATTAATGTGATCGTTGCCGGTACGAGTGAGAGCGTTGTAATGGTCGAAGGTGAGTCCAGAGAGATCGGTGAAGATGAGATGCTTGCTGCTTTAAAAGTAGCACACGATGCGATTAAGCAAATCAATGAAATGCAACTGGAACTGGCTCGTGAAGCAGGTAAGGCAAAACGCGAATTCCAGAAAGCCGAACCTGATGAACAAATGGTTCAGGAAGTTCGTGATCTTGTCGAAGAAAAAATCCGGTCGAATAACCGCACGGCAGGCACAAAAGAAGAGCGAAGTCAGCGGCGGGCTGAAATCGAACAAAAAACACTCGAAACGTTTGCAGAGAAATACCCCGAACAGGAATCGGTTATTAAAGATATCATCCATGATATCGAAAAAGCGGATATGCGGGAGATGATCCTTTCCGAAAGTAAACGGCTTGACGGACGCGGTTTATCGGATATTCGTACCATTAGCTGTGAAGTCGGGTTGTTGCCGCGAACACACGGCTCGGCGCTATTCACGCGCGGTGAAACGCAAAGTTTGACAAGCGTAACGCTCGGAACGAAGATGGATCAGCAGCTTATCGAAGGATTGCTTCCCGAATATCAGAAACGGTTTATGCTGCATTATAACTTCCCGCCCTTTTGTGTCGGTGAAGTCGGGCGAGTTATGGGTCCCGGACGCCGCGAAATCGGTCACGGTAACCTCGCAGAACGCGCTCTGCAATATGTGCTGCCTGATGATAATGAGTTCGCGTATACACTTCGCATTGTATCGGATATTCTTGAATCAAACGGTTCATCATCGATGGCGACGGTGTGCGCTGGTTCGCTTGCGCTTATGGACGGCGGCGTCCCTGTTAAAAAAGCTGTTGCAGGAATCGCAATGGGATTGATCAAAGAGGACAACAGGGTTGCTGTCTTAAGCGATATTTTAGGCGATGAAGATCATCTCGGTGATATGGATTTTAAAGTAGCCGGCACCATGGACGGCATCACATCCTTCCAGATGGATATCAAGATAGAAGGAATTTCATTCGAAGTGATGGAACAAGCACTTGCGCAGGCAAAAGAGGGCAGGATGCATATACTTGAAGCTATGAATCGAACAATTGCCGAACCGCGTACCAGCATCTCGAAACACGCACCGAGTCTCATAACATTGCGTATTCCCGTTGATGCCATCGGCGGAGTGATCGGACCGGGCGGTAAAACTATTCGGAATATTATTGCCGAAACGGGAACCGAAATCAATATAGATCAGGATGGTACTGTTACCATTGCCGCGCTCACGAAAGAATCGGGAGATAAGGCGCGCGAGATAATTGAAAAAATGACCGAACAGCCGGAAGTTGGAAAAGTATATGAGGGTACGGTGAAACGGATAATGGATTTCGGTGCATTTGTTGAGTTCCTGCCGGGAACGGAAGGACTTGTGCATATTTCCCAACTCGATACGAACAGAGTTGAGAAAGTAAGTGATGTGGTTAAATTAGGCGATAAGTTCGACGTAAAATTGATGAAGATCGACAGTGAAGGAAGATATAATCTTAGCCGGAAAGCCGTAATAACAGGCGAGGAACCCGGCGCTCAGGATGAGGGAGAGGGAAGAGAGCGAAGACGCGACCGCGGTGACCGCGATCGACGTAAATCACGTCGTCCTAATAGATAATCATAGTTGATACGCGAAACGTGTATATGAAAAAAATGTTGTTTGTGATACTCGATGGCTATGGTCTCGGAAAAGATCCGTCTGTGAGCGCTATTGCACGTGCAAAGCAACCGTATCTCGATGAATTATTCAAGACCAAGCCATGGACATGGGTTCATGCTTCCGGTGAGTATGTCGGATTACCCGAGGGGCAAATGGGCAACTCGGAAGTCGGACATATGAACATCGGCGCAGGGCGAATAGTCTGGCAGGATATAACCCGCATCGATCA
>PWTU01000320.1 GCA_003562775.1 Ignavibacteriales bacterium
GAGCCATGACATGGACAATGAAATTCCGCCCGTATTTCCTTTTGCTCACCCCGTATCTCAACCGTTCTCGGACGGGTGAGCGATACCTGATTCACCGTGCATCCCAGATGAGTGCACACGGCGCTGATCGCGTAGAATTCGTTCCGTTCCCTGAATACGTATAATCGCTGATCCCTGAGAAAAGTTATGCCGTCCGGGATTGCATCCGGGTGTCCGACCCGTACACGGCGAGCTTTTCCGTACGTGACATTCGGAAAGAGAGATCGTATCCACGTATATAACTGCCCTGCAAACAGCGCTATTATAGAAAAGATACCGAGCTTATTGAGGAATTCGCGTCTGAATAGTTTCATATATGTACCTCAACTTAGTTACCATTAATACAGCCGTGTAATCACGAAAATCACCAAGGATTACACGAAGAACACTAAGATAATTCAAAACTAAAAACTCAAAACTCGAAATTACAAACCCTCACACTTCAATGATTTCTCTTTCATCATAATGCATTTTCTCCATCGTCATTGCCTCCGTCGGGCAGACGATTGCGCATAGCCCGCACCGGATGCATCGTTCGTCATCCTTTATCATTGCCGATAACGGTTCGGCGTTGCTTACTTCATAATGTTTATACAGAGTTTGTTTAGTTTCATCGTCAACATCAAGATATTCAATGGGGACAAGTTTTAGACAATATTCCGGACAAACATCGACACATGCACCGCAGAGTACGCATTTTTCGGCATCGAATATCGTTTGGATATGACAGAGCAGACAACGCTTCGCCTGCAGGACGGCGTCGGTCTCATCGTAGCAGGATTCCACTTCGACGATGCCGGTCCGCCGATCGGTCGGGATTGTTTCGGGCGCTTTTCGCTGTAACAATTCGTAGCCGGTGTATGTCGTGTATTCACGTGCATTGATTTTTTCGACCGACAGATTATAGATTTTCTTCGATGAGTAATGGTTCAGATAGTTGTCTATCGATAACGCCGCCTGTTTTCCGTTTGCAATGGCATCGATGAGATTGCGGGGACCGAATGCAACGTCGCCGCCTGCAAATATGCCGGGTGAAGTTGTCTCCATTGTCTCTGGATCGACTTTGATTGTTCCGGCGGGAGTCAATTCGATGCCGTCTTCTTTTTTAATGAAATTGAGTTTCGGCTGCTGGCCGATTGCAAGAATAACGGTGTCGGCTTCCATATATTCTTTTATGGATTCATCGAATACCGGAGCGAAATTGCCGTCATCGTCGTAGGTTCGTGTAATGCCGATCAGCTCGACACCCTGCACGCTTCCATTGTTGCCGACGAATTTTCGTACACCGCGCTGCGTGTGAAATTTTATGCCTTCTTTAATTGCTTCTTCAAATTCTTCTTTCCCTTGCGATGTCCTGAGAACAGGCATCTCTTCGAACGATTCAAGACTTGCGATGGTAATTTCTTTTATTCCTGCACGACTTGCACTTCGGGCGGTATCGATAGCGAGATGAGATGTATCGCCGGCGGATTTTTTCTTATCATCCCGTTCAACTGCCGCTCTGAGTGCACTTCGCGCCGCATCGAACGCAACGAAGCCGCCGCCGATTATGAGCACCTTCGAACCGAGCGAAACGCGATATCCGTTATTCACATTAATGAGGAAATCAATAGCGTTTATGATGCCGTCGAGATTGGCGCCTTCAACTTTCATCTCCCGTGCAGCTTGCGTTCCGACTGCAATAAAAATCGAGTCGTATCCTTCTTTGCGGATTTCACTTATGCCGTAGTTTTTGGTTAATTGTGTAACGGTGAGAATATCGACGCCGAGGAGTTTAATCTTGTTGATTTCTTTATCGATGACGCTCCGTGACAGACGGAACTCGGGAATACCGTGCCGCATCATTCCGCCGAGCGTGTTTGATGCTTCGAATATGGTAACTTTATAACCAATAACGGCGAGATCGTGTGCGCACGCAAGTCCGGCAGGTCCTGCCCCGATTACCGCAACTTTTTTTGGTTTCCCGTCGGTTCGCCTGATAGAGTTGAAGACAGGGAGATGCCACGATAATTTATTATCTTCGACATTGAAAGAGTCGGTAAACAATTCATCCTGAGTACCCGGCCGCATCGATTCGGCGCCGTATTTTTCAGTAACGAATCGTTTCAATGCACGTATCGATACGGGATCGTCGATGCTTCCTCGACGACAATAATCCTCACACGGTGCTGCGCATACTCTTCCGCATACCGATGCAAATGGATTGGGAGAACGTGCAACAAAGTAGGCGTCTTTGTATCGTCTTTCTGCGATAAGTTGTACGTAGCGTCCGGCATCGGTGTGGATCGGACATGCTGCCTGACATTTGACTTGTTTCTGCCAGTGAACGAAATCCGGAATCGATATGGTATATCTGTCATTCATGGGGCGATCTTTGATTGCATTGTGGCGTTAAACGAACATACGCTTATGTTGATCTGTTCTGGAAAGCTTTGATGTTCAATTTATCCGTGAAATGAATAAAGATCAACAATAAAAGA
>PWTU01000156.1 GCA_003562775.1 Ignavibacteriales bacterium
CTTTCTCTTCCGAATATGCTTGAAGATAATCGTGCAGCAATCTTCTGGCATTCTTATTTATTACTCTTTGTCTGGTATGAGTTGCCCAAATGAGATGTACCCATACACGTGAATACGAGTGCAGCGACATAACTTCCTCCCTGTTTATAATTGACGATGTGTACTGGTATGATTATACTATTCCCGGTTAATAATATCAACTCTCCGGGCTAAAGCCCGTCAAGCGACAGAGGGGTGACCTGCATAGGCACCCCGCTGAAGTCCGCCGCGGCGGATTAATGAAATACTATACGTGCTCCACTTTCAACTAATCCGCCGCAGCATACCTCAGCAGGGGAGCAACGCATCTCCCATTAACACCGCGATTTATCGCGGTGACAGCACGCGCATCTCCCATTATCACCCCGCTTCAGCGGGGTGGCCACGTGAGTCGCCCCCAGCCCCGGCGGGCTTTAGCCCGCATCGGTATTGACATTTATCTCAAAACGAGATATATTATTTCATGCATATAATAACGCGAAAGCGCCTGCTTGAATTCAATGCTAAACATCCGGATGCGAAAGAACCATTAGATAGATGGTATAGAATCGTTAAGCGCACCGATTTTCAATCTTTTGCTGAATTACGGGCAGTTTTTCCTGGTGCAGATCAGGTAAACAGACTAACTATCTTTAATATCGGAGGAAACAAATACCGGTTAATAACATTTATTGTTTATTCGAAAAAACGCATATACATAAGAGAGATTTTAACTCATAAAGAATATGACTCAGGAAGATGGAGGAAAAAATAATGACGATCGTTGAACAAGAAATCTATGAGACTATAAAGATATGGCCAAAAGTATCAAAAATAGTATCAACAATTAATACGGATACTCAATATAAAAAGGCAGTGAAAATATTGGATAGACTGATCGATAAGGTTAGCAATAAACACAACCCGAAAATCGAATCGTTAATCGACACGTTAGGGACATTAGTAAAAGATTATGAAGATAGAACCGTCGCCGAGCCGGAAGGAGATCCGGTAGCTTGTTTAAAATATTTAATGGAAGAACATAATCTCAAACAGAGCGATTTACCGGAACTCGGAAGTCAGGGTGTTGTCTCGGAGATATTAAACGAAAAAAGACAACTAAACATTAGCCATATCCGGAAACTGAGTAAGAGGTTTAAAGTCTCCCCGGCTGTTTTTATATAATTAGCATTATCCAATTAATCCGCCGCGGTGGACTTCAGCATGGTGGTAACTCACCTCTCATTAACACCGCGATTTATCGCGGTGACAGCACAGGCATCTCCCCTCGCCACGGGGTCCCGGCGAATCATCCGCTTGTATTAGAATTTCAGAAATCCTATATTAGTGCAATGAATATTTTGATTTATTGGACGGCGTGATCCGGGATAAATTGCAATGACAAAGGAAGAATATAACAATTTAATCGAACGTTATCAGCTTCTAAACAAGCACACTTCTCCTCTTTCCATAGAATCGATGATCGAGCTACTGGACATTGTCCTCACTACGATCGGTCAAAGAGAAAATAATAAAGAATTGTGGGACGACAAAATAAAAATGCGAATTAAGCGGCAACGGATCCTCAATCAACTCGCGGAGTGGGAGAAAACCAATAATTGACTTCGATCGAAAAAACAATACAATTAATTGATACAATCTGTAACGAAGAAGGACTATCATACACCATAATCGGCGGTATTGCAAACATTGTACATGGATCAAGTCGTACGACTGAGGATGTTGACCTTATCATACAGGTTGAATTGGAAAACCTGGAAACTCTGTATAACCGATTTACCGAAGAATTTGAACCGTTAAAAAACGAACCGCTTCATTTTTTTCTCACCTATTTCGTACTTCCTTTAATTCATAAAAAGCTGCAAACACGCGTAGACCTTTCTGCTGCATTGAGTGAGTTTGAGCGCCGTGCAATAGCAAGAAGTAAGATTCATGACTTCGGCTCCACCAAAGCGCACTTTTGCTCGCCCGAAGATCTCGTTATTTTCAAGCTTCTCGCACAAAGAGAGCAGGACATTTTAGACGTAAAAGGTATAGTGCACAGAATGAAAAAACGCATGGATATTTCATATCTTCTTCAAACCGCAAAATTATTTACCGAAGTCGGACGCCCTGACATTTATGAAACATTACGGAATTTGTTGGAGTGATTACCTCATTAAGGCCCCAATTCATCGCGATGCATGTACTCTCCACCCTCTCATTAACACCGCGATTTATCGCGGTGACAGCACACACATCTCCCATTATCACCCCGCTTCAGCGGGGTGGCCACGTGAGCCGCCCCCGCCCCCCGGCGGGCTTTAGCCCGCATCATCATACCATTTAAGACCATATGCCTGAACAAGTTTCCGATACTCCTGATGAAATGATACTCGTTTATGATGCTCCTCCTGATTTGCTATATACTGAGCAGCTTTTCCCACCAACGAATGAGAAACCGAAAACGCACCGTACCCTCTTCCCCATTGAAACCTGC
>PWTU01000423.1 GCA_003562775.1 Ignavibacteriales bacterium
CATATCTGAATTTGAGATAGTATGGTTGAAGGAGAACAGGATCTATGCATTGGACCGGTTCAGTGAGCGGTATGAGGAGCAGTTGGTGGAATTGCGCCATGTAGAGCAGTTGTTGATGTCAGCGTTGGGACTACTCGATAAGGGACATTATCTGCCGCCGCCGCGTGAAGTACGGTTGGATATACGGGAGGTAGCGAGTACTTATTTCAGAGAATGGCTTATGGTTACTCCTCTTCCGAATGTTGATGAGACACCTTTTAGTACAACCGATTATCTTGAAGCGATGGGTGGTGAACTGCACGTTCGTCCCGGTGTAACGCAGGAATTTGATTTTCAGGGAGAAATTTATCGATGGCATCGGACTGAATCCTCTTCACTTGATATTGTACATCTCGATGATTTATACCCACAACATGCACACAATACGGTTATGTATGCATATGCCACAATTAACAGTCCGGTTGATGCCACGGTGCGTGCAGCGATCGGAAGTAAGGACGGCATTGAAATCATTCTCAATGGAAAGAGAGAATTTTCATATCAGAATGAACGCGCTCTTTCACTTGATGAGGATGTTATTACACTTCCATTGTCGTCTGGTAGAAATCATCTTATGTTGAAAATTACACAGGGTGAGGGTGATGGATGGGGATTTTCATTCAGATTGCTTGATGTAACGACCCACAATAATAAAAACCGGTATTATATTCAGTTCTGATCAATTACTAACAAGTACTCAATCAAAGTAATCAATGTAATTTTATGAAGGTACACATATTTGAAACCAGAGATGAGATGGGAGCTGCAGCGACGAAATCGGTTACTGAAAAAATTCAGGATTTATTGAAACAACAGGACCAAATTCGTATGATATTTGCTGCAGCTCCTTCTCAAAACGAATTTTTAGATTATTTTTCAAAACGAGATATCGAGTGGGATCGAATTACAGCATTCCATATGGATGAGTATATCGGTATCGATACCGGTGCTCCGCAACGATTCGGAAATTTTCTGAAAGAACGGCTATTTGATAAAGTTCCGTTTGGCGAGGTGCATTTTATCGATCCGACTGTTACAGATAGTACTGCTGAATGTCAGCGATATGAGCATCTTCTCCGTAAGGCACCGATAGATATCGTCTGTATGGGTATCGGCGAAAACGGTCATATCGCATTTAATGATCCGCCGGTTGCTGATTTTAACGATCCGGTTTGGGTAAAAGTAGTGGAATTAGATCGTGCATCCAGGCAACAGCAGGTAAATGATGAATGCTTTTCGTCGATAGCAGATGTGCCCACACACGCAGTTACATTAACCATTCCGGCACTTATATCCGCACATATGGTGTTGGTAGTTGTCCCGGGAAGCAGAAAAGCAGATGCGGTACAAAAAACCCTCCTGGGAGCAATATCGGAAGAATGTCCTGCATCCATACTTCGAAATCATTCACAGGCTTATTTATTTCTTGATAAGTATTCTGCTGCAAAAATAAACTGAAGATAATATTACCGGATAAACCATGAAAAAAAAACTTCGTATATGGCATGTTGGAAACTGGTGTGTGCATACCGGTCAGAGATATGTCGAATCTCCCTTTCAGGCACCAAGTAAAGGTGTTGAAATACTAAATTATGCGCAACCGCTCATTGATGCACTGAATAACATTGAAAATGGACAGGTTATCACCGAACCCTCATGGGAATTGTATAATATGTCGCCCGAGCTGTTTCATGAACGTCTTGATTGGGCGACAACCATTATATTCGGCGATGTGGAAACAAAGTGTTTAATGCTCCATCCGGACTTTTTTACGAGAGCCAAATGGGGCGATAAACCGGTTACCTTCCCCGACCGGTTTGATCTGATCAAGGAGTGGATTTCAAACGGTGGACATTTTCATATGAATGGCGGATGGTATAGTTATACCGGTGAGCTCGGTAAAGGAGGGTGGGGACGTTCAAGACTGCATAATGTGTTTCCGGTTGTATGCCGTGATCATGATGATCTGATAGAAACGACTGCAGGATATGAAGTGCGGTGTAATGATGCGAATCATCCGATGATGAAAGGTATCGACTTTTCAACCATTCCACCATTATTGGGTTTTAATGAGGTGGGACTTCGTGATACTGCCAATTGTTTATTGGAAATTAACGATCAGGGAACGTGGCATCCATTGTTCGCATATCACCGGTATAAATATGGAATGGTTTCATGCTGGATGACCGGGGCAAGTCCGCATTGGGGTATTAATTTCATGAAGTGGAAGTACTATAATGACTTCTGGATAAACATATTCAGCACTGATATGCCGGGACATTGATGCTTTAATCGAGATTATAACTTAACAACCAGAATGTAAGGATACGTATTAGTGCAGCTTGCAATAATAGATTGGGTTATAATATTTTCTTTTTTTATTGTTTCGATCATTGTCGGATTCTGGGCGGCGAAACGTGCCGGTAAAAGCTCAGTGGCGTTCTTTCTGTCAGGCAGAAATATGCCATGGTATCTGCTCGGTTTCTCAATGGTTGCCACAACATTTTCTATTGATACTCCCAATCTTGTATCTGATATCGTCCGGCAGAACGGCGTTTCGGGTAACTGGGTCTGGTGGGCATTTCTGCTGACCGGAATGTTAACGGTCTTTGTCTACGCAAAGTTATGGCGGCGTTCAGAAGTAATTACCGATATTGAATTTTATGAGATCCGGTATAGCGGCAAGTCTGCTGCGTTCTTGCGCGGGTTCAGAGCTTTGTATCTCGGACTATTTTTTAATATCGCTATTATGGCATCGGTCACGCTCGCTGCAATAAAGGTGGGCGGAATTATTCTGAATCTCTCTCCTGTACAGGTCATACTCATAGCCGGCGGGGTGACGGTTGTTTATAGCTCGCTCGGCGGTTTGCTCGGTGTCGTTATTACTGATTTTATTCTTTTTATTGCTGCGATGATCGGGTCGGTGTTTGCTGCGATATATGCAATCAATCATCCCAGTGTGGGCAGTTTATCGAATCTATTGTCACACCCCGCTGTAAGCGATAAACTATCGCTGCTGCCTGATTTCAGTAATTTGGAAGCAGCAGCCATCGTATTTATTATCCCGCTTACTGTTCAGTGGTGGAGTGTCTGGTACCCGGGGGCAGAACCAGGTGGCGGCGGTTATGTGGCACAGCGAATGTTAGCGGCCAAAGATGAAAAGAACGCAATGGCGGCAACATTATTTTTTAACTTTGCTCATTATGCCCTCAGACCCTGGCCGTGGATTATTGTTGCACTCTGTTCAATAATAGTATTTCCTGATCTCGAATCTATCAAAGCTGCATTTCCGGGTGTTGATCCACGTATCATTGGTCACGATATGGCATATCCGGCTATGCTGACCTTCCTACCCGCCGGATTAATCGGATTGGTGTTTGCATCACTCATTGCAGCATATATGTCGACTATGTCGACGAGTTTGAATTTAGGATCTTCATACATTGTGAATGATTTTTACAAAAGATTTCTGAAGTCAGACGCTTCAGAGAAAGAACTCGTATTTGTGGCCAGAATCTCAACGGTTCTGATGATGGTACTTGCAAGCAGTTTAGCATTATTTATGCAAAGTGCATTGAATGCATTCAATATCTTATTGCAGATCGGAGCAGGTACGGGGCTGCTGTTTATTCTCCGCTGGTTTTGGTATCGTATTAACCCATTCAGCGAATTAACGGCGATGATTGTATCTTTTTTAGTCGCTCTTTCATTTTTGTTGATCAGTAATTATCACGATTCACAGATTCAGGTATTGGTGGCGATGGGGTATGACCATGCAGCTGCATTAGAACAGGTCAGACCGTTTAAGACATATGAGCAGCTCATCATCGGTGTTACCATAACGACTATTTCTTGGATAACGGTTACCTTGCTGACGAAACCTTCAAACTACAAAACATTGGAAGAATTTTATCGCCGCATCAAACCAGGTGCGTTAGGATGGAGGGAAATTATTACATACGCAGAACAGCAAGGCAGACCAATAAATATTCAGGATCAGAAATCAGATCTTCCCTATGGCCTTCTCGGTATGATATTGGGCTGCATTGCGGTGTATAGTTTGTTGTTTGCGACCGGATACTGGATTTACGGCGATATACTCCCCGGTATGTTTTTCTCGCTATCTGGAATCGTATCTGCTATAGCACTTTTTAAAGTATGGAATAAAATGAATCCGATTTTATCATAGGATGGGTTATTATGAATCAGATATATTTTTCCTTTAAAAATTACTTGTATATAGTCGTCACTGTCTGTATCAGTATCATCATCTGCAATGGATCCGTTGAGGCAGAAATGAACAATGTATGTAATGTCAGAGTTTTTGGGGCGACGGGAACCGGAGAAGTACTGGATACAGATGCAATACAAAGTGCTGTTGACCAATGTGCTAAAGAAGGCGGGGTTGTCTTTTTGCCGGCAGGCACGTATTTGTCGGGTACTATCTTTTTGCAGAGCAACATTACCCTTCATATCGCAGAAGGTGCTACCCTGCTTGGCAGCACCGATCCGTCTGATTATCCTGATACGATAGCGAGCATCCCATCATATAATGATGATTTTTTCGTCCAGAGTTTGATTTATGGTGAAAAACTCCAAAACATTACAATAACAGGCCGCGGCACGATCGACGGACAGGGTGAAGCGTTTGTCGTCACAACCCGTGAACATCCAGAGCGGTACCGAAACAGGCCGTTCATCATTCGGATTGTTAATTCAAAAAATATTCTTGTCGAAAATGTAACAATGCGCAATTCTGCGGCATGGATGCAGCACTATTTTGGCTGTGAGGACCTGGTTATCAGGGGAATCACGGTATTCAATCATGCCAATCAAAATAATGATATGATAAACATTGACGGCTGCAGAAACGTCGTGATTACCGAGGTGCTCGGTGACACCGACGATGATGGCATCACTTTAAAAAGCACATCAGGATTGATTACCGAGAATGTAACAATCTCAAACTCAGTGATAAGTAGCCATGTAAACGCAATAAAAATGGGTACCGAAACACATGGAGGATTCAGAAATATCACGATTTCAAATGTTGTAATAAAACCATCTTCGGTTGAAGAAACAATCTATGGGGTGCACAAAGGAACAGGTGGCATATCATTGATGATCGTTGATGGAGGTATTCTCGATGGAGTTACTATTTCGAACGTGCTTATCGATGGTCCGCTCGTACCGCTATATATTCGGCTTGGAGACCGGGCGAGAAAATACCGGCCCGGTATGGATAGACCGCCGGTCGGGCAGGTGAGAAATATAAATATCAGTAATGTGGTAGCAACAAATATTGGTGATTATGGTGCTTCGATCACTGGGATTCCCGGCCATTATGTTGAGAATGTTTCATTGAACAATATTCGCATCTATTATGCCGGCGGGGGAACCCATGAGGACGCAGAACGTGACGTTCCAGAAATGGAGGATAGTTATCCCGAAGGAACAAAATTCGGTCAACTCCCGGCGTACGGTCTCTATATCCGTCATGCGATAGGCATTTCTTTAAATAATGTTGAATTCTCATACGAAAAAACCGATGAACGGCCCGCCTTAGTTGCTGATAATGTTGAAAACCTCAACGTGTATGGTTTTCGGGCAAAAGGCGAATCAAATCTGGATGGAATTGTTCGATTGCATAATGTTCGGGATGGTTATTTATTTTCATCCCGTTCGCTAAAGCCGGTAAAATCATTTGCCAATATTTCCGGCCGCGATACACGACAGATCAATATATTCGAATTACCCGCCGGTTTATATCAAAACACGTTTAGTGCCACTGATGATGTTATGAGAAATGAGATTATCATTAAATAATTATAACCTATAATAAGTATTTGCTGAGAGCACTGTATGTACGGACTTAGTATATTAGATATTATTGTTATTATTCTTTTTTTTATGATGCTTGGTGGTGTCGGTATCTGGTCATACCGGGCAATTAATACGACTGGTGATTATTTTATGGGTAATCGCAGATTCGGAAAGGTGTTTATGATTGCCCATGCGCTGGGAACGGGTACCCATAGTGATCAACCGGTAGCGGTAGCAGGTGCAAGTTATCAGATCGGGTTAGCCGGCATCTGGTATCAATGGCTTTGGATGTTTATTACCCCATTTTTCTGGCTTATTGCACCCATTTACCGGAGATTGCGGTTTGTAACTACAGGTGATTTTTTCGAGGAACGATATGGTAGAAGTCTCGGTGCTTTTTATGCTGTTGTCGGATTGTTATACTTCTCAATTAATACCGGATTGATGCTAAAGGGAACCGGTGTAACGATTGAGGCTATAACCTTGGGGCAGTTACCAACCGATGTGGTAATTGTAATACTCACATTGCTATTTATATCTTACAGCATTCTGGGCGGTTTGATTGCAGCTGTTATTACAGATTTTATACAGGGAGTTTTTATCTTAGTCCTTTCTTTTTTGCTCATTCCATTCGCACTAAATGCTATCGGAGGAATGAGCGAGGTACATGCTCAGCTTCCACCTGAAATGTTTAGTTTCGTGGCTGCGTATGAAGTCACTTTATTTTTTATAATTATGATAATGTTAAATGGTCTCGTGGGAATTGTTGTGCAGCCGCATCATATGGCCATCGGTGGAGCCGGCAAAACAGAGATCAGTTGCCGGACTGGTTGGACGTATGGAAATTTTATTAAACGTGTTGCAACCCTCGGCTGGGCATTTGTTGGAATTTTCGCAGCAGTTCTTTATCCCGGTTTAACTTCGGAAACACGTGAACTCGCTTTTGGAATGGCAGTGACAAATTTACTTCCTGCCGGATTAGTTGGATTAATGATAGCCGCAATGGCTGCCGGGGTTATGTCAACGTGTGATGCGTTTATGGTTGGAGGTTCAGCCCTATTCACGCGAAATTTTTACCAGAAATATTATAAAAAAAATAAAAGTGATGCTCACTATTTAATAGTTGGTCGCATTTCATCTTTACTTGTTGTCATTGGAGGCGTAGGATTTGCTTTCTATATAGATACCGTAGTGCAGGGAATTGAAATATTGTGGCGGCTTACTGCTTTTCTCGGCATCGGTTTTTGGATGGCAATATTTTGGCGTCGGGCGAATCGATATGGTGTCTGGGCAAGTGTGATTGTAACTTTATCAATAACACTTGTGACGGGTAGTACTTTTAGTTGGGGATTAGGATGGGGGGTTGCGCAGCAAATTCTTGTGTATTTGCCGGCAGGATTTTTAACCTTTATTGTAGTAAGTATAATAACAAAACCGGAGCCGGAAGCAAAGCTCAATAAATTTTATACGCTTTTACATACACCGGTTGGTGAAGAACATAAATTGGTTGAAGCTGGTATTACCGATGTGTTGATTGGTGAATCAGAAGGTCGAAAAGTTAAAGACAAGGATAAATCGCTTGAAGAACAGGGGCATGGATTACTTTTGGTTGATTTGTTATCACTGCGTAAGAAATTCAGTTTTGAAAGATATAAAATCGATATTATCGGATTTATAGCTGCACTTTTCATGATCCTGTTAATTTTTGCTATAGGGTGGTTGTCGGCTCGAATCGGAACTTTTTAAAATATATAACAACTTAATAAATAAATATATGTAAGGGAGGACCATACTCATGACAAACTATAAATTTCTCGACGCCCCATATCACGTGAGTGATGAACATAAAGAAGCATACCGACGTGACGGATGTATTCTTGTAAAAAATATTCTGAGGCAATCCGAGGTGGAGCAGTTCCGTATGTATATAGAGCGTGCAGTGGAAAAGCATTTTGAGGAGCGGAAGAAACTGCAGAAAGAGGAAGTGGTCGATGATTATAATGCTTATTTTACACAGGTCACCAATCTGTGGGAGAAGGATGAAATGGTGAAGAAATTTGTGTTTGCGAAACGATTTGCGAAAATCGCGGCTGATCTGATGGGCGTAACCGGTGTTCGATTGTACCACGATCAAGCTTTGTTTAAAGAACCGGGAGGATTGCCGACACCTTGGCATCAAGATCAATATTATTGGCCTTTAGATACTAATAATACCATTACAATGTGGATGCCACTTGTTGATGTAAGTAAAGAAATGGGGGCATTAAAATTTGCATTAAATTCTCAAAAGGATGGCCCGGTCGGTGATATCGCGATATCATCAGAATCTAATGAATTTTATGAGAACCATATAAAAGAAAAATGCTATGATGTAGTTGACAATGAACTTAAGGCGGGAGATGCTACTTTTCATGGTGGATGGACTATCCATGCAGCCTCAGCTAATAATAGCAATAATAGACGCGAAGTTATGACAATAATATATTACGCAGATGGTGCGCGTGTTGTTGAACCTACAAATAAACAGAGACGCGTTGATATGGAAACATTCCATCCGGGGTTAAAACCGGGGGAAGTTGCCGCATCGTCGCTTAACCCATTACTATTTTCCGTATGATGAATTCGAAAGAGAGAATGAAATTGGCAATGGCGTTATCCGAGCCGGATCGGGTACCTGTTATGTGTCAACTTGCCATCGGCCATTATTTTATTTATTCAGGAGTAGATCCGTTGGATATATGGTTTACATCTGAAGGTTTTGCCGACGCTTTGATAAAGCTTCGGAAAAGATACGAATTTGACGGTATTTTAATTAATCTTCCCGGAAGGAATCCTGAATATAAGAAATATATTAATACTATCGAAGATAACGATAATGGGAAAATAATTCATTGGAAGAATGGCGGATATACAATTTTCCCGGCTGATGATTTACCTTCGTACCAACATTCAATGGATTATAAAAATACGACTTCTTTGGATGATATAGAACCGGATATGTTGTATTATATTGAACCCTACGATATTACAGGAATCTCATATCCGTATAGATGGTGTTTTGAGGAAGAGTTACGTTCTTTTGATGATTTTTTTCCAGATTATCATGTCAATACAATACGGTCTGTTAAACAAGCTGTGGGTAAGGATATATCAATACACGCTGAGATATTTTCACCATGGTCTCAATTGTTGGAATTGCTTGGCTATGAAAATATCCTGATGGCTATCATGGATGATCCCGGAAAGATCAAAGCGTGTCTCGAACGACTTTCAGATGGCGCAGCCGATTTAGCTAAACGACAAGCAGCTGAAAATATTGATGCAATTCTTATTTCTTCCGCTTTTGCAGGAGGTGGATTTATTTCTGCAAATCAATATGATGAATTTATTGTGCCATGTGAAAATAAGGTAATAGAGGAGGTTAAAAAGAAATATTCAATTCCGGTTTATACTCACACATGTGGTAAAATTGGTGATAGATTGGAAAATATGCTCTCAACTGGAACAAATGGAATCGACACTCTTGATCCCCCCCCTTTGGGAAATGTTGAGTTAGTTGAAGCAAAAAAAACTTTATTAGGAAGAGCTTTTATCAAAGGTAATATTGATCCCGTTAATGTAATGCATCAAGGTGACCAAGAAAGTATAACTAAGAATGTAATAGAGACAATTAATATTGGAAAACTAAAAGGAGGATATATATTAAGTACGGCTTGCTCTGTATCCCCGCACACATCACCAGAGAACATTGAATTACTAAGTTCTTTAGCAAAACAATACGGTAAATATTAAACTGAGTAAACAAAACAATGGAATATGGATAAGATGAATTTACTCTATGAATCAATCATCAACGGCGATGCAAAAAAAGCCCGCGAGCTGACCCAGCAAGCACTCAATCACAGAGTCGATCCACAACAAATTGTAAAGGAATATCTCATTCCGGCAATGGATGAGGTTGGCAGACGTTTCGAATGCA
>PWTU01000020.1 GCA_003562775.1 Ignavibacteriales bacterium
ACTCCGCTAAGTCAGAATAAGGTCGCAGTTTTGGTCAAATTACAATCACAGATTTGGTTGCCGAATGCAGAAGCATTTAACGACGTTATTATCGGCTAAGTTCACAGGTATAAAAGGAGTTTGCTTGAAATAACAAGCCTTATATTCATTGATCCATGGGGCTCACAAAAAATTTGTAAAGGACACCATCGTTCATGCGCCGCTATCTCTGGCGGTCAAGTCCGTGTTATTTTCAGGATATTGCAGGAATTTTAAAACATTTCGTTGAATTGATTGTATTATATGACATTAGCAGGCATAATTTAGTGTCATGATCATCCTTTCTTGCTCCCATGAGAGAAGATCACCTCAATTTGAAGGAGGAATCCTATGCTCCCAGACAAAAAGCTTGCAGTGGTCTTGGTATGCTTGTTCATCTTGTGTTCCGCAGCGGTGGCAGGTGCTGTAGAACTATCGGATATTGAGGGGCACTGGGCGGAAAACGATATCCGGGAACTGGTAGGGATCGGGGCGATCACGGGGTATCCGGACTTCACCTACCGGCCGGAAGGCACCATTACCCGGGCGGAATTTTCCTCGGTGCTAAGAGGCGCCCTGGGGCTTGAAGAGGCAGCAGGGGCAACCTTCCCGGATACCGTAGGACACTGGGGCCAGGGCCGCATCGAGGCGCTCATCCTGGCCGGTATGATCGACACCGACCTCTACGGGACGCATTACCGCCCTGACGGGTCCATCACCCGGGAAGAGATCGCCATGATGACCGTGCGCATGCTCGGTGAAATGACGGGAGCCACCGAGATCCCTTTCATCGACGCCGGCACCGTGGGGGAAGGGTTCCAGCCTTACGTGGCTGAAGCTAACGCCCGGCAGATCATTTTCGGTTACCCCGATCACACTTTTCGCCCCCGGGGCACGGCCACCCGGGCGGAAGCGGCCGTGATGGCCATCAGGGCGCTGCGAATCCTTGATGTGACAGGAGAAGAACCTCTCACGATTGTTTCTTTTTCCAGCGACCCGGATTCCCTGGTGATCGGCGCAGCCGCTACCTTGAGCTGGGAGATCAGCGGCGCTACTGCTATTTCCATTGACCAGGATATCGGCTCTGTCACGCCGCAGGGTGCCGTAGAAGTATCCCCTGCAGCAACCACCACCTACACCTTGACGGCCACGAACAATGCGGGAAGCAGTACTGCCCAGGTAACCATTACGGTCACACCTTATACCATCATTGACCCGCTGCCTAATGGATTTATCTTACCCCCACCTCGCATAACATCCTTTTCAGCTGATAAAGAAATCCTTCTGGAAGGAGAAACTGCTACCTTAAACTGGGAAGTCAAAGGCGTTGCCAAAGTCACCATCGAACCGGAAATTGGTGAAGTAAGCACATCAGGGTCTTACTCCGTATCCCTTACTGAAACAACCACCTACACACTGACCGCCAGTAACATCTCAGGTACTTCGAGCGAGGAAGTAACCGTTGAAGTGAAACCGGACTCAAAGATTCAGTACCGTTAAAATAGAGGTGAAACTTGATGTGATAGAAAAAAGACGTGGTCATTATCTTGGTACGGAGATTGATGAAAAATGGTGGCGTCGATATACGAAAGACGGCTTTTTAACGCGTGGATTAGGCGAGTATTGGATTGAAGACTCGTTCCTATATTTTCATCGCTATCTAACAGCAACCCCAATTTTGATTTCTTTATATGCCGTTTCTGAGATCAAGATTGGCAAATGGCATTCAGGTTCTTGGGCAGGTGGTAAGCCAGTTGTCAAGATTCTATGGGAGAAAGATAACTGCAAACTCTGTTCAGGTTTTGTATTGTCCCATAATAAGCAGGATACTGAGCTGTTGGTAGAAAAAATCGGGTTGATTTGTAGAAAACATAATTAGCAGGCATGGAAATATTAAGTGAATGAGTTGAGACCTTTCCGGCAGTGTTCTTTGAGATGTTTCTGTTCCAAACCTGCTTAATGGCCCGTTTTGATTATTTCCCAAAGGTAATAGGGAAAACCTGAAAAGAACCGGGGTGATCTGAGTTATGGCCCGGCAATATTGAAAAGCAAAGATTGTGAAGGGTTACCTTAGGATGATTCTACTCAAGCGCCCGATACAGAAGGTAAGTGTCTCAAAAAACATGTTTTGGGAGGCAAAAAATGTTTAGAAAAGTTAACGGATTCTTAATTTTAGTTTGCTTAGTTCTGGTATTCGTTGGCTGCCAAAGTGATACAGAAAAGGTTGATAATGAGGAATCACCGGGAGCTGAACAAACCCAACAGCAAGCTGAACAAACACAGCAGCCAACAAATGGGTCAGAAGCAGCAAGCCCCGATAAACCTTCCGGTCCTGATCAGTGGCCAGCCGATATCCCCGGTTATGTGCCTTTACCAGAGGGGGATGTTTCTGAAATCAAAGAAGCTAAAAGCACTGATGAGTATTCTCAGTATTACCATATTATTTTTGAAAACACGAAAGATACAGCAGATTCCTACGAAGAAAAACTAATCT
>PWTU01000225.1 GCA_003562775.1 Ignavibacteriales bacterium
AGCAGCGGCATCGATTATGAAGTTACCGGCGGTTTGAATATCGGCGATGTTATCATTACCCACGGTGCATCGATGGTGGATGCAGGACGGCGTGTGCGTGTCGTGGAGTAATATCAGTTAATTGTTATTGGTTATTGGTTAATGGTTATAGCCAATCCAGATGATAGGGACAATTAACCAATAACAATTAACCATTAACAAAATAAAAAATAAACAATCATAAATAATAAATCAAAAAATGTTTCTCGCAAAAACCTCTATCAACAGGCCGGTAATGACCACGATGGGGATCCTGGTCTTCATCATCTTCGGGTTACTGGCATATTTTTCATTAAGCTTAAATCTCGCTCCCGATGTCGAAATTCCGTGGGTTACCGTGACGACCGTGTATCCCGGTGCGGGACCGAAGGAGATCGAAACCCTGATCAGCAAACCGATTGAGGATGCCGTTGCGACGGTCAGTCTTATCGAGCGGGTTGAATCGTATTCGCTCGACGGCGTTTCGATCGTCATCATAGAATTCAAATTGCAAAAAGATGTCGACGTTGCAAATCAGGAGGTCAAGGACAAGGTCGACGCGATCCTCAACGTTCTTCCGACCGATGCCGAACGTCCGATCGTACAGAAAGTGGACATACGATCATTCCCCGTCGTCGACGTAGTACTGAGCGGCGATCTCGATCCGCGCGAATTATTTACGATTGCCGATCGGCAATTAAAGGATCGTTTTTCACAGATTGAAGGCGTTGCCCAGGTCAATATCGTCGGCGGTCAGGAACGCGAGATACGCGTGACGCTCGACGACCGCATCGTCTATGAACAAAATATTTCGCTGCCGCAGTTGATGCAGACCCTCCGGGCAAACAATATGGATATTCCCGGCGGTTATTTTTCATTGCACGATCAGGAGTATACCGTACGGTTAAGCGGTGAGTATTCGGACCTCGAGACGATTGAAGAAATGTCGGTGAGTACACCGTTCGGGCCAAGGAAAATTCGGCAGTTCGCAAAAGTAGAGGATGCCGGCAAAGACGTCCGTATGCGGGCAATATACTATAATAAAGAACTGAATGTACGCGACGAAAATGTGGTCCGTCTTGGAATCGTTAAAAGCGCCGAAGGCAATACGGTCGAAGTTGCAAAAAGTGTTCGCGCAGCTCTTCCGGAAATCCTCGCAACGCTTCCCGAAGGAGTTTCACTTGAGGTAGTGAACGACGAATCGAACTTCGTTCAGAGTAGTCTCGACGATACGATGAGCAACGTATTGCTCGGTGTACTTTTTACGTCACTTGTGCTTCTTGTATTCTTGCACGATTTCAGATCGATGCTTATCGTCGCGATGTCCATGCCGACGTCAATTATATCGACATTCCTGTTATTACAGGTGTTCGGTTTATCTCTCAATATGATGACATTGATGGGATTATCGGTGTCAGTCGGTGTACTGGTAGCGAACTCGGTTGTCGTAATAGAAAATATTTTCCGGTATAAGAATTTAGGGAAAAAGAATAAAGAATCGGCGTATTTCGGTACCTCCGAGGTTACGGTCGCGGTGCTTGCGGCAACGTTGACAAATATCGTCGTCTTTTTGCCGATTGCAAATATGTCGTCGATGGTTGGATTATGGCTCCGTGAGCTCGCGCTTGCGGCGGTATTTGCGACGATATTTTCTTTAATAATGTCGTTTACGCTAACGCCGATGCTCGCATCGATACTGCTCCCCGAAAGGCCGAAGAAAGGACGGATCGGCAGTTGGTTCGATAAATTCGAGTCCCGAAACACCTCGATCTACACATGGATATTGACAAGAGTATTAAAAAATAAAAAAATCAGTGCGCTTGTCGTGACTTCGGCGTTTGTGTTATTCATTGTCACTATGGTTGGTGTCGGTCCGCATATCGGTGTCGATTTTATGCCTCCCCTTGATGACGGGAAGATCAGAATCGAAGTCGAACTCCCTGAAGGATATAACCTGAACGAGTCCGCCCGCGTGCTTGCTGAGATTGAGGAACGTGTAAAAGTGTATCCCGAAGTTGTACATATACTGACGGACCTCGGACGGCTCAGCTTCCTCGATATCGGTCCGAATATGGGAATGATGACCGTGCAGCTTGTTGACCGAAGCAACCGGGATATCGGTGTGGAAGAGATGATAAACCTCTTCGTAGAAGATCTGGCTACCATTCCGAATGCGCGAATTAAAGTATTCAACGCAACCGAATCCGGCGGACCGGGTGCCCCCGTTCAGTTTTACTTGCTTGGCTATGAGTTGGATACACTCGAGGAACTGAAAGATGAAATCGTTGCATTAATACAGGATGTGCCCGGTTTGATCAACTTTGATAATACATCACGGGCGGGGAAACCGGAATTGACAGTCTATCCGCGGCGCGAACTGTTGACCGAAGCCGGATTAACAACGATGGATCTTGCACTTACACTCAGAGCATCGATTGAAGGAATGGTTTCATCTCAGTATCGTGAGCTGGGCTATGAATACGATATCACGGTCACATTAAGTGATGAATCAGCCGATACGCCGGAGAAAATAGGTAATATTCCGATAGTATCGCCGGTTGCGGGGTCGATGCGATTATCGCAAGTAGCGGATGTGGAATTTACTACCGGGTTCACAAAAATATTACATCGTGATAAGTATGTAACTATATCGTTTACGGGTTCGCCTGCTGCGGGGGTGCCGTTAGGCGATATTACGAACGAGATCGACCGCCGGCTCGCGACGCTCGACTTGCCGCCGGGTTACCGCATTGCATGGGGCGGAAACGTGCAGATGATGAACGAAATGGTGGCGGATATGTTGTTTGCATTTTTCCTTGCAGTGGTGCTGACCTACATGCTGCTTGCAGCGATACTCGAAAGCTTCTGGCAGCCGGTATTGATCATGCTTACCGTCCTGCTTGCGATGGTTGGCGTTATCCTTTCGCTCTATATCACCGATACCACGTTCAGCATTACATCGCTTATGGCTATCATAATGCTCATCGGTATTGTAGTGAACAACGCGATCCTGATGCTCGATTTTACCAACCAGCTCAGGAGAGATGAAGGGAAGCTCCCGAAGGAAGCATTATTGACCGCATGTCCGATAAAACTGAAACCTATCCTCATGTCCACGACGGCGATCATTCTGGGTATGATGCCGCTTGCCTTAGGAATCGGCGATGCCGGCGCCGAATGGCGTGTACCGCTGGGTGTCGTTGCAATCGGTGGTCTGGCAGTGTCGACGTTGTTGACATTGTTTGTGATTCCGGCGTTCTATTATCTGACCGCACGCGAGAAGAGCGTCATGAAAGAAAAATTGACGGTGTAACACCCTTGCCCGTCACTTACCGTAAGAGTTGAAAAAGGAAATTGTGGGTTTAGTAAGAGGGTAGTAGATAATAGTGACGGGCAAGTTTTTGGTGAGCAAAAGGTGGAGGCCATCTTTCCACCGCTGATGCCGGCACACAGATGGTCTCCACCTGATTTCATAGTAGAGTATTAATAAGGGAGGAAGAAAGATGATGGACTATTATGGTAACACTGGATTTATCAAAACGTGCTTCTCTGTTACTCTATGGCGGAGCAGCCCTGTTGGCTGTTATTGTTCTCTGGCCGGTCTTCATGATTGCCTCCCAAATCGACGGAACCATTGAAGAACAGCTGTTATTATTTTCCACCGACTCATCGTTGTATCAAATAAATTTCTTTATAGCATCACTCATTGCACCGGTTTTTCTGTTTATATTGTTAATTATTGCATTCTTTGTGGAAACCGGCAGGAATACCCCCGTGCTGAATATTCTGGGCGCTATTTTTCTTATTCCATATCTTACTCTTGTAAGCATTTCCTACACATCCCAGTATATATTTCTTCCATCCCTGCTTGAAGCAAATAATATGGAAACCGCACGATTATGGCTATTCGACAATCCGAATTCAATCGCGTATTATCTGAATCAGCTCGGCTATTTGTTTTTAGCGTTTGCCATGTGCTCAATCGGATGGAAATATTTATTTCGGATGGAAGTTGCGTAGAAACATTTCACAAGTAAATTAGGAAAATCAAATGAAAAGTTTATTTTTAATTAGCGGTTTAATTATGATTTCCCTTATAGGATGTGCATCTCTCGAAAAAACCTATCGGGCTGAAGTCAGTGAAGAGATCCAAAAATGGGGAGGGAAATTCGAACCTGAGGTGTTTACCGAGGAGGATCTTGCCGAACTTCCCCCTCCGGTCCAAAAATATTTCCGCCGGTGCGGTTATATCGGAAAGGAAAAAATGATAAATGCGGAAGTAGTATGGAGCGAGAGCTATATAAAAATGGCGCCGGATAAAAAATGGATGAAATTGAAAACATACCAGTTCAATTCTGTTCCGGAACCGATGCGTGCAGCGTATATGAAAGCCAGGATGTACGGGATATTTCCTTTTGAAGGAAGGGATATCTATTCAGACGGAAACGGAAATATGCACGGCCGGTTTATGAAAATGATAAAGGTATTCGATGAGAAAGGCGATGAACTGACTACTTCGGCATTGATCACCCTGCTTGCGGAAGTTTTGTTTATTCCGAACTATGCGCTTCAGAACTATATCGAGTGGTCTCCACTTGACGATTATACAGTGCAGGTATCTATCCGGCACGAAGGCCGTATCGCAAGCGGAGTTTTTCACTTCGACGATGAAGGATTATTTCATGCCTTCGAATCGGACGACCGATATTATATGACGACGGATGGTACGTATCAGAAAAGGAAATTTTCAGTTTATATTGATGACTATAAAGAATGCAATGGCGTTCTCATTCCTGTAAACGTAAGAGCGGCATGGCATCTCGATGAAGGCGAGTACGAATATTGGCGGGGAACGATCTCCCACATACATTATAACATTCACTAATATGAAACGATTAATAATTATCTCGATCATGCACTATTTTTTCCGCAAGAAAAATACCTGTGGACGTGAAGTATTTTTTACAATAAGTTTCCTAAAAGTTTCTGGGAGATCGGAGCGAATACGCGGAAAGACAAACATTCGTCTTGATTACGGCATTGGACCGGATATGTCGGGGTTTTACATAACGTTCGGTGAAGCATTTTAAATTGTATTCGGCATCTACCCTGTTGCAATTTCGTTTTTTTTTCTATATTATCAGATACATAGTTACCTTTCTTTTTTCAGTTCCGGAAATCGATAACAACCCGAAGAAGAAAATATGAAAATTTACAAGATAGATGCATTTACCGAAAAACCGTTTACGGGGAATCCTGCCGCAGTATGCTTTCTCGATTCCCGGCAAAGCAATTCATGGATGCAAAATGTAGCCATGGAGATGAATCTTTCAGAAACCGCTTTTTTCTGGCCGAAGGATCCGGGATATGAATTAAGGTGGTTTACTCCTACGATGGAGGTCGATCTCTGCGGTCATGCAACCCTCGCAACAGCACATGCGATCTGGGAAGAAGGATTGCACCCGGCGGACAGTCCTATCGAATTTAATACGAAAAGCGGCTTGCTCAAGACGAAACGGACCGAGGGATGGATTGAAATGGATTTTCCGTCGCTGCCTGCCGAAGAAACCTCTCCCCCCGATGGATTGCTCGAAGCGCTCCACGTGAAAGCGTCGTACGTAGGAAAAAACCAGTTCGATTATCTTATCGAAGTGTCCTCGGAGATCGTACTGCGCAAACTCCGCCCGGATTTTCTGAAACTGGCGCGGCTGGATATTCGCGGGATCATTGTCACTTCCCGCTCTACGGAATATGATTTTGTATCGAGATTCTTCGCACCCGGAGTGGGCATATCGGAAGATCCGGTCACCGGCTCGGCTCATTGCTGCCTCGCCCCGTACTGGAAAAGCAAGCTAAAAAAAGATGTGATGGTCGGCTATCAAGCGTCGCAAAGAGGCGGTATAGTTAAAGTTCAGCTTATGAACGATCGCGTAATGCTCGGCGGAAAAGCCGTGACGATCCTGAAAGGGGAGCTGCTCCAATAACGGGTATCTTCCATCCGGCTGTTTGAATAAAACATAAAATTTTTTAATTTTATTGTATTATGCAATACAAAGATTACTATAAAATACTCGGTGTAAACAGGAATGCCTCGCAGGATGAGATTAAAAAAGCATACAGGAAGCTTGCGGTAAAATATCACCCTGATAAGACGAAGGGCGATAAGAATTCAGAAAACAAATTCAAAGAAATATCCGAAGCGTATGAAGTTTTAAAAGATCCGGAAAAGCGGAAAAAATACGATCGCTTCGGGCAGAACTGGAAGCAGTATCAGGAAGCCGGCGCAGGCGCCGGCGGATTCGAATTCTCCGATTTTATGAGACAGGGAGGATTCGGCCGGGGCAGAAGTCAGGATTGGCAGGAACAATCTTCTCCGTTCGGGGACGCATTCGGTTTTGAAGAAGTCTTTACGGGCGGAAGAGGACGAAGCGGCTTCAGTGATTTTTTCGAGACGTTGTTTGGGGAGGATTTTCGCAGTGCACGGGCGAAGCCCCGAGGGGGACGTACGGCATCGATGCGCGGACAGGATGTAACGGCAGAGACGACGCTTACACTCGAAGAAGCATATTACGGGACATCGCGCATCATTCAAATGGACGGGAGAAAGGTCCGTGTGAATATAAAACCGGGAATTCAGGATAACCGGACGCTCCGGCTTCCAGGTAAAGGAATGCCCGGTTCCGGAGGCGGTCAGGCAGGCGATCTATATCTGAAAATTAACATTAAACAACACCCCGTGTATAAACGCGAAGGGAACGACCTGTATATGGACGTCAAGGTCGATCTGTACTCCGCGGTGAGCGGCGGGAAAACAGAGGTCGAGACGCTAAAAGGAAAAGTGAAGGTCGGGATACCGAAGAAAACACAATCGGGTAAAGTGTTGCGTTTGCCGAAACTCGGGATGCCGGTTCATAACAAACCGGGTGAATACGGCGATCTGTATGTAAAAATCCATATTCAGATCCCGGAAGATTTAACCGAAGAAGACGTGAAAAAATTCGAGCAAATAAAAAAATCGAAAACATAGTCAGAGACTGCATTTGCTCAAGATCCATGCAACCATGCATTCATGCAATCACCTCAACCACCGCGCTCGTTTTCATCCGGTTTACAGCGGAAACGCAAGAAACATATTTCTGTTGTCGCGCGTCACGTTCAATAAAATAGTATCGCCGCGCTGCATGCCTCGTACGTTCTCATAAAACAGGTCCCGGTTTTCGACGCGCTGACGGTTTACATGCGTTATTAAATCTCCCTCGCGAAGTCCTTGTCTCGCCGCCGTGCTGTTGCGTTGAATTTCCGTTACCACTACGCCCGAACGCGACGGGTCTATGCCGTACCTGCTTGCACTTTCCTCGGTTAGACTGGCGACGCGAAAACCGAGCAGCTCATCGAAATCCGTATCGGGCCGCACGGCAATGTCGTCCGGCTCCAGTCTGCCGAGTGTTACATCGATTGTGCGCTCACGGCCGTCGCGGATTATCGTTACTTTCACGTTTGTATCCGGCGCGCGGGAGGCAACTTCATTGCGAAGTTGTGATTGACTCAGTAATTGTTTCCCGTCCAGTTTGATGATGACGTCTCCCTGTTGTAACCCCGCGCGCTCTGCCGGACTGTTTTCCTGTACGTCCGAAACAAGCACGCCTTCATGCACGGGAAGATCCATTGCCTGCGCCATGATATCGTCGATATCCTGTATGTATACGCCGAGCCAGCCGCGTATGACTTCTCCGTGTTCGAGCAGCGATTCCATGACCATTCGCGCCATGTTAACCGGCACGGCAAAACCGATGCCCTGAAAGCCGCCGGTTCGCGTTGCAATTGCCGAGTTGATTCCGATCAGCTCGCCGTTCATATTCACCAGCGCACCGCCGGAGTTTCCCGGATTAATTGCGGCATCGGTTTGTATAAAATCTTCATATTCCGCAAGACCGACGCCGGTACGTCCTTTGGCGCTTACTATTCCGCTCGTCACCGTATGCGCGAGTTCAGGGCTGAGCGGACTGCCGATAGCGAGCACCCATTCGCCGATCTCAATGGCGTCGCTGTCGCCGAGCGGAATAGCCGGCAAATTGTCCGCTTCAACTTTTAATATAGCAATGTCCGTTTGCGGGTCGGTGCCGACCACCGTTGCCGGAAACGATCTTCTGTCGATGAGGCGGACGCGAATCGTATCGGCGTTGTCGATGACGTGGTTATTCGTGATAATGTATCCTTCGGTGCTCACGATGACTCCCGATCCGAGACCCGATCGCCGGTATTCCCGTTCTTCAGGTTCCTGCCGCGGCTGCCGCCTTCCGAAGAAATCTTCGAAAAAGTCGTCGAACGGACTCCGGAAGAATGGAAACATCCTGTCCTGACGCACACGGTATACCCGCTCGGTAAACACCGTTACGACCGATGGATTAACCGATTTTGCTAAATCGACAAATGCTTTATTGAGATCTTCAAGTGTCCGGATTTCGCGGTCGCCGGCCGGTATCGATTTGTCCGGATTGGCGAAATTCGGCGTGCCGAATACCGGTTGAGTTGGAGTCCGCTCCCATTGCGTGGCGATCACCAGGCCGGCAATGAGACCCATCATCAATAAAACAACGGCTGATAGTCTTGATCGTGCTTGCATATACCTTTCTCCCGTATTAAGATAAACATTAATTTCTATATCGAAACAAAAATAATAAATTTTTTAAATTAAATAAATACTGGAGACTACGGGTTTTATTTCAAGGAGCAATAAATATCATTATCTTTAGATCGCCGACTTACGCCGCGGCGAATTCCCCTCTAAAAAGAGGGGTTAGGGGTGTGTGTTTAGTCGAATGCGATGCGGCCGGGCTTGCGCCGTTCGATCCGGTGGGGGTCCTTCATTATACCGAAGATTTTTACAAAAAAAATCGGATTTTTCAAGAAAACACTTGCATTATTAATGAAATTTCTTATATTTGATCATTCGTTATTTTATTCGTTTATTTAAAATTTACGGATGTAGAGCGTTATAATACATACTCATCTCAAATTGTTTCAAGAACGTTAAATGTTTATACATTAAGAATATTGAATAACCACTCAATGCCGGATTTTTAAGTAGATAAATGGGTAGCTAAAAAAGGATGAAATAATAATATTTTTAAAAAAAATATAAAAAAAATTTTCAAAATTTTCGGCAAGACACCCCAGAGGTAACGATATATATAATATATAGCAAAACTGTGTTAACGAAAATAAGCGAGACAATGGGCCGGTAGCGGGAAAGCGATCTCGCAGTTATTATTTGTATTATATATTTGGCAACATCCTGTAGCAGCGGCAGTCCCTCCAAATGACGTGCTGCTAATGCAAATCCGTCCGTTGGTTCCTGTGACTGACGAGGCGGAGCCATGCCCTACGAAGTCAATACAACGTAGTAGGGTTTGCAGCGAGGGAGCAATTTATTATCGGTGAAATTGTAAGCGCCTGTCAACACTCATCATTTTACAATTCGCGATAGGATGTCTTTCGGGTTATCGTATATTATGATAACCCCGGGCGTTCATTTCTCCATTTTTTCTCTTCCTCGATGCACTTCTGTTTTATCTATACAATGACTCTTTTTCTAATAATAATTTTGTAAATATTTCGACAATTCCTCCGTCCGTTGTATATACGGCTCATATAATCCCTCATGCTGACAGGCGCGTTTATGTGTGTCGTCGGGACGGAGGTTTTGTTTAAAGTAAGTTATCTTTTTGTTGTTGGATTTATCGAAGGGATTTGTTATGAAGCGTACTATAATAATTATTCTTCTCGCCTTCGTATTCGGTGC
>PWTU01000005.1 GCA_003562775.1 Ignavibacteriales bacterium
GCGAAGTAGTCCACCGCGACGACATTCACGAACAACTCGGTTCCTTCGACCAGCTGTAAGGCTCGTATCGTTTCCGCCGGAATCGCGATCTCGAGCTGCGCCTCGCGTTGGGCTTCATTGATCGCCCAGGTGCAGCCCAACAGAACAAAAGCGATTACGATCCCGCCAAACGGCACTCTCGAGCACCGGACAAATCGCCGGAACGCGACCGCGATGTTAACTCGGCTCATGACAAGTACTCCCTGACTGAAGAGTCTCCCATAATCCCGGCGCCCTACGGAGCACGGCGGCGCGGTTTCCTCCCGATTCCTTGAATCCGGTACACTACCGAGACGCCGGTCCGACCGGTTCCTCGATCCGGATATCTACCTGCAACCTCGCAGCATCCGATTCGCGCTCGTTGATGGGGCTCTCGGTGTCCTCCTCGAGTCCTCCCATGTAGATGACAACACCGGTGTCCTCTTCACGGCCCACGTCTCCCTCGGTCGGGTCGTTGTCGCCGATGACACGAGACCGCTCGCCTGCCCTGAGGAAGACGGATCTGTTGAACCGATCGCGAAAGTCGAGATCACCGGAAGTCAGGAAAACGTTGACCCCGTCGTACTCGAAGCTCGTCCCGCGTACCGCAGCGGTAGAGACCGGGCTTGAGAGGTTGAAGTCGCTCTGTATCCCCTCTACCGCCTCGATCTCGGCGCGGACACGGCCCACCGAGAGGTGCAGGTCGCTCTCTACCAGCCCTTCGCGCTCGATGAGCTGCTCGAGGGTCAAGCGGCTCAGGGCGGCAACCTCGAGGCGTGCCGCGGGGCCGACCTGTATGACAGCAGCGGCGCCGAACCCGGTTGAGATCGTCGCGCCGCCCGGCACCACCATGCCGTCCTGAAGAGGTGCCCAGTCCGCATCCGGCGCCGGCCGTATCTCCACCCGGCCGGCGGTCTCGAGAACCCGCGCCTCGGCCGCGCTGAGGGTACTGGTCATAACGAGCACCATCAAGACCGGTGCCAGCGTTTTTGTCATACTCACTCGGGTCCACCTCCTACAGCCGGGTCGAGAGCTCCACCCGCCCGAGAAACTCAGGTTCCCGGTCACCGGTGAACACGCCTGCGCTTCCGGTATGCGGGAAGAACATCCCGGTGGTCATGCCGAGCCCGAGGTCCGAAAGCGGCCGTGCGTTTATCCTCAGTACCACCTCGGTACCGATGATGTTGCCCGCAGGCTCGGAATCGATTCCGACAAGATCAAAACCATCGCCGGTGGTCTCGGTGGCGGGATCGAGCACCACCGGCCGGTCCGAGGTCGTGAAGAAGCCCCGGCCGGTGAGCACCACCTGCACCCTGCGCGCGCGCTCGGAGGCGGAATCGAAAAACGGCCGCATCGAGTAACTCAGCTCGGTGAAGAGCAGATTCTGAAGCGGAAGGCGCACGACCGTGCCGAGGCGCGTTCTGCTGATCGGGAGGTAGCCGTCGCCGATGAGGTCGTTGTTCGCGTCCGCGCGGCTCGCGTAAACACCCTGCAGGCTGAGCCGCGACGCGAAGAAGCCCGGCAGGAACAGGCGAAGGCGCGCCGATCCGAGGTAGCCGGTGAAGTCCTCGCTCTCGGTGGCGCCGTTCTCGTCGCGCTCTAAGGTTCCGGCGGTGCCCACCGCGTAGACGTCGTGGTAGAGGCTTCCGAAAAGCCGCCCGCGTATTCCGAGCACCGCGTAGCCGGAATGCACGGTCTCCTCGCCGTCTCCGGCGTCGCGCAGGTCGTACTGTCCGGCCGCACCGGTCACGAGGGTTTGGCGCGCGACGAGCGCGGGGAAGGACAGCTCGGCCAGCCCCACGACCCGCCGCGGGCCGAAGTCCTCATCGTCGTCGTCTTCCTCGAGGAGATCGGTTCCGGTCATACGCACCGTCGAGACCGGGTTGAGGAGGAATCCGGTATAGAGCGCACTGAACCGCAGGCGAGCTCGCGGGTACGCGACGCCGGCCGAGAGCCCGTCTCCAACGTGGTTGAGCACGAGGCCGCTCGGGTCCTGAAAGCGAAAGCGGCCTACGGTTGTCTCGGCTACCGAGGTCGGTCCGAGGAGCTCCGGGTATCGGCCGACCGCCCGCAAACGATCGAGATTCAGGTACGTCTGCCCGGTGCTCCAGTTGTAGCTGCCCTGTACGCCGAGGTCGAAGGTGCTGAGCTCGCCGGCCGGCACGACTCGCCGGGCCCAGAGCGCGCCCCTTAACGCATTGGTGAAGGTGTCCAGATCCTGATGCCCGGCGGCGCGTATGGTGCGAAGCGCGTCGAGGGTGACTCCCCAGTCTCCCGACGAAACACGATCGGAGACCGGATCTCCGGCGGGACGAGCCTGCTCCGGCTGCTGCCCGGGGACCGGGGGGAAGATAACCAGGGCAAGCACGCCGGCGATCGCCACAGCCCTACTGCAGCGGATCATAGTCCTGCAGCGGATCATAGTCCTGCAGCGGATCATAGTCCTGCAGCGGATCATAGTCCTGCAGCGGATCATAGTCCTGCAGCGGATCA
>PWTU01000194.1 GCA_003562775.1 Ignavibacteriales bacterium
ATGATAACATACGGCAGCTATTTAAATAAAAAGGAAAATATAATTGCCGCCGGAACGACGGTCGTTGCATTCGGTATTATGATTTCATTCCTTGCAGGATTTGCAATATTTCCTGCGGTATTTGCCATGGGAAAAAGTCCCGCCGAGGGTGCTGCTCTTGTGTTTGTTATTCTACCGGAAATATTTGAGATGATGCCCGGCGGAATTCTCATCGGAACACTCTTCTTTCTACTTCTTGCTATCGCTGCTCTTACATCGGCGATTTCGTTACTCGAAGTACCTGTCGCATTTCTTATAGATGAACGACAGATAAGCCGTAAAATCGCAACATGGTTTGTCGGTGGTATTACATTGATATTTGGTATACCTTCGGCATTATCATTCGGTGCATCGGACTTTTTTAGTAACCTACCCTTCTGGGGAGATCAATCGTTCTTCGGAATGATGGATTTCATTTTCGGCAGTATTGCGCTTCCCCTCGGAGGGATGTTATTTTCGATATTTGTTGCATGGCGTTGGGGGATGTTTGGGGCAAGCAAGGAAATTTCATCCGGAAACGAAAAATTTATCGGTATACAATCCAGGGTGTGGGGTGTAGTCTTAAAATATATCTGTCCGGTAGTCATACTACTTGTTCTACTCTATTCTATCGATTTCTTTTAGATATAAAGCTAATAGTAACCATACCCGTTTTTACAAACACTAACAAGGAGTTTAGTAAATGGAAAATAGCTTTATCGATCAAGTTGCCGTATGGGTCGATGGTGCCGCTTCGTTTATCTGGACGTACATGGTGTACGTGCTTTTTGGTATTGGTATTATACTCACTTACCGAACCGGTTTCCTTCAGTTCCGGAAATTCGGAACTGCGCTGCGGGTTACCCTCAGTAAAAAATCGCGGGCAAAAAGTGAACGTGAAGGAGACGTCACTCCTTTTGCTGCGTTAACAACTGCGTTAGCGGCAACGGTCGGGAATGGTAACATTGCCGGTGTAGCAACAGCATTAATGTGGGGTGGTCCGGGTGCAATTTTCTGGATGTGGATTACCGGACTGCTCGGTATGGCAACGAAATACAGTGAAGCGGTTCTCGGCGTTAAGTATCGCGAAAAGCATCCTGACGGCACAATGGCCGGCGGTCCCATGTATTATATTAAAAGGGGACTCGGGGATAATTATTGGTCGAAAATTCTTGGCGGTATATTTGCCGCTTGCGGCGCATTTGCTGCTCTCTTTGGCACCGGCAATATGATGCAGACAAATGCAATGGCAAGTTCACTGCAAAGCGAGTTCGGTGTACCGCCGCTGCTAACAGGTATCGTCGCAACAACTTTGGTTGCACTTGTGATCCTCGGCGGTATTAAGCGAATTGCAAATGTCGCCGTACGACTCGTCCCGTCAATGGTCATTTTATATTTTGCGTTCGGCACCGTCGTACTTATTGTGAACATCACGGCAATCCCGTCGGCGTTTGTTATGATCTTTGAGTATGCATTCAGCCCGATCGCAGCGGCGGGTGGGTTCCTCGGCGCAACGGTGAGAGAGGCGATACAATTCGGTGCACGGCGCGGTATCCTTTCTAACGAAGCAGGACTCGGCAGCGCTCCCATTGCACACGCAGCCGCACAAACACCGGGACCGATTTACCAGGGATTGATTGGAATCGCCGAAGTTTTCATTGATACAATTCTGGTTTGTACCTTCACCGCACTCATTCTGCTCTCGTCCGGTGTGTGGCACACCGATCTTACCGGCGCGGCTATGACTGCCGCAGCTTTTTCGGATGCTGTTCCATATATTGGAGGTGCGGTCGTTGCACTCAGTACATTTCTCCTCGGCTATTCAACGTTAATTGCCTGGGAGTATTACGGCGAGCAGTGCGCAAAATATCTGTTCGGTTTCAAGATAACGATGCCTTACCGGATAATGTTCATCGCACTTACCTTTATCGGGGCACTTGTTTCTATTGAGATTGTCTTCTTTGTCGGGGATATAGCGAACGCATTTATGGCGCTTCCGAATCTCATCGGATTAATGCTGCTCTCCGGCATGATTGCACGAATTACAAAACAAGCGTTAGAGAAAGATCCGCTGTTATCGGAATAATATTATTTCCCCCGACAAAAAACGTCGGGGTCAATGATTAAAAAACAAGTGTATGGATCAAATACTTGAATCGTTAACAACCAGCATTTCTTCGTTCGCTTCCGGTGTCTGGAACATCATGGTTCCGGTGCTCTTCGGCGTCGGTCTCCTCCTTACAATCCGGATCGGGTTCCTGCAATTCCGGAAACTGGGAGTCGCCACCCGCATTACACTCAGCAAACGGTCGCGCGCAAAATCTACACGCGAGGGAGACATCACACCATTTGCGGCATTATCAACCGCACTTGCGGCAACCCTCGGCAACGGAAATATCGCCGGTGTTGCTACGGCCATCTTCGCCGGAGGTCCGGGCGCGATTTTCTGGATGTGGATTTGCGGACTTCTCGGTATGGCTACCAAATACAG
>PWTU01000298.1 GCA_003562775.1 Ignavibacteriales bacterium
TTACTTAATGCACAAATTCTGTGCCAACAACAATATCATCACTGTATATTCAATAATATCAACTACTTATTAAAATGCATTGTGAGTACACTATCTAGTATAAGACAAATTGACAGATATAATGCGTGATGTAGATACCATGCAAAAAAGAATGAATCGTTTGTTTAATGATTTCTTTGGCGGGCGTGAAGGTGAGAGCGATGAGTTGACGCTTAGTACCTGGCTTCCTTCCGTCGATGTCATTGAAAATGACGATGCATTTGTAATCGAGGCAGAGCTTCCGGGAATGACCAAAGATGATATTAAGATTTCTATCGCCAACGATGTATTATCCATTCGAGGCGAAAAGAAGATCGAGAAAGAGGACAAGAAAAAGAGCTATTATCGAATGGAGCGTTCATACGGAAGTTTTTCGCGAACCTTCCCGTTGCCGGGTAACGTAAAAACGGATAAGATCGATGCGGAGTTTAAAAATGGAGTGTTGATCGTTACCGTTCCGAAATCGGAAGAAGCAAAGCCAAAGCAAATCGATGTGAAGATAAAATAAACGAAGAATGAGTAATTATCGGAGGCGGAGATTTCGCATCAGGTGGGGGATGCTGTTGCGGAACTCCGCCTCAATATATTTATTAAATGAGGGAGAGATCTGATTATGGAAAAGGATATGAAACTTCATATTCCCGATACAATACCAGTGGTGCCTTTACGGAATACGGTTTTCTTTCCGAGACAGGTGTTGCCGATTAGTGTCGGTAGAGAAAAAAGTTTACTTGCGATAGAAGAAGCGCAAAAAAATAATACGTCCGTTCTGGTAGCAGCGCAGCGGGACGGGAACGTTGAGAACCCGTTGGTTAAAGATCTTTACTCAGTCGGGACAATTGCCCGGATTGTTAAGGTGTTTAACCTGCCCGATGGAACACGAAATGTGTTGCTTCAGGGGATATCGCGGGCACGTATACTGACGGATATTGAAAGTGAATCATACATCAAAGCAGCGGTAGAAAAATTGGAGGATGAACACACCGACGATATCGAAGTCGATGCACTCGTGACCAGCGTACGAAATGTTTTTCATCGTATGGTTGATTTAAGCCAGGAATACAGCGATGAACATTTGTCAATCATATTAAATCTCGATGATGCCGCAGGCACCGCAGATATTGCAGCGGCGATTATGTCGGTTTCTGTAAAAGAGAAACAGCGGATCCTGGAAACCCTCGATGTAAAAGAACGCCTGCAAAGAGTGCACAGGCAATTGAACAAGATTGTACAACGACTTGAAATCGGCAGCAAGATACAATCGGATGTGCAGGAGGAAATAAATAAAAATCAGCGTGAATATTATCTCCGTCAGCAGTTAAAAGCGATACAAAAAGAACTTGGCGAGGACGATGAGCACGTCGAGATAAAAGAATTCCGGGAGCGAATGGAAAAAGCGCAGTTATCGGAAGACGTCCGGCAAATCGTTGAGAAAGAATTAAACCGGTTGTCGAAAATGCACACTTCCTCGGCAGAATACACGGTAACAAGAACCTATGTCGAATGGCTGCTCGATTTGCCCTGGTCGGTATCGACCGAAGATAATCTCGATATCGACGCTGCCGAAAAGGTGCTCGACCGCGATCATTACGGCCTTGAAAAGGTAAAGAAAAGAATACTCGAGTACCTCTCCGTGAGAAAACTAAAAAACGATATGAGAGGACCGATACTCTGTTTTGTTGGTCCGCCCGGTGTCGGGAAAACGTCTCTTGGAAAATCCATCGCAAATGCGCTTGGCAGAAAATTCATCCGTATGTCACTCGGCGGTGTACGCGATGAAGCAGAAATACGGGGTCATCGGAGAACATATATCGGTGCATTGCCCGGAAGAATTATTCAGGGTATAAAAAAAGCCGGATCCAACAATCCGGTATTTATGCTTGACGAAATAGACAAGCTCGGGTTGGATTTCAGGGGAGATCCATCCTCGGCGCTGCTCGAGGTGCTTGATCCGGAACAAAACAATTCATTCAGCGATCATTATCTCGAGGTTCCGTTCGATTTGTCAAAGGTATTGTTTATAGCGACCGGTAACATGCTCGACCCGATACCGGCGCCGCTGCGGGATAGAATGGAATTAATCGAAATACCGAGTTATGTCGAAGAGGAAAAATTACATATCGCAAAAGATTTTCTGATTCCGAAACAGATCGGCGAGCACGGACTTGAGAACAAGCATATAACATTCGACGACGATGCGATTCGGAAAACAATTACCGAGTATACAAAAGAAGCGGGAGTAAGAACGCTCGAGCGCCGGATTGCTGATGTTTGTCGTGGAGTAGCAAAAGATGTTGCAAAGGGAATGACCACGAAACAGGTTGTCACTGCGGATTCGATACGAAAGTATCTCGGTCCACAGAAGTACTTTATCGATGTCGCGGAGCGGGTAACACGTCCCGGCGTCGCAACCGGACTTGCATGGACACCGGTCGGTGGAGATATCTTGTTCATCGAAGCAACGGCAA
>PWTU01000049.1 GCA_003562775.1 Ignavibacteriales bacterium
CCGCGACGTGGATTACTGGCACGGGGCATGGGTACTTGAGCGGCGCGAAGATGGTTTGCACCTGTATCACGACCATCTTGGCGATGTACGAACCGAGGAAGACCTCGGCGAGGATGACGCTCACGGTTACGGCGGCTATGCCGACGACCGCGGCACGGACGTGCGGCAATACTTTCCGGCCGATGAAGTCACGGCTGAGATGCTCCCCGAAGCTGCAACGAACGTTTGGATGATTGAACTTGATCTGGAAGAAGAACAATTCATTTATTATCTCGAGCGGCACGACGAGCCGAGATTCCGGGCGGTATTCAATCTGGCTGAACCGCTTGAAGAATAATTACTCTATTAAGATCAATCAGGAGCTGTTCGCTATACAAGACCTGTCGGGGTGAGCAAACCTGACAGGTCTTTTGCTAATATATTCTCCTCCCTATTGCTATTCATAAGAAATACAATTATTTTTGTGTGGTTTTATTCAGGTTTGAAATATCCACAGAACACATACAATAATGGGTCTTATTCCATCAAGGTTGGAAAATAGGTTCGATAAACTATTAATTCCTCTTGTCTATGCGGTAAAAGCATTACACCTTTCACCGAATGTCATTTCGACTATTGGAATTATTCCAAGTTTCATAGCGGCGATTCTTCTTGCCTATGGCTGGTTCGTCACTGCCGGTTTTTTTATACTCTTTGGCGGAATAATGGATATGATCGACGGCAAAATCGCCCGTCTTACGAACCGAACTTCAAAATTTGGTGCATTGTACGATTCGACACTCGATCGATTCGCCGAAATTGCGATGTACACCGGCTTAGGATACTTTTATGTCTTTCAAAGTATGCATCTTGCATCGTTGTTGGTTGTAATTGCCGCCAGTGGATCTATTATGGTAAGCTATGTCAGAGCAAGGGCTGAATCACATGGATTCTCATGTAATGTCGGATGGATGCGACGTGGTGAACGAATCGTTCTCCTCGGTTGCGCCGCACTGCTTAGTTTTTATCCTCAACCATTCGATTTACTTGTAATAACTATTCTTAAAATAATACCGTTTGACCTAACTTACTACTATCCCCCGATGCCGCTTACTCTCGCTATCGCAATCGTCGCCCTTTTTACTCCGATAACGGTTGCTCAACGCGTACATGAGGTTTGGAAGCAAACCAAGTCCGAGAGATCAATAAATATAAAAAAGCAAAAAGCGACGTCCATAACACAATAGCTTCGATGAAAAAGGAATAAGTATGAAAAAGAGAATATTACCTGCACGCGGCAAACTTGGTGTTCTCATCGTCGGTATAAACGGCGCTGTCGCCACCACGTTCATTGCCGGCCTATTTGCAATTACAAAAGGGTACGGAAAACCTATCGGCTCACTCACTCAAATGGGAACAATCCGGCTCGGGAAACGGTCGGATATGGACATTCCAAAGATCAAAGATTTCGTTCCGTTAGCCGATATCAATGATATCGTTATAGGCGGTTGGGATATATTCGACCAAAATCTGTATGATGCAGCTTGTGAGTCAAAAGTCCTCGAGCAAAAGGATATCGATCCGGTCAAACAGGAATTGTCCTCCTTACACCCTATGCCCGCAGTGTTCGACAATTATTATGTAAAAAAATTGAACGGAACTTACATCAAAAACGGCAGAACAAAGATGGAACTTGCCGAGCTATTGAGAGCTGACATCAGAGATTTTAAAACCAAACATAACATCGATAGAATGGTGATGATCTGGTGCGGGAGCACCGAGATCTATATGGGACGTAACGAATCTCATAACACAATAGATAACTTTGAGAAAGCTCTTCAGGAAAACGATGTCAACATCACGCCGAGTATGATCTATGCATATGCGGCACTAATGGAAAGCATTCCCTTTGCAAACGGCGCTCCGAATCTAACGGTGGATATTCCTGCACTTACTGAACTTGCTATACAAAAAAATGTACCGATAGCCGGCAAGGATTTTAAGACAGGTCAAACACTCGTGAAAACCGTTATAGCCCCTATGTTAAAGGCAAGAATGTTGGGATTACAGGGATGGTTTTCAACCAATATCCTCGGAAATCGCGACGGTGAGGTGCTCGACGATCCGTATTCATTTAAAACTAAAGAAGAAAGCAAGCTTTCGGTGCTCGAACACATTTTGCAGCCGGAACTGTACCCGGAACTATATAAGAATTTTTATCATAAAGTCCGGATTAATTACTATCCTCCCCGGGGCGACGGCAAAGAGGGGTGGGATAATATTGACATTTTCGGTTGGTTGGGGTATCCGATGCAAATCAAGATCGATTTTTTATGCCGGGATTCCATTCTTGCCGCTCCGATTGTGCTCGATCTGGTATTATTTCTCGATCTTGCTCAAAGGGTCGGTATGAAGGGAATTCAGGAATGGCTGTCGTTCTATTTTAAGAGTCCTATGCACGCGGCGGAAGTGTATCCCGAGCATGATCTCTTTATCCAGTTGACGAAATTAAAAAACAATCTTCGTCATATGATGGGCGAAGAGCTGATCACACATCTCGGTATCGAATATTACGAAGAATAATTCATTTGCATATTTGCTGATTATTGTCTATTGTAAAAAATATGAACCGGCAAATCAACATACACAACCGGTTATCGATACCCGAGCACGAACTCCGGTTCAAATTTTCTAAAAGCAGTGGACCCGGCGGGCAGCATGTTAACAAAGCCGCTACAAAGGTAGAACTATTGTTTGATGTACAAAATTCCCCATCCCTCACCGAATCGCAACGCAATAGGATAGCAAAAAAATTAGAAAAACGTATTTCTGCGGAAGGTATACTGCGAATCGAGGTACAGGACACCAGAAGCCAGGTAAAAAATCGACAAAAAGCGATCGAACGATTTCAAAAACTCATTTCCGAGGCACTCAGAAAGCCGAAACGACGAATCCCCACAAAACCCGGTGAAGCGGCTAAAGAAAAACGTATAAGCGAGAAAAAACAACGGAGCGAAATTAAAAAATACCGGAAACCACCGCCCGATTAATACATAAAATGCTTATCATATCTCCCGCGGACGTGCAACCATTAAACCGGTCATTCTCCTGTTCAAAGCCATATATTCCATCAAATTCCTTCCGGTGATCTCCACCGTTCTTCCAACCTCAGGAGCATGAAGTGCGTGAAATCTTTCATCCACCTTAATAGCAAGCGCCGTATGCTGAATATCCAAACCTCGAATATTCGTTGTGAATCCAAGTATATCGCCGTCCTGCATGTTCATTTCATACATATGAAAATTTCCTTTTGGAATAAAAAAGTATTCACGGTTATCGATTACGTCTTCCTGTTTTTTGATAGCCCGGAAAAAGTCCTCATTTGACAATTGCGTGTACGAATCGCGATTTTCCGACATAAAACGAATTTCTTTTCGAAACGGTTCGGCGCCTCCGACATCACGACTCACATTGGTTACGTATCCTTTGAGTTCATTATCGTAAATCCAGTCGGTGAAGTAGTGTAGCCGGCTCGGATATCCGTCAAGTACACCACCCCGGTATCGTATCATTTGCAATTCACCGGTATACGCTTCAAAGGTAGTGTTCCCCTTTTTAATACACCGCGCCAGCGCAAGGGTATTTTCAACAAGCGTTACGCAATCGAATACTTCAAGATTTATGATAAGCCGTTCTTCACCCGGTTTTTCAAGTGTGTGCGCTTCATACGGAGCATCTATAAATAATTTACCGACCTCGACGACGATCTCGCCAATCGGTCGGCGGGCGAGATCCATGTCTGCGGCTACAGAAAACGTTCGTTCACATATTTCACGGTGCCTGTCTAAAATATGAGAAAGCGAAATTCCGGGGAAAATAGTTCCTCCTGCCATCACCGCAGCGGTCATTGTAAGAAAAGATCGTCTGTTCATTGCGCTCTACCTCTTTTTGATAATTGGACTAATTCGATGATAATGATACTTCGTTACCCGATCCGGATCGATACACCGTGAAACCGTCTTCCGTATCCTCTATTAAAAAATCCGGAGGATACCGTTTTAATACACGTAAACTAAGCAGATCGCCTCCGGCGCCGATTGCATTAAATAAAAAAGGAAATATCAGCCACCACCCTATCCCGAAAAAACTGCCGGCTAAACAAAAAAACGATATTGCAACAAGCGGTGCGGCTGCAATGCGCCGGTATGCCCGGACTGAATAATATCCTTTGGTAGTGGCAAATATCACGGGACCGAGTCCTTTCAACCATTTCCAGCCGAACCTGGGTCGTCCGCCATAATATAAAATTAAGTACGCGTGGCATAATTCGTGCATCACAATGGTCACAACGAGTAATATCGGCTGCATTACAATATACGCACCGACCGGGACCGGCGGAAATTGAGAATACTGCATTGCTATCCATATCATTGTACCGGCCATCGTCATAACTAATAACAAAAAAATCAATATCTGATTTCCCGGTTTTATCGATGAATGAAGTATCCAATCATCAACAAGATCGTAAATAGTCCACGATTGCACTGCCGCCGTTCCATCGGGTAATGATCGGTAATAAAACATACGCCGCTTATAAATCGCCCATTCCGAGTATTGTATACCAGTATAGGTCTTTAACAGGCATCACAGAAAGACGCGAAATTTTAACCAACTCAAAATCCTTGAAGGTTTTATTATTTTTAATTTCGGAAAGGGGGACCGGGTGCGGTAATTTACGATCCGGTTTCAGTTTAATAACAACGCGATTTGGATCGTTCACTTCCGGATCGGGGTAGGGATTGGATATTACTTCAGCAATACCGATAATAGCCCGCTCCGTTCCCGTATGGTATATCAATACTTTATCCCCTATTCTCATACATTTCATATATTTTAATGCAAGATTATTCTCGACGCCATCCCAAACCGTGCGGCGGTCGGCAACCAGTTGTTCGAATGAATATTCTTCGGGTTCAGTTTTTATCAGCCAAAATGCAGGCATGTACATTTTCCAATGATTATTATCGGATTAAATTATTTTTTTACAATGACTTGATAAGTAACAATATAATAAATATTTTAATGTTGAAAAACTTTTTGCATATTTTTTTTCGATTTTATGACTATACTTATCGCACCCGATTCCTTTAAAGACTGCCTTCCGGCAATTGACGTGACCAGAGCGCTATGCAATGGTATTAAGTCCGTAAAGAAAAATATCAAAGTCATCCTCTTTCCGATGGCTGACGGCGGGGAAGGAACTACGGAAATTTTGAATTATCACACTAGCGGGCGCTGGCAGATGATCGAGGTCCATGATCCGTTATTCCGCAAAATCAAAAGCCGATATTTAATTCTGAACGACAGAAATACTGCAGTTATCGAACTGGCAAAAGCTTCCGGCCTCGAACTTCTCAAATCCATCGAACGAAACCCATTGCACACCGGCACTCTCGGCACCGGTGAGCTTTTACGCAATGCTCTTGATCAAGGCATGGATGAGGTTATACTTACAGTCGGTGGCAGCGCGACGGTCGATGGCGGCACGGGTATAGCATCCGCGCTGGGATTCCGGTTCTACGACGAAAAGGATCGGGAATTTCTGCCAACCGGCGGAACACTTTCTAAAATCCACCGGGTAGATACGTCTCACCTGCACAATAGATTTAAACACGTTCGTTGGACAATAGCATCCGATGTACAAAATTATCTCAACGGCGCCGAGGGGGCTGCACGCGTCTATGGACCGCAAAAAGGTGCGGATGCGGTTGCTGTTGAACAACTTACAGAAGGATTGGAGCACTTAACAAAAATCATAAAAAATGATGCAAGTTTTGACCCGGATAAACATCCCGGTACCGGCGCCGCGGGTGGCGCTGCTTTATTTCTAATGGCATATGGAAATGCAAAGCTGCAATCCGGTTTTAGTGTTCTTGCAGAACTTACTCAATTTCAGTCCGCCATCGACGAAGCAACATTAGTTATTTCGGGCGAAGGCAGACTCGATGCACAAACAAAATACGGTAAAGTTATATCGTCAATTGCACATCTCGTCAACAAAAAAAACATACCTTTTATCGTCGTATGCGGCATCGTCAGCGATGATCCGGCTGCCATTCAAGCAGCGCTTGGTATAGATTTTTTATACTCAATTCGTTCAAGCGCGGATAGTGACACCGACTCGTTCAAAAATGCCGGAAAATACCTTGAAAAAATTGGCGCTGAAATCGCAAAGAAACATCTTTTCAACTAAATTGAATATCAGACCTTGCAGTTTTACCTGTATTCTGCTATATTATGTAAACAATTAACCGTACTCCGGTTTTTGCACTTTTAATTTGGATCGTTTGTGTTTGGAGCGGTAGAAAATAACCTGAGGAAATTTTAGAGGAGGACAATCATAGCCGTCAGAGTTACGAGAATAATTTCTTTCGCTGGGGTTGACGATATTAAAATGCAAAAGTAGATTCCTGACGGAATGTGGGTACATATTTTTCATAGATTCCTTTAGAGAGAGATGCCTCATGGAAGAGGGTACCGTTAAATGGTTCAATGCTTCCAAGGGTTACGGATTTATTCAACGAGAGGCAGGGGAAGATGTGTTTGTCCATTACAAATCAATTATGATGGATGGCTACAAAACGTTAAATCAAGGCGATCGTGTACAATTTGATGTTGAAGAAGGTCCTAAGGGCTTGCAAGCAACGAACGTAAAAAAAATAACTCAGACATAGAGTCCGAACCCCGGCATATCCCGTGCCGGGGTTTACTAAAACCACTCTAAGTAAATTAATCTGGAATAATGTGTGGTACCACCCTCACACCCACAGCGATTATTGCCTAAACCGGGTTGCCTTGCCTTGTTGCAGAAAAAAAACGAAATCGAAAACACAATAATTCGACTTATACATGTTTAACATAGATAGTATTCGTTTAATGAGGAGTAATTAATGAGTCATCACTCGACTATAACGTTTGCTGAAGCTACAAATATCGCTCGTGAGATTAAAAACATTGCTTATAACCTATGGTGGACGTGGAATGTAGACGCACGCGATCTGTTTCGCGATCTCTCTCCGCAAACATATTTCCGCTGCAATCACAATGTTATTGCAATGTTCGACGAAATATCCGACCAGGAACTCGCAGCACGTTTACTCGATCCGAAACAAATGAGCCGTGCACAAAACGTGATCAATCAGTATAATGATTATATGTCTGAAGAAGAAACCTGGACAAGTAAACATGCCAATGAAATTATCCAAAGCGGTCCCATCGCATATTTCAGTGCAGAATTCGGATTACACGAAAGTTTGCCGATTTATTCGGGCGGTCTTGGTATTCTCGCAGGAGATCACACAAAATCCGCCAGTGATCTTGGCCTGCCGTTTGTCGGGGTGAGTCTTTATTACCGGCAGGGATATTTTGAACAACGTATCGGCCCCGACGGGTGGCAGCAGGAAGAGTTTCCGAATACCGATCCGAAAAAACTACCGCTTGAATTGATTACCAACGTAGCGGGTGAACCGATTGTCGCGTCGGTAAAGATCGGACACAGTGATGTACATTTTCATGCCTGGCGTATTAATCTCGGTCGTGTATCACTGATCCTGCTTGATACAAATCGGGAAGAAAATGAATTACATTACAGGGAAATGATTTCACAGGTTTACGGAGGAGATATTACCACCCGCATTTCCCAGGAAATAGTTCTCGGTATCGGCGGTGTTCGAATGTTGCGTGCAATGGGCATCAACCCATCTGTTTTTCATCTCAATGAAGGGCATTCTGCATTTCTCACTCTCGAACTGATGAGGGGGCTTGTGCGCGAAAAGGGCAAAACCACAGCAGAAGCAATTCGCTGGGTGCGTAAACATACCGTTTTTACAACCCACACCCCCGTTCCTGCCGGGCATGATCGCTTCAGTGAAGATCTCATCCGATTTACCCTGCAAAAGTTTTGCACCGAATGCTGGAATGACGCGTCCGAAATAATGCCTCTTGGGCGGGTAAATCCCAATAACAAAGATGAGCCGTTCTGTATGACGGTGCTCGCTTTAAAAATGTCTCGATCGGCCAACGGCGTTAGTGAGCTGCACGGTAAAGTCAGCCGGGAGATGTGGAAAGATCTTTATCCAACAAAATCAAGCGATCAGGTTCCTATCGGTCATATCACCAACGGTGTGCATGTACCGGGATGGACGTCGTCACGTGCGTACCGGTTCTGGCAAAATATTTTAGGTGAAGACTGGCCGGACCATCTCGACGATCCGGAATTCTGGCAACGTATCGAGGATCCTGAATTCATATCGGACGAGGAGTTGTGGGCGCTTCGATACGTATTGCGGCGTGAACTGATTGAATTCGTCCGCACGCGCCTTCGCCAGCAAAGCGCACGATACGGCGCCAATCCCGGGGTAACATTCGACAGAGTTCTATCAACCGATGCATTGACAATAGGATTTGCCCGGCGTTTTGCGGCATATAAACGGGCGCCGCTGTTCTTTAGTGATCCCCAACGCGCCAAAAGAATATTGCTCAATCCTGAATATCCGGTTCAAATTATCTACGCAGGGAAGTCACATCCAAGGGATGATCAGGGAAAAAAATTCATTCAACAACTTGTCAGTTTTGCCCGTGACCCGGAATTATTCGGAAAAGTCGTTTTTCTTGAGAATTACGATATCAACGCCGGACGCTTGCTCGTCTCCGGTTCGGATGTCTGGCTGAATAATCCGCGCCGGCCGTTGGAAGCAAGCGGTACAAGCGGCCAGAAAACCGCTATCCATGGCGGACTCAATTTGAGCATTATGGACGGCTGGTGGCGTGAGGCATATGACGGCCGGAACGGATGGGCGATCGGCAACGACAGCCACCCCGAATCAATAGAAGCGCAGGATAAACAGGACGCCGAAAACCTCTACAATGTTCTTGAAAACGAAGTTATCCCCGAATTTTACAATCGCGAAGGAAACGGGCTTCCGAGAAAATGGTTCAATCGGGTGCGGCACGCAATGGCTACGCTTATACCACAGTATAATACCGACCGCATGGTTGAGGAATATGTTCGCAAATATTATTTAAGTAATAAAAAATCGGGAAAATAGAGATAATCGTTTTGGGCAGGAACCATTATACCTCATTATTGAGTTGTCAATAATAGGGAGTCATTTAGGGTCATACATACCAACTAAGACGTGGAGGTATCTATGCGAAATCTAACCTATAACGATTTAACTGCATTATCCGAATTTGAAAACGATGTTTGCATTTCTATTTACATTCCGACGATAAAATCCGGTTCAGAAACCAGGAAGAACTCAATTACATTTAAAAATCAGGTTAAAGCAGCAACTCATTTCCTTACAGAAAACGGTTACAAATCGAATGAGGCAAAAAATCTGCTTGAACCTATGACCGATCTTATCGACGATACAATATTCTGGCAGAAACAACAACATGGGTTGGCTGCATTTCTTACCCGGGAAGAATTCCTCTATTATTCGCTTCCGATCCCTATGAAGGAAATGGCGATGGTAGGACAACGGTTTTATCTGAAACCGCTCATTGCGCTTTTCAGCGAAAACTGTGAGTATTATCTTCTCGGCTTGGACTTAAACAATATCCGGTTGTATCGATGTACCCGGTTTTCGATCGATGAAATTGACCTCGGCGACTTTCCGGTTAGTATCAAAGAGGCGTATGCAGACGTTGAGTTCGAGAGACAGGTGTCGTTTCATACCGAAGGACCCCGACGAGCACACGGACGCGATGCTCATTTTTTCGGCCGTGGAGCAGTAGGAGACGAAGAGATCAA
>PWTU01000507.1 GCA_003562775.1 Ignavibacteriales bacterium
AAAGTATTGCGTTTTATCAATCAATTTGATTAATTATATGTATCAATTTTCAGGACGATTACGCTATCGTACTCATCCCTGAATTAACTTGTTATCTATTAACGATACTCAAGGATGACATTTCAAAAACTAACAACCCACAATCCTTATCAGCTATGAATAATCCTACTTCAAAATATGAAAAAATGAATTTTCGGTTTTGCGGTACAAGCGGATTACAACTCCCTGCTATTTCTTTCGGTCTCTGGCATAATTTCGGCAGTGTCGATCTGTATGAAAATTCCCGTAAAATGATTCTGTATGCATTCGAGCGGGGTATTACTCACTTCGATCTTGCAAACAATTACGGACCCGAACCCGGATCAGCAGAAGAGACATTCGGCCGGATTTTACATAAGGATCTTGCCGGCTATCGCGATCAAATGATCATCTCCACCAAGGCAGGATATTATATGTGGCCTGGTCCGTACGGAGACGGCGGATCACGGAAATATTTACTTGCAAGTCTCGATCAGAGCTTACAGCGAATGAACCTTGATTATGTTGATATTTACTATCATCACCGACCCGACCCGGATACCCCTATAGAAGAAAGCATGCTTGCTCTCGATCACGCGGTTCGACAGGGAAAAGCATTATACGTTGGCATCTCCTCGTATAACAGCGAACAAACCAGAGAAGCAATGAGAATCATGCGGGAGCTTCGTACTCCCTGCATCATCCATCAGGTAAAATATAATATGTTCGACCGGGATATCGAACGTGATCTGCTCGATACACTCAAAGAATTCGGACTGGGATGCATTGTCTTCTCTCCCCTTGCACAAGGATTGCTGACCGATAAATATCTGAATGATATACCTGCCGATTCAAGAGCAGCTAAGCCGAACGGTTTCCTGAGCAAGGATGCCATTACCGATCAACGCAGAGCCCAGATAAAAAAATTGAATGAAATTGCGCAATCACGGAATCAATCCCTCGCGCAACTTGCCGTTGCGTGGGTACTCCGGCAAGAGACGGTAACCTCAGCATTGATCGGCGCAAGCAGCATAGAACAAATTGATGATAACCTCAAAGTACTTGAAAATTCTGAATTATCGACTGAGGAATTAAAACAAATAAATGATGTATTACAATAAGGACTATTCATAATGAAAAGTTCATTTACTCATTACCCAATTATAATATTCGCACTCCTGTTTTACAATCAATTGCTTGTTAGTCAACCAATTGATCGAATTGAAGTAGACGGGCAGCATCTTTTCCTTAATGGCGGAAACATTGCCTGGATTAACTTTGCAGAGGATATCGGACCGGGTGAAACACGGCTAAGTTTGTTCGAAGAAATTTTCCGGGAAGTGAACGAGCATGGCGGTAACACACTGCGGATGTGGCTGCATACAACCGGAGAAAATACTCCGGCGTGGGACGGTCACCGGGTAACCGGACCCGGTGAAGGAACCATTGAGGATCTCCGCAACATTCTCGATCTTGCATACGAATACAATATCGGATTAATGCTCTGCCTCTGGTCATTCGATATGCTGCGCATCAGCAACGGACCGGAAGTGACCGAACGGGCGCTCGCTATACTCACCGATGAAGAAAAGACAAACTACTATATAGAAAACGCCCTTATACCGATGGTTGATGCGTTCCGCGGGCATCCGGCTATCGTCGCATGGGAAATTTTTAATGAACCCGAAGGAATGAGCTTTGAGTTCGGCTGGGAGTTTACCAAACATATTCCTATGCACCACATTCAGAAATTCGTAAACCTGACCGCGGGTGCTATACGCAGAACCGACCCCGATGTGCAAATTACAAACGGCATATGGAGCTTTTTCGCATTAAGCCCGAAAGCACCCTCACCCGAAGAACCGCCCGGTGCACGGCGATATTCCGGCGGATTAACCCTCACAGAACTTACTGTCTTGAAAAATTATCTATCGGAAAAATATAGCCGGGATTTTTCAATTGAAGAAACAACCGAATATTATGATAAATATCAGGATTTCGGAGAACGGAAAAACTATTACTCTGATGAAGAATTGATAAACGCCGGCGGTGATGAGGACGGATACCTGGATTTCTACACGGTTCATTATTACACGTGGGGTGGTACTGAGATTTCACCCTTCCATTATGACTTCGATCACTGGGATGTTGATAAGCCGACTGTCGTCGCAGAATTTTATTTGGATGAAACCTTCGGTGTAGATCCGGAAGATCTCTATCAAACTGCATATGAACGGGGATATGCCGGCGCGCTGGGATGGCAATGGTACGATCACTGGCAACAGCGTGAGGGTATATCACACAACTGGCCCCTGGCACTAAAGAATATGCAGACTGTTTTTAACCTTTTTCCGGAAGATGTTTTCCTGGAGTTTCAATCTGAAATACCGTAACCGGGATGCGCCGTTCGTACACGTTGCCGGTAAATTGGAGTTGATTATGAGCGGCAATTATCTGCAAATCCAATCTAAAAATCGAATATACAG
>PWTU01000511.1 GCA_003562775.1 Ignavibacteriales bacterium
AATCACTATGCAGTTCCATTGAGTGGATCTAGTGGTACCCGACATGCAGTGTTTGCAAAATACTTAGCCAGACGTGGCAATGATGTAACAATTTTTGCTTCACCCGTACCTCATAGTGATTTGATGAATAAGGTAAAATTCAGGAATGGAACATTATACACAGATCGGATATACGAGAACTACAGATTCCGTTTTATTAAAACTCCAAGCTATGTATCAAATGTTCAACGCATAGTCAATATGATTAGTTATCGAAGAAATGTTCTACGATCTACAGAATATTTGGATAAACCCGATGTAATTATCGGATCGTCTGTGCATTTACACGCAGCCGATGCCGGTAGGATTCTTGCGAAAAGATTTAAAATCCCGTTCATTTTCGAAATTCGTGATATCTGGCCGGAAGCTCTTATCGACATAGGAATTGTAGGTCGTATGCATCCACTCTATAAATATTTGCGAAATATTGAATTGCGACTTTATAAAAGTGCCGATCATATTATTACACTACTGCCGGGGCTAATACCTTACCTCCAAAACCATGGAATTTCCGATCGGGACATAACTTACATACCCAACGGTATCGACTCTTCACTTTCTCCGGAATCATACGTTAAACAATCTAGGAAAGAATTCATCGCAATGTATTTTGGTGCCCACGGTCCTATGAATCAACTGGAAACTCTTGTAAAAGCTGCGAAGATTCTCAGGTCAGATTATAATAATCCTCCAATAAAAATACATCTTGTCGGCACCGGTAAATGTAAGCCTGATCTTGTTCGTATGAAGGAAGAGAATCAACTTGAAAATATCATATTCTCCGATCCGATAAGTAAACGGGAATTATTTATAGTTGCACAAAAAAGCAATGCGTTTATTTTTCATTTAAGAGATATATCGATTTTACGACGTTACGGTATTAGTTCTAATAAACTATATGATTATATGTTGTGTGGTAGGCCGATTGTTTTTGCCTGTCATAGTTATAATAATCCAGTTGATGAAGCTAATGCTGGTGTATCTATTCCCCCTAATAACCCAAATGCCCTTGCAAACGCATTAATTCAGTTGAGTGATTTGGATGATAATAATCTGCAAAAAATGGGAAATAATGGACGAAAGTGGGTGCTTCAAAATCATAATCTGGCTATACTTGTAATGAAATTAGAGAAAGTGATTAATGCATTGATTTAGGTAATATATGTAAAAATATTTATTTACTTCCCCGACACGGCTTTTTTCAGTATATGAGAGGTTTGATAGGCATCTTGAAAAATTAGGTAGGGGCAAATCAATTGATAAAATAGATTACGTTACTTTTTGTGCTTGAAATAACATTAACAATGTGTCTATATAAACAGGATGTGAAATTGAAGATGATGTATTTTTGAATCCAAGTTTTGTATTAACAAATATTGCAAACCCCCGATCGGAACAGGGTCGTCGTGAGTTCTATAAAATAAAAATCGACGGGGTGCAACAATAACTATTTCATTGATTTACTGTCAATTATGTATCGATTAGTGGTTAAAAGGATTTTTGATATTTCTTGCATAATTATTTTTTCTCCAATTTTCGTCCCACTCACAGTGATTCTATATTTTTTTGTCTGGTTTACAACAGGAAAGCCAGTCATTTTCAAGCAGGTTCGACCTGGTCTGAACGGTGCCCCTTTTACTATTTATAAATTTCGTACCATGAAGGACCTGCGAGACGACTCGGGAAAATTGTTACCTGAGGACAAGAGAGTGACAAAGTTCGGTTTGTTATTAAGAAGTACAAGTCTTGACGAGATACCCGAATTATATAATGTTTTAAAAGGTGATATGAGCTTGGTGGGTCCCCGTCCCTTATTAACGGAATATCTTGACCGGTATACATCCGAACAGGCGAGACGTCACGAAGTGAAGCCCGGCATTACCGGTTGGGCGCAGGTGAACGGGAGAAATGCGATAACATGGGATGAAAAATTTAAACATGATGTGTGGTATGTAGATCATTGTTCATTCTCACTTGATATGAAAATTATAGTTTTAACTATGCTTAAAGTTTTTAAAAAAGAGGGAATTTCTCCACCCGATTCTGTTTTTATGCCGAAATTCCAGGGGTATAAGTATGAAAACGATAAAAAATAATAAGAAAGAAGTGTATATTGCCGGATCGGGGGGACATGCGAAGGTTGTTATCGGTACCTTATTTGAGCTTGAATATCACATAGAAGCTATGTATGATGACGATAATCGGAAACAAGGGAATTCGTTCTGTGGTATTCCCGTTTTGGGGTCTATAGATTCATTTTGTAAGCTCCAATACATAAATGGAATTATTGCAATAGGAGACAATCAAATACGAAAAAAGATAGTATCCGGATGTAAAAGTATAACATGGGAAACCGCGATACACCCGACGGCGTATGTTCATGAATCCGTTCGGATTGGAGAAGGCACTGTGGTTTTTGCCGGTGCAGTTATACAACCGGATACAGTGATAGGTTCACATGTGATCGTCAACACCGGAGCTACTATAGATCATGATTGCATGATCGGCGATTATGCTCATATTGCTCCCGGCGCCCATTTGGGAGGGCAGGTGCGGATTGGAGAAGGAACACTCGTCGGACTTTCTTCCTCGGTAATACAGAATATTGCAATCGGTGATTGGGCTGTGATCGGCGCCGGCGCCGCTGTTATAAAGGAGCTGCCATCGAATGTAACAGCAGTTGGAATCCCTGCACAAATAATTAAACAAAATAAACAATAATTAATACCGACCACCGGATGAATTGGATAATAATATGCGGAATATAATCAGTATGTCGTTGCCTGATATAAACGAAGAGGATGTTAGTAGTGTCGGGGAGGTGGTTCGATCGGGTCGTTTAGCTCTCGGACCGAAAAATGAAGAGTTTGAAGCTGCAATAGCCGGATTTGTAGGAGTTAAGCACGCCGTAACAGTCAGTTCGGGCACGGCTGCGCTTCATTTGATAGTCAGGAGTCTCGATCTAAAAACAAACGATGAAATATTGGTTCCGTCATTTACATTTGCCGCAAGCGTGAATTCGTTTTTATACGAAGGAGCACGTCCGGTTTTTATAGATATTGAAGATGAAACTTATACTATCGATCATTCCGGGTTAGAGCGGAATATTAACAACAAAACGAAGGCAATTATGGTAGTAGATGTCTTTGGACACCCTGCCGAATGGGATGAGATAAAACGGATAGCAGAAAAGTATGAACTAAAAGTGATAGACGATTCATGTGAAGCGATCGGAGCTGAATACAAGGATCGGAAATTGGGTCAATTTGGCGACGCTGCCGCTTTTGCGTTTTATCCGAATAAACAGATGACGACCGGCGAAGGCGGTGTGATTGTTACAGACGATGATAGTATTGCGGATATGTGCAGGAGCATGCGGAATCAAGGCAGGGGTGAAATGAATTCCTGGCTTATTCATGACTATTTAGGATATAATTACCGGTTGGATGAGATGTCCGCTGCCTTAGGGGTGTCGCAGTTAAAGCGTCTGGATGATTTGCTGAAAAAGCGTGAAGCAGTTGCAAAATTATATACTCAGAAATTGACAGAATTTGACTGGGTACGTCCGCCCGTGGTTAAACCGTATGTTCATATGTCCTGGTTTGTATATGTCGTGACGCTTGCCGAGGGATTGAACCGGGATGAAATCATACGGGAAATGGAGAAGGAAGGTATACCTGCACGAGGATATTTTTCCCCGATTCATACGCAAAAATATATCCGGAAACTATTCGGCAATCTGGAAGGTACGCTGCCGGTAACGGAATCGGTTGCAAAAAGAACGCTGGCGCTTCCGTTTCATAATAATATCAGAAATGAAGATGTTGACATAGTTGTGGATGCTTTAAAGCATGCGGTTATGAAGTATGCATAATCATATTAATGATAGGGATTTTGTAGAAATTACACATGAGTTTACTTTTTTAGAGTACGCTCACATTTAAATTTAAAATAATATACTTCATAATAAACAATTTTAATAATCGGTGTTTTGGCACATTAATTGATAGTTTTACTTAGTATAAATAGCAAGTTCATACATTTAACATCTCCTGTTGAAAGAGCAATATGAGTATATATTTTAATACTATTACGCGGTCACTTTTTATACTTGTAATAATCTCGGTATCGATTCATCCGCTATTTTCTCAAACATCAGTCAACACGATAAGTCAATTAAGGGCGCTCTCTCCGGGAGCGTCTTCGCAGGTTGCAGTGTTGGGTTATTATGAACCGGGTGATTGGGGTAATCAGCGAATATATAACTGGGCGGGGACAAGCACTGTGCCAGACAATGAAGGAACTGTCATACAACCGAATTCTGGAGGGAATGGCCGGTGGATAATGGTTGTAACGGAAAATTATTATGACGTAAAGTGGTTTGGTGCCGCACCGGAGCATTATGGAGAGAATGCTCGTATGGACAATCAATTTCCTATTTTAAGTTGTATAAATGCAGTGATGTCAACTACTCATAAAACAGTCTTGATATCAAATGGAATATATATAACAACTGGGGTAATACGGTTAACAGGTTCACAATATAATGGATTGAGATTAAGAGGTGTGCCATGGTCAACGAACAATGGCATTACCACATTTGGTGACATCTATGATATCTCAAATTCAGATAATTGGACAAAACCAAATTATAATGCGCCAATTTCTGTAATTAAGAGGAGTAATGGAGAAACAGATTACAGACATATCATACAGATTGGAACAACTGACCAGACTGAATTGACAAATGATATTTTAATTGAAGATATCGTAATTCACGGAAATAAACAAGGTAGTCCAAGTTCAGATGGCCATGGGTTGTTACTTAATTATTATGATAAAGTGGGAAATTTAGGTGTAATAATTAGGAATGTTGCAGTTGATAGTAATCGAGCATCAGGGTTTTCGTTTTTTGCCGCGGGTATATTGGCAGATAATATTCTATATTGTGATGGTGGTGATATTATGGGACAACATGGAATACAAGGTTTTGGGAGCAGCTTTGATCATGAACCCGCAGTAATAAAGAATGTAGAGTCTTGGGGACGCGGCAGAGGTATGGGGATTGATTTTGCTTCTGGTTCACAATTTATTCTTGATCATTTTTTCGTTCATAATAATCAATATGGGATGAAAACAGCGGGTGAACACGTGGAAATATATAACGGAACATTTCAAAATAATAATCCTCCACCAGGTTTTTATGGTTTTTCGTCACGACAGAGAGTTGAAGGTACTAAACATGATATTTTTATCATGGATAATGTCGTTCTTAAAGACAATGTATTTCTTATGTATAGAGGGGAATATCCCAATGGAAAGAAATTTGGAAATGTGCAGTTAACAGGTAAGTATATGGCAGGTATTTCCCATTCAAGGTTTTGGAAATTTGAAATTGAAGGCGTTGATGGAGCATTGAATTCGGTACCCGCGGCAATAAGAACTGCAGAAATGGCCGCTGCCACGCCGCACGCGCCAGATGATGTAGGTGTCACCTTCCATAATTTAATTGTGAAAAATAATAATGCAGAAGGTGTTCGAGCAGATGGTGCTCCAATCACTCGTATTAAATCTGGGAGAATATATAATAATACTGATGTAGGATATTTTCAACGTGGAATAGATGGGGTTTCTATACTTGCAAATATTGAAATATTCGGCAATTCTGAACCCTTTGCTACTAATAACGGCATAATTAAGTATACAAACATTGTAGATGGGCAAGGCAACCCTATCATTCCCCCCGGAAATGCAATTAGACTCCCTGAGTCAAATATAATAACCGCTTCGGTTAATGGGACGTCGAATGTTACTTTGACATTCGAGGGGACTACTACACAACCGGGAAGAAATATTTCGAGTGTTAGATTATATCAATATGTACCCGGCTCCGAGAATCCTTTGAACAATCTCAGTGACATCCATCTTGGCACGTTTAGCGGTCCGGGACCGCACGAGCATACCGTAACGGGATTGCAGGAGGGGACACTATACAGATTTTATACTATTGCCGTAGACAATGCAGGTGACGAAGGAATTGAACCCCTTGATTTTGATGGGAATATGCAGGGTTTTACAGTTGAAATACACAATATACCTCTTCAATCCGGCTGGAATAAAATATAGAGCTTTATCGATCCTGTAAATTCGAATTTAACGGATATGTTTTTACAAATTCAGGATGATTTATTGTTCGTAAAAAATGGCGACGATAAAGTTTATGAACCGACCCGGGATAATGAAATAGGCAATTGGAATCATCGGGAAGGTTACCAGGTAGTTCTCAAAAATCCGGTCAATTGGGTAATTGGTGGAAATTCCGTAAATCCGGAAACATCACCGATCAATCTCACGGAAGGATTGAATTTAATTGCATATTTACTTCCCCATTCGATGAATATATCGACTGCACTTTCGAGTATTCATCATAAATTGACCCTCGTTTCCGACACGAATGGAAATGTATATTGGCCCGCGAAGGGTATTAATACTATTGGCGACATGAAGCCCGGATATGGCTATAGGATTCGTGTAAGCGATGATATAACCCTTATTTATCCTTCACTTACTGAATGATCTTACGTTTTATGAAAATAATGCAGCCCTGCTTTTAAAATTCAAACGTAATAACAAAACCTACAATGCTTTCTTTCGCAGTTATTCCCGGGACTGGCTCGTTCAATACGGGGGTCTCGTTTATATCGAGGTTATTGTATGAGTTTAAAATAATTATAAGCGACAGTATAAAATTATTGTAATTGTACCCGAATATACCGCTAAACGAATCCTGCCGTTCAGCCGTTCCGATTTTGTGTGTATATATCTGATCCAATCCTATATTCCAACGGTGTCGGCGACTTGCAATTATTGACGCGTTAAATTCGGAGAAGGAGTGTGAAAGAAGAATTGTGAACATTTCTGCCGCTGTCCCCATGTGATGTCCGAGAATAGCATTATTATTCACAAAGGGAGGTTGAGAATGATGCCTGTACCAGTTGAAGTTGTATGGTCTTCCTCCGTTATACGGATCATAGAAAAGATAATGAGTTTTATAATTTTGAGCATATTCGATTATAAAATCGGAGTTTTCGAAATTCATTCGAATCCCGGTCGATAAAGCCGTGTCGAGAAGTTGAAATCCGAACGGGCCTACCCAGAGATCCTTCTCCAATACCTTGTCCGGTTTTTGCCATATTGCGTAGAGATCTTCCCCGGCATATTCCATATAAAACCTTGCGTTCTTTAAAGAAGGAAGTAGATCGCTTAGAAAAATTAAATTTGCCGCTATTTCAAAACTTGCTCGTGAATCGGTTGACCCTACCCGCCCGGGGACGTTTGCTTCCCTGCCGGTGAACATCTTTAAATATTCATTGAAAGTGTAGGTCCCGGTATAGGTAACGGTTTGTTTAATATTAAATTCAAACCAGGATACCGGGTAGTAGCTAAGCTGATGTCCTATAATGTTGAAATTCCTCGGCCAGCCATGAAACAACGTGTAATCGAACTTGCCGATATACGGTACTCTGAAGGGTTTTTCCGTGCGAAACCGGATCAGGGTATATGGCTCGGCATTATTCGACAGCAATAACGACCCGTAATGTGCATTTCCGAGCCATATATTGTTTCTTCCGAATTCCAGTGAAACCGATTCGGTTTGTAATGATAGCGATCCTTTTTTAAACCGGAATCCCTCAACGGTGTTCGACCGGATATCAAAGTTAAAATCCAGGTATGTCGAAATGCCGCCTCCGCCTGTAAGAGATAGATAGTAATTTATGCCTCGGCCGGCAAATGTACCATCCTGATTGGGAAAAATGTAACGCTCAACCGGATGGCTTGTTTCAAGGTGCATCATTCCAATTGAGATTGATCTTAACGGATTAAATCCATTGAATGGAGCGGAGGATTTTTTATCCTCCATCTTCATACCACCGAAGATTATGGAGTAAGGAATGAGGAGATAAAATAATAGAGTGGCAAAATTAATAGTTACTCCCATCCATTCCCTGTTTTTCAAAAACGTTTGACATCTTATGTATAATTGCAATTTACAGAAATTTTATACTAAATATACGCATCCTCTACTGAATTAGCAAGAAGTGATTCAACCCCTAAACAATGGCTTAAGTTTGATTAGTTCAATTTAAGTTTCAATAGAAGTTTTCTGAATAGTTTATTTTTATAAATAATATCCATATATTAAGGTCGATATAATCAATATATTTTTTTATTAATCCACAAAATTAAATCTAAGGAGTAGTGATATGTCTGTCCGGTATTTTTTGCTCGCACTTTTCATAATATTTACCAATACCGTTTTGTCTCAAACAAAAGTAGTAGATTATCAGAGTCGTATAGCCCAGGGAGGAAGTACTGCCTGGGTTCCGGTCGGGTATGCATTTAATAATTTAGGTCCTTACACTGTGCATGAAAGAGTATGGGTTTTTTATTCTAATGGCAATAATGCAGTCTGGCGTACTAAAATCGCCGGGGAAGGTGGTACATGGTCATCGCCCTCGATTATTTTTCCGGCTGCAGACTCTCCGTTGTTTAATATGGCATTCGATGGTGAATATTTTCATTTTATTCGTGCGGTTGACGGCGATCTCCGGTATCGCAGAGGCAAAGCACAGCCGGATGGTACGATACAATTCGATAGTGAGGTAACGGCTTACAGTCACGGAACCTGGAAACTTAGAACTACTAACGGTGCGGAACCGAGGCACTTCTCGATAGCAGTGGATCGTAATGGTCACGTATGGGTTGCTTTGAAAGTAGGAGATGGAAACCAAATAGATTCTAATTTTAAACCTATTGTTTTATCCTCAACGGCAACTGACGGTACCTGGGTCTCACGTAGTGGATTTCCGACCGATTTGGCGCCGGCTTACGCCTGGCGGGCAAATGCACGATCGATTTCAGTCGTAGAATTAGATGATGGGAAAATATTATTCACCTGGGCAAATTATCGTACCAGTTCACATAGTCCATTACGAGGTTTCCGGGCAAGGGTATGGGAAAATGGTACACTTGGCCCGGAAGAGAATACCGGATTAACATTTCATTCGGCAGCTTCGTCGATTGTAGTACCTGAGACGGGTGTAGCATTGCTTAATAGTCAAACTGAAGTTGCACGAAGAAATACCGATGGAACATGGGCACGGGTCGATCCGGGTAACATACTAACCAAAGAATGGAATGTACTTACCGTTAATAACGGTGTTGTCCGCTTGTGGGATTTTCAGGGGCTAAGTTTACGGTATAGAGAAACATCGAACAATGGTGATACCTGGGGACCTTTAACGACCAAATGGACGTCCGGCGCAGAGATTAGACAAATCAATGGAACACACGCATCTGGAAGTCAGGGCTCCCACCATTCTATGTTATGGTTTACCGGTGATAGTCCATTCGATATATTTATGGGTATAGACGGGTCGATTCCGCCTCCGGATACACCGGTACTTGTCTCTCCTCAGGATGGCGAAGTAGATATGCCAAGAGACGTTAATTTAGTATGGAGTTCTGTGGCGGAAGCTCAAACATATGATATTCAGGTTTCTACACAATCAAACTTTGCATCGACACTTATAAATGAAACGGGTCTTACGGATACTGCCAGGTTTATAACAGGGTTACCGTTAAA
>PWTU01000425.1 GCA_003562775.1 Ignavibacteriales bacterium
GGATACCAAGGGATTTGTGTACGGTGCCGGCTGCATTGTCAGAATGACTGCCTGGAGAAAACTCCGGGAAAGAAACTTTACCTATATGCTTACAGGTAGAAAAGGAACCAAACTATCGTCAAGCGAAGATGCCGAGCTCTGTTTTGCGCTTCGTATTTTGGGGTATAAAATTTGGTATGATGAGCGATTGCATTTTAAACATTTTATTACCAAAAATCGGCTGAACTGGAATTATTTTTTACGGTTGGTTCAGGGAAATAACGAAGGAATAATCGTATACGCTGCGTATGGGGATGCGCTTAAGAATAATAACGAGTATAGGAAAGCATCGCCGTTGCTATGGATACTAACGATTTGTAAGCATACAATAAACTTACTGAGATGTTATAAATTGATCATAAAATCAATGTATACGACACTGGAGGGTGATCATCGATTAAAGATGGTAAGACAAGAATTTGGTTGGTTAAAGAGTTGGCTCCGGCATGGATATTCGTATAATCGAATACTTCGTGATATATATACTCTAAAATGGCAAGGTAATTAACTATGAAAGCAATTATATTAGCCGGCGGTTTCGGGACGCGTATCAGTGAAGAGAGCGGTGTTCGTCCGAAACCGATGGTGGAAATCGGCGGTAAACCGATCCTTTGGCACATTATGAAAATATTTTCCGCATTTGACGTGAATGATTTCATCCTCTGTTGCGGTTATAAAGGGTACGTTATTAAGGAATATTTTGTTAATTATTTTTTACATAATTCCGATATAACCGTAGATGTAAAGAAAAACAAAATCGAGGTGCTGCAAAACGATGTTGAACCGTGGCGAGTGAGCATGATCGATACGGGGGAGAATACTATGACCGGCGGACGAATAAAGAAGGTGAAAGAGTACATTGGAAATGAAACATTTTTTATGACCTACGGGGACGGGGTAAGCGATATTGATATCAATGCATTACTTGACTTTCACCGGTCGCAGAACACGCTTGCAACGGTAACGGCTGTGCAGCCGCCCGGTCGTTTCGGAACATTTACTTTATCCGAGGGCCAAACAAGAGTAACATCCTTCAGAGAAAAACCGAAAGGAGATGGCGCATGGGTAAATGGCGGTTTTTTTGTGCTTGAGCCCGGAATAATGGAGTACATAGACGGAGACGACACTGTGTGGGAACGCGAACCGCTGGTTCGTTTGGCAAAAGCCGGACAGTTATCAGCATATAAACACGAAGGAATATGGCAACCAATGGATACGATCCGGGATAAGAATTTATTGGATGATATGTGGAATTCCGGTAGAGCGCCATGGAAATTATGGAAATAAACAAAAACTTCTGGCGAGAAAAGAAAGTATTTATTACGGGGCACACGGGATTTAAAGGTGCCTGGTTATCGATGTGGCTGCGGTTGTTAGGTGCAAATGTTGCGGGATTTGCACTTCCACCGTCAACGACTCCGAATTTATTTTCTGTATTAAGTCTTAAAGAGGATATATCGTCTGTTTTTGGGGATATCCGGGACTTCGATCTGGTAAAAAATTATATAAAGAAATTCGATCCCGAAATAATAATCCATATGGCTGCGCAAGCAATTGTCAGACAGTCGTATCAATATCCAATCGACACGTTTACCGTGAACGCCATCGGAACTGCTCATGTTCTCGAAGCGGCGCGGTATACCGATAGCTTGAAAGCCATCGTTTGTGTGACGAGCGATAAATGTTATGATAACAAGGAATGGCTCTGGAAATACCGGGAAACAGACTCCCTGGGTGGATGGGACCCCTATTCGGCAAGTAAAGGGTGTGCTGAAATTATCATTGCATCATACCGGAACTCGTTTTTCAACCGTGATAATTACGAAAAACACGGAGTTGCAGTTGGGAGTGTACGGGCAGGGAATGTCATAGGCGGAGGCGATTGGGGGCAGGATCGATTGATTCCCGATATTATGAGAGCTTTCTCAGAGAATGAACGTGTTGTAATTCGAAACCCTTATTCAATACGACCGTGGCAATACATTCTTGATCTGCTTTCGGGTTACTTAATTCTCGCTGAGCGATTGTATGAGGATGGTAAAAATTATATGGAAGCTTGGAATTTTGGACCGAATGAAAACGAAGAAATAACCGTACGGGATATGGTCCAACTGATATGCAAAATGTGGGGGAACGACGCTCAGTGGGAGTTAGACAAAAGCAATGTCGATTATCCACACGAAGCATTTACACTAAAATTAGACAGTTCAAAATCTCGGACCAGATTGGGGTGGGCACCGAAATTATCACTCGATAGTTCGTTGAAATGTGTTGTAGAATGGTACAGAGAATTCTATTCGGGTGTAACGTCAATGAGGGAAGCTACCGAAAAACAAATTTCAAATTTTGAGCGGCATAGCTCGATTTGAAACTTTATAGAAAATGCAGCAATCAATTCATTCAATTAAATTGGATCGAAGAATAGACAAATCAATATCTACCTGCCGGTTTTGTGGATCCGAATTAGAGAAAACATTTGTGGATCTCGGAATGTCTCCACTCTCCAACGCTTATATTACAGAAGACCGTTTGCAACACCCGGAATCGTTTTATCCATTGAAGACATTTGTATGTACTTCATGTTTTCTTGTCCAACTTCCGGAATATGAGGCGCCGGATGTGATATTTTCCGATTATGCATATTTTTCATCATATTCCGATTCATGGCTTGAGCATGCCAAAAAATTTTCAGCTACGGCGATCGAGCGGTTTCAGCTCGATCAGAATTCCCTCGTTGTGGAATTAGCAAGTAATGACGGATATTTACTTCAATATTTTTTGCAAAGTAATATTCCGGTTCTTGGAATTGAACCGGCAGATACCGTCGCCCGGGCTGCAATAGAAAAAGGAATAACAACTGTTACAAAATTTTTCGGTAAGCGCCTTGCGCAAGAGCTGATTAAGGAGGGGAGATCGGCGGATCTCATTGTCGGAAACAACGTCCTCGCTCACGTTCCCGACATAAACGATTTCGTCTGTGGTATGAGAATTCTCCTCAAGCCGGAAGGAGTTATCACTATGGAGTTCCCTCATATTCTCCAGCTCATTCGACATAATCAGTTCGATACGATTTATCACGAACATTTTTCGTATCTGTCCTTCCTTGCGGTTGAAAAAATTTTCAAACATCATCAACTGGAAATATTTGATGTTGAAGAAATACCGACTCACGGAGGATCACTGCGAATATATGCCTCTCACCACGGGTCTATGCATCAACAAGCAGCAGAAAGATTGAACTTACTTCATCGCTCCGAACAATCGGAAGGATTGACCGAGATACGAACGTATGAGAAATTTGTTGATAAAGTCACAAAAACAAAACGGGCATTATTACAAGAATTGATCAGAATAAAAGAAGAGGGAAAAAAAATCGTTGCTTACGGAGCTGCGGCAAAGGGAAATACACTGTTAAACTACTGCGGCATTCGCACCGATATGGTCGACTACGTCGTTGACCGAAATCCACACAAAGTGGGAAAATTCCTTCCCGGAACGCACATCCCGATAAAATCGATCGAACATATAAAAGCTAACCGCCCGGACTATGTGCTTATTCTTCCTTGGAATCTTAAAGAAGAAATAATAGAACAAAATAAGTTTATTCGTTCATGGGGCGGTCGATTTATTGTACCGATACCGGAAATTCAAATTATAGATTGATAACATGAAATTTGTTGCTACTCCGCTAAAAGATGCATACATAATCGAACCGGAGAAACACATTGATGAACGTGGGTTTTTTGCACGGACATTTTGTAAAAAGGAATTTGCTGAATCGGGTATTTCAAACGACCTGGTGCAGTCGAATATATCTTTTAATAGAAAAAGCGGCACTATACGCGGTATGCATTATCAGGTTGAGCCATTCGCCGAGTCGAAAATTGTCAGTTGTTATGCGGGTGAAATATACGATGTCATCATTGATTTACGAAAGACGTCCGATACCTATTGTCAATGGTATGGTGTGTTATTGTCTTCGGAGAATTATAAATCTTTGTTTGTTCCCGGGGGATTTGCACATGGTTTCCAAACATTAAAGGATAACACATTAATTCACTATCAAATGGGGGAGTTCTATATGCCCGATTATGCTCGCGGGATACGATGGAATGATCCCATGTTTAATATACTATGGCCGATGGAGAAAGTGATCGTTTCCGAAAAAGATAGCCAATATCCGGATTTTATAAAATGAAAAAAGTATTATTAACGGGGGCAAGCGGGTTTATCGGAAGACACTGCATACCGTTCCTGTTGGAAAAGGGATATCGGGTGTATGCTGTTGATTCTGGAAATTATGAGTCGGTTATTGAAAATAAAAATCTATTCCGGCTTACGCTGAATTTACACAATGAACGGAGAACAGAGGAAATTTTAGCAGAAATAAAACCGACTCATCTCCTTCATCTTGCCTGGTACACGGAGCATGGCTTATTCTGGAACTCGGATCGAAATATTGAGTGGGTGATATCGTCCCTTCGATTGTTTACCGGGTTCTTGAATAATGGCGGGAAACGGGTAGTCGTTGCCGGCACCTGTGCAGAGTATGACTGGCAATACGGCGTTTGCAATGAAAAGCTGACTCCGCTTAAACCGTCGACCTTATACGGCGTATCAAAAAATTCGTTAAATAATATTTTGTATCGATACGCACTGTTGCACGATGTGAGTTATGCATGGGGAAGAATATTCTTTTTATATGGTCCGTATGAGATTGAAAAGAGAATTATTCCGTACGTAATTACATCTTTATTGAAAAATGAACCTGCCCGATGTACGGAGGGACAGCAGATTCGCGATTTTTTGCATGTTGAGGATGTAGCCAACGCATTTGTATCGCTTCTTGATTCCAATCTCAATGGAAGTGTAAATATCGCTTCCGGGATGCCGGTTTCTATCAAACAAATAGCTGAAAAACTCGGCTCTATTATAAATAAACCCGATCTTGTCCAATTGGGAGCGCGGTCGGATTCACCTGATGAGCCGCCGGTTATACTCGCTGATGTGAACAGATTAAAATTTGAATTGGATTGGCATCCGAAGTATGATTTAGATCAGGGATTACAATCGACAGTAGCATGGTGGAAAGATAAATTGATTGAAAAGGAACGTATCGGAACATGAGTGTTATAATAATAGGCGCTGGTATGGCTGGATTTGGTGCGGCGTATCAGTTGAGTCAATACGATGTAAAACCGGTGATGTTCGAAGCACAATCGTATTACGGCGGCCATACCGCTTCTTTTAAGTATAAGGACGGCTTTATATTCGACGACGGTCCGCATATATCGTTCACAAAAGATGAGAGGATTCAAAAACTCTTCGCGGAAAGCGTTCAGGGTAAATATGAACTATTGCAGGCGCGCGTGAATAATTATTGGCAGGGATATTGGATTAAACATCCTGCACAAGTTAATCTGTTTGGGTTACCGAAAGATCTAGTTAAACAAATAATTCTCGAATTTATTGAGAATAAAGAAAGAAAACAAAACGGCGCCGATATTAAAAACTATAAGGACTGGTTGTATGTACAATTCGGAAAGACATTTGCAGAGACATTTCCCATGCAATACGGTAAAAAATATCATACGACAGTAGCTGAAAATATGAGTACGGATTGGTTGGGAAAAAGGATTTATACTCCGGATATATCTGAGGTGTTGGAGGGCGCACTCAGTCCATCGACGCCCGATGTTCACTACGTTGACCATTTCAGGTATCCGACTGAAAATGGTTTCGTATCGTATCTCAATATGTTCCTTCCATTAGCAGACTTACATCTGGATTCGAAAATAATCGGAATCAATACGAAACGCAAAGAACTTCGATTTTCGGATAACCGTACTGCCGGCTATGATAAGCTCATTTCCTCCATACCGCTACCGGAATTAATACAGGTTATCGACTCCGTACCGCCCGATGTTCGGGAAGCGGCTGAAAAGCTTGCTTGTACGAAATGTGTCCTTGTGAATATCGGTATCGATAGAAGCCATATTTCGGATTCTCATTGGTCGTATTTTTACGATCAAGAATACATTTTTACACGGGTAAGTTATCCGCATATGTATTCTCCGAATAATGTTCCGGAAGAGAGCGGTAGCTTTCAGGCGGAATTGTACTATTCCGATAAATATAAACCGCTTGACCGGGAACCCCGCGAATGTATCGAACCGGTGATTAACGATTTAAAAAAATGCGGGCTTATTAAAGAGAGTGATACGATTTTACACAAAAGTGCCAAGCTCGTACCGTATGCAAACGTTATTTTTGACCTTGAACGGTCAAATGCTCTTAAAATTGTGCACGAATATCTTGACGATCAAAATGTTAAATACTGCGGGCGTTACGGAGAGTGGGGATATCATTGGACGGATGAATCGTTCAAAAGCGGTGAAAACGCAGCCCGGTCGGTTTTATAATTCAAGTAAGTACGTCAAATGAGGAAATTGTACCGTTCTATTCGATATAGAATTAATTATCATATTACCAATAATAGTTGGTATAAAGAAATAGAACGAAAACGAATTGGAAATATTATAAAAGTCGACACGTTGGCCCCTGTTATAGCACTGACGTTCGACGGCGGACCGGATCCGAATTGGACTCCCCGGGTGCTTGCAGTCCTCGAGAAATACCGGGTAGCTGCAACTTTTTTTGTTATTGGAGAATATGCTGAACGGCACCGGGAAATTGTTGCAGAGACGGCGAGCAAAGGACATGTAATCGGGAATCATAGTTGGGATCACCCCTCGTTTCCATTATTGTCGAGAGATGAGATACATTGGCAGGTTAGAAAATGTTCTGAAGTTATTGCAGAATACGAGGCACAATTATTTCGCCCCCCATATGGGCATCTTAACAAGAATTGCCTGACTGAAATATATCGATTAAAGAAAAGAGTTATTACGTGGGACGTTCACCCGTTCGATTGGCAGGACCGCTCTCCGAAATGGATGGTAACTAATATGATCGAAACGATACGCCCGGGATCGATTGTATTATTACACGATGCCGTGTGTGTCCAACGGAGGAATACGAGAGTTCATATGCTTGAAGCACTGGACAGCTTCTTATCGGAGTACGGGGATTTATTCCGTTTTACTACTATTCCTGAATTACTTAAAACAGGTACCCCCCTGAAAGAAATCTGGAATCGAAAGCCCCGGAAAGATTTCTTCGAAACTCACGTACACTCAAGCGAATAAAGTTTGTCATCTCAAAAATATTCAGTGGTAGTATGAAGAAAATTAACCTTGGAATTATTGGCTGCGGTATGGCGACGGAAGTTATTCATTTGCCTGTATTATCAAAATGCAAAAATGTAAATGTAACCTCAATTATCGACATAGACAGTAAGAGAGTATATGATTTAGGTCAACAGTACGATATTCATAATACCGGAACAGACTATAACTCATTTCTACATATGATGGAAGCGGCAATAATTGCGGTACCGCATCATATGCACGCAGCTATAGCACTCGATCTGATGGAAAAGGGATTGCACGTGCTTGTCGAAAAACCGATAGCTTTGCGAGGTATCGATTGTAAAAACATGATAGAAGTATCGAAGAAAAACGATGTAGTACTCTATGGCGGGCACGTTCGAAGATTATACGAACCGATCCAAAAAGTGAAAAAACTGATTGCAAAAAAGAACTTGGGAGAAGTTATTCGATTTGAGATGTTGGAAGGGCGCATTTTTGAATGGCCGGCAATAACTTTCGATATGTTCGATCCCAACCGGGGGGGAGGTGTTTTAACCGATATCGGTTCCCATGTTCTGGATTTAATGTTATGGTGGTTCGGCGATATTGATAGTTTCGAGTATTTTGATGATGCTCGCGGTGGCGTCGAGGCAAATTGCGAAATATCATTTAAAATGAAAAGTGGAGCAGTTGGACGGGTTGAGTTAAGCAGGGTCCGTGATCTGAGAAATACTTATAAAGTATTATTTGAAAAAGGTACTATTGAAGTGACGCTTGGCCATGATGCTCTTGTAAAAATTGAACGACCGGATAATTATTTCAGAGCTTATCTGGATTATTCCAAGAAAAACAAACGGACGATAATGGATTATTTTCACATGCAAATGATGAACTTTGTCAAAGCGATGCAGGGAAAAATAAGTGTCGACAAAGCCGCAGAAGAATGTATGTGCGTTGTTGAATTAATTGAAATGTGTAAACAAAACCGAAAGCAACTTGAATATCCCTGGGAAAAAGGCGGAAAAATCGAATTATATGCATCCTGAATATTTACAATATAACGGTCGGGATGTTCTTATAACGGGTGGTACGGGTTTTGTCGGCGGCCGATTGATTGAAAGACTTGTTTCGGAATTCTCTGCAAATGTTCACGTCCTGGTTCCTTCGTATATTAATGTTTCCCGCATCGCGAGATATCCCGTTACTATTATCAAAGGTGATGTAACCGATCGGGCGGCAGTGTATAAAGTGGCCGAGGATAAGGATTTAATTTTTCATTGTGCTTACGGCAATAAGGGAGATGAGGAATTACAAACCCGCGTCAATATCGAAGGTACGCGTAATATTTTGGATGCTGTACGAAAGTATTCCATACAACGGCTGGTTCATGTAAGTACATTTGCCGTTTATGATAGTTCTCAAAATTCCATTATCGACGAGCAGACCCGGAAGATCAAGAGCGGCGGGACCTATGCAGAGAGTAAGCTGCAAGCCGAAGAACTGGTGAATAATTATATTATCGAATATAATTTACCTGCAACAATAATTCAACCAACAATAGTCTACGGTCCCTTCGGTAGGATATGGACGACCAATATATTGAAAAAATTTAAAAAATACCGATATATACTTGTTGACGATGGTGTCGGATTTTGTAATGCGGTATATATCGACGATCTTGTGGATGCACTGGTGCTTGCGGGCAGACATCATAATGCAGTCGGTGAAACTTTTTTGATTTCAGGCAATAAACCGGTAACCTGGCGAGAGTTCATCGGAGCGTACGAAAAAATGCTCGAAAGAAGCGTTACAATATCGATGAGTAAGTCCGATGCACTGCTTTTTTATACACAAAAGTATTCCAACAAAATTAAACCTAAAAATAGAAATGCTCTGACACTGAATAAATTAAAATATTTATATCTGAGATATCCGTTTTTTGTGAACTTAAAAGATCTTCTCTGGTCATATATTGCTATGTATTATAGAAAATTATTTTCAAAAACAAATTACGGTATTAAAAATATTCGTAAACAAATAAATAGGCCGATTTCACCGCTATCCCCGCAGCTTATAGAAATTCAGTGTTCACGTAGTGTTGTGTCCATTGAAAAAAGTAAAATTCTTCTTAATTTTAAACCTAAATTTTCATTGACTGAAGGAATGGAAGTAACCAGAAAATGGGCGAAATGGGCTAATATTATAGAAGCAGATGCATGAATAATAAATTTGTCCGGAAAAGCAAAAATATTTTAAGATATTCAAAACAAAAGATATCATCCGGTATTGCGACCAATGAAATCTACAAAAGCATTAAACTTAGATTTTTGGGAACCGTTACTAATGTAATCACTGAAGAAAATATAGCAGCTCTCA
>PWTU01000588.1 GCA_003562775.1 Ignavibacteriales bacterium
ACACGAAACAGCCGGTGCCGTAAGTGTTTTTAGCTTCACCGACCGAGAAGCAAGTTTGTCCGACGACCGCCGCTTGCTGATCGCCCAGATCGCCGCACACCGGTATTTTGCCGAGTGTATAACCCCAAATGTTAGGGTCGCTTGACGGTCGTATTTCCGGCAGCATTTGCCTCGGGATTCCCATAACTTTAATTATTTCATTATCCCAATCCAGTGTTTTCAAATCCATAAGCAAAGTTCGGCTCGCGTTGGTAACATCCGTTATGTGCGCTCCGCCGTTGATTCCGCCGGTCATATTCCATATCAGCCACGTATCGATGTTGCCGAAAATTGCCCTGCCGTTTTTGGCAGCGTCACGCATGCCGGATACACTATCCAGAATCCATTTAATCTTCGGACCGGAGAAGTATGTTGCCAGTGGAAGTCCGGTTTTTGATCGAAACCGGTTCTGTCCTCCCTCTTTTGCAAAGTCGTTGCAAATTTTATCCGTTCGCGTGTCTTGCCATACGATTGCATTGTAGTACGGTTTTCCAGTCTTTTTGTCCCAGACAAGCGTCGTTTCACGTTGATTGGTCACGCCGACCGCTGCAATATCGGTTTCTTTTGCATTGGCTTTCATAATGGCATTTTTCACAACGTGCCGGGTATTTTCCCAAATCTCCAGAGGATCGTGCTCCACCCATCCGGGTTTTGGATATATCTGTTCATGTTCTTTTTGATCGATGCTAATCACATCGCCGTTATGATTAAACAGCATAGCGCGGGTGCTTGTGGTTCCCTGATCTATTGCCAATATGTATTGTGACATAGTTATTCTCCTGTTATAAACAACCGGACATAAAATTGATTTACTGCAGTGGCATTGTTATCTGACACGGCAATCGCCATAGAGTAGTTGGCCGGATTCTGTTCGACGAGTTTATAATTCCTGTTTATTCGGATATTATCTAATCAGCGGTAATTCACCCGCTGTATCGAAATTAAGCGGTATGTTTTGAAAGAAATCAAGTGAAGAATCGAATGCCGCCGATCCGGTTAGGCGAAATTGCGCCTTCTGCTCGCCTCGAAATATACGGTATATGGTTTGACCAAAATCAGTAAAGTTAATAGACACAGGAATTTCAATCCGGCTGTCATCATTTCTATTAATGGATACCGCTGAATTTCTTGTCCCTTCTACAACCTTGATTCCGTCGATAGTGAATGCATACTGCAAGTTTTTCACTCCGAGAGAAAAAGCGTTCGGATTATTTATATTGAGTGCGAGCGTTGCATTTGCGCCGGTAAAGGAGATATTGTCAATTTTAAAATGTGCAACATTAATCGACGGCGTTTTAATAACCGGAATATTACCCGACCGCTGTACGGGAATCCGAACGTCCCCGATAACGGGGAGCGAGAAAGAAAAGCCCGATTTAAAATGATACCGTGATGAATCCTGCTGTGCGACCGATTGCACCGACTCGATTATATCTCTGAACTTTAACTCCACGGGAATCCGGACGGAACTGATTGCATTTGCATCTATCCGCATACCGTCCTGTTGATCGCCTTTCACAAACGATTTTTCGTTAAGCAGCAATTCGTAATCGAATGATGATAACGATATACCGAGTTGATTGGGGTTTTCGATCGTAAAGTTGAAAAGCAGTTCAAGCGACTCAAACGATACGTTTCCGAAATCAACCGATTCGACTCTCACGACGGGTTCTTTAATTCTCTGGCCAAGGATGGCATCGAGAATAGCGCAGCCGGGGATGAGAACACCGAGTAGAATAAAAATTGTTAGTATCCTGAGCATTATCGAAACTCCAATGATTATTGTACTAATAATGCAGTATAAGAAAAATAGTAGTCTAATCAAATAGTGATAGATTTTTACATGAAAAGATTATGTTTTTCGGTAATTTTTTATATATTTCATTATAGATGCTTGCGGAGGGAATCATTAAAGAATTAATAAAATTATACAGTAGAATTGATTATGGCAGTAAATCTGGATAAACCGCACCTATGGAAGGTGGACATTCAAAAATCGGTCGATATGTATAATAAGTGGTTTATTAAATTTGCACCAAAAGCTTTTCGTGATACTCGAATTACAACTACGAAAGAAGTCGAGTCTGCATTAAAAATAACCAATAATTTAGAAAATATTGATCCGATTGTACTTAAGAATAATCCCGGTATTCTACCTACATTAAGAATGTCGACCTGTCCACCACTTGCAGTTGATAGATTGATAGGTCTTTCAGGAGCGTCAAAAAATCTTGTAAACAAATTGGAAAAACGAAAAGATTTTTCGACGAGATCAAGAAAGCGCGAGCTCGATTCTGAATTAATAAAAATTGGAAAGGTCATTAAGCGAATGGTGGATCCGGATATTTTCGTTTGGTTGAATCGTGTTAAACCTGCAACAAGGATAGAAAAAAAACGAGCTGCAACAATTGTCGCCGACAGATTATGTGGCGCCATCGCGAATCCAATTATAAGAAATGCACAGGAGAAAAGACAATTAGCAGCAATTAAAAACTGGTTAAATGCACGTAAATATAAGCAGGTATCTGTTAGAGACGGCGTGAAGTTTGGAGAAATGTTGCCCGGAACATACAGTTTTAGAATGAATGTCACCGTTTATCATGAAAATGGGGAGAAAATTATTATTCCTATAGATGCGGTTATAAAACCGAAAAAGGCGAGTAAAACCGATCTGCCGTTATTGTTTGAAGCAAAATCTGCGGGCGATTATACAAATGTTAATAAACGAAGAAAAGAAGAAGCTGTTAAGATGGCTCAATTGCGACGGACTTATGGAGAAGCAATTAAGTTTAATCTTTTTTTATGCGGTTATTTCGATAGTGGTTATCTGGGCAATGAAGCATCTGAGGACATCGATTGGGTGTGGGAACATAGAATAAACGATCTTAAAAAATTTGGCTTATGAAATGGTTATTGATAAATTAGAACAAAGTAGATTGTTATTACAAGAACAACTGGATGAAGGTAGGGATCAATCAGAACGAAATCGTTTAGGGCAATTTGCGACCCCCACCAGATTAGCTCGTGATATTATACTTTATGGATTGTCTTTGGTTGATAGAGTACGAAGATTTCGTTTTCTAGATCCTGCATTTGGAACCGGATCGTTTTATTCTGCTTTTATCAATGCCCTGGACACCGATAAAATCGATGCTTCTTATGGTTATGAAATCGATTCATATTACGGAAATCCTGCTAAAGAAATTTGGAAACAATTGAAACTTAATCTAGAAATAGAAGATTTTACTAAAGCGATACCACCTCTAAATGAAGATTCGAAATTTAATTTTATAGTTTGTAACCCTCCTTATGTCCGTCATCATCATATACCAAATAAAGAAAAATTACGTCTGCAAACAATGTGCAGAGAAATCTGTCGAATAAGTATTGACGGACTTGCCGGCTTATATTGCTATTTCTTACTTATTTCACATGGCTGGATGCAGCAAAAGGGAATAGGAGCTTGGTTAATACCAAGTGAATTTATGGACGTAAATTATGGAAAGGAAATTAAATTTTATCTTGTGAACAAAGTAAAACTCGTTCGTATTCATAGATTTAATCCATCGGATGTTCAGTTCGAAAATGCTCTTGTGTCATCAGCCGTGCTTTGGTTCCGCAATGAAATTCCGGATCGAAATCATAAAGTAGAATTTACTTTTGGTGGAGATATTAACTTCCCGGAATTGACGAAAATGATTCCTCTCGAAGTATTAAAGAGGGAAAAAAAATGGACGAGATTTCCGCGCTCTGATGAACGATTAAAAATAAATGATTATCGACTTTCTGATTTCTTTTCCATAAAAAGAGGAATTGCAACCGGTGATAATAAATTTTTTATTCTTTCAAAAGATGATGTTGATAATTATCAGTTGCCGAATGAATTTCTTCGTCCGATATTACCAAGCCCTCGATATTTATATGAAGATGAGATTCAATCTGATGCGCGCGGGTTCCCTATTTTAAAAAAGCAGCTATTTCTATTAGATTGTTCGCTGACTGAGAAGAATGTTAAAGAAAATTATCCGAGATTGTGGGATTATCTTCAAAGTGGAAAAGCTACAATCTCCAAACGTTACATATGCAGGAACCGTAAAGTCTGGTATTTTCAGGAGAAGCGAGAGCCGGCAAAGCTTCTTTGCACCTATATCGGGAGAAATGACAAGCCAAATGGAAAACCATTTAGATTTATTTTAAATCATTCACAAGCAATTGCATCAAATGTTTATTTATTGATGTATCCGAAACCGGTTTTAGCCCGGGCATTAGAAAAAGACAGTGAACTGCTTCGGAAAATTTGGTTAGCATTAAATAATTTGTCAATTGAGTCTTTGATCGGGGAGGGGAGAGTATACGGAGGCGGGCTTCACAAACTGGAACCAAAAGAATTGGGAAACGTAGATGCCGCTCCAATTGTGGAAATTTTACCGGATTTAAGGAAATCTATTGTCAGATCACAACAAGAAGTCTTTGATTGGGATTCTCTTTAATTTTCACTCGCTCGTCATAAAGAAAAACGGCTGCATCTGGAACGTGTGATAATGCGGGCGTAGCCGTTCCGTGTTGTAATATTTCTCCACGTTGACAAGTTTTTTTGTGCTGGTAACGATCTCAAGCGGCACATTATCATATCGTCCGTTTTTCAATACGACCAACCTGCCGTGAATATTTTTCAGCAGCAGATCAAATGCGAGATTACCGTATGCCATCGGTACGATCGAATCGATTGCATCGGGGTCGCCGCCGCGGACGAGATAACCGAGCTTTTGATTGATAATGCCGATTCCGTGTCCATCGTTATATTTCGGCGAGAGTTCTTTAATCCGTTCCGATACAAGGTCGCCGATCCCGCCTAATTTTGCATGCCCGTACGGATCGGTGGCTTTGTCCTTGAATACCATTTCGCCGCCTTCGTACATGGCACCTTCGGATACGATCACAATGGAATACTTGCTTGGATTTATATTTCGATCATGGACGAGAAGCTCGGTAAGATTTTCAATTTGAAATTTATATTCGGGAATGACACATCGATTTGCGGCGCCTGCAAACGTTGGAAGCATAGCGGTAAAACCGGCATATCTGCCGAACACTTCAAGCACCATGATCCGTTCATGCGACCCTGCCGACGTGCGAAGTGTGTTGACAAGCATGATTGTTCTTGAAATGCAGGTGCTGAACCCGATACAGTAATCGGTCCCCGGAACGTCATTGTCCATTGTTTTTGGAATGGCTATAACCTTGAAACCTTCCTGCTGTAATCTTACTCCATAGCTTAATGTATCGTCGCCGCCGATCGGGATAAGATATTCGATTCCCAAATGATCAAGGTTCTTCAGTACTTCTTGTGTCAAATCGTTTTTCTCTTCTTTATACGAATCCTGAAGATGGTCTGGTACATTTGATTTCGATACATTCGAAGGATTCGTTCGTGAACTGTGTAAGAAAGTGCCGCCCGTCCGTCCGACTTTGTTTACCAGTTCTTCGGTAAGTATTTGAAAATTGTCGCTGTTGTCATATAAATCGTCGCGAACCATCTCCACGAGACCCGCCCATCCGCGGCGTATACCGATAACCTTATACCCTTCACGGATAGCCCGAATGGTGACGGCGCGAATTGCCGGATTTAATCCGGGCACATCGCCGCCTCCCGTTAATATTCCGATAACGCCTTTATTTGTCTTTGTCATAGTAATATGCGTCCCTGCATTTTTTATCAAAATTGTTTACTAACGGCATTAACTATTCATACATCACGTCTATACAACACGTGTCGGCAAAATCAGCTTTAAAAAATACCGAGATGCTGTTGAATTTCATTGATGAACAAAATCAATGCAACAAGTAGTACAATTACTCCGAGAAGCTTTTTGACCAACTCTATTGTTTGTAACCCGGAGAATTCATCTTTAATTGAAATAACCGGCTTGAAGTCAAGCGCAAGGAATCCTGCCCCGATTGCCAACGCTACGATTGCTCCCACAGATTCCCCCATTACCAGTGTTACAATTCCGATAATGACAAAAATGATACCGATGATTAATGAGATCGTAAACCAGTTCATTGGCGAGTCCTTTTCAATATTATAATTGGATTATTTCTACAGATTAAAAGTAATTATGTTTGCGTAAAATAGCAATATGCCGTATTTTATACAATTGTATTTTATACAATCTTAATAATGAGAAGGAGATCTATGTCATTACAAAATAAAAAAACAGATATTGCACGCCGGACATTTTTACGGACAGGCGCGGCTTCGGCGGTATTTCTCGGTTCGGGAATCTGGACAACGGATGCCATCCGGGCTGCAACTATTACAAAAAAAGCTGAAGGAGAAGCCCGGAACGTCATTTTTCTCGTCAGCGATGGTATGAGTTCCGGAACGCTTGCATTAGCAGATATAATGCTGCGCCGGCGTGACGGCAGATCATCTCACTGGATGAAGCTCTATGACCGTCAGGGTATCAAACGCGGCTTGATGGATATGGCGTCGCTCGATTCGGTGGTGACCGATTCGTCTGCTGCCTCTTCATCGTGGGGATGTGGTTACCGGATAAATAACGGGGGAGTAAACTGGGGACCAAACGATGAGGAATATACCCCTATACTCAAACTATTCCGGGATGCCGGTAAAAGCACCGGACTGGTTACAACAACAACAATCACTCACGCAACACCGGCGGGGTTTGGGGCGAACGTACCGAACCGCGGCGCTCAGGAGACAATTGCCAAACAGTATCTCGATAGAAGATACGATGTTTTGTTAGGCGGCGGAAATATGTTTTATAATAAAGAACACCGCTCCGACGGACACGATCTTTATGCAGACTATAAACATGCCGGTTACCACGTGGTGAGAAAAAAGCAGGATCTTTTTAATGTCCCGGGCGACGATAAGCAACTACTCGGTATATTTTATGACGGTCATGTACCATATACACTCGATCATATCAATACCGGCGAATACCGTGAAAACATACCGACACTCGCAGAGATGACGCAAATAGCGTTGAACCGCTTGTCAAAAAATAGAAACGGCTTTATTATGCAGGTAGAAGGCGGACGTATCGATCATGCGGCGCACGGCAACGATGTCGGCGGATTGATATACGATCAAATCGCGTTCGACGATGCTGTCGGCGTTGCAGTAGAGTTCGCGAACGAACATCCGGATACGCTTGTGATAATCACTACGGATCATGGGAATGCTAACCCGGGACTGAACGGCCAGGGTCCCGGATACCGGGATTCGAATACAAACTTCGATCGCATTCAAAACTTTAAACATACCAACAACTGGATACTGCGCGGACTGAATGCTGATAGCAATACCTCGGAAATACGTGAACGGGTTGAAGAGGCAACCGGTATTCAAATCACGGGTAAAGAAGCGGTGACGCTGCAGGATTCTTTCAGAGGTATGTATGAGGCGGTGTATTCGATGATGAGCCGTCCGGGACCAGTATTGGGACAAATTATAGCGAACTATACTTCGGTCAACTGGATCGGGACGGCGCATACTGCGGATTATGTCGAGCTTGCGGCGTTTGGTCCGGGCAGTGAAGCTATCGGTGCGTTTACGAAAAATACCGAATTGTTCGATGTGATGACCGAGGCGGCGGGGGTTGAGGTGGAGGCATAGCGCTGGAGCATAGTGCATGGGGTATAGAGCATAGTAGTTGAACATTTACAGAGGGCGCGTGGACACCATTTGCGCCGTGAGTTGTGCGGTGGGAAATGGCGTCCACGTTATTTTGTCATTATAATGACAGTATTTCAATCACTGGAATGTTTTATTATAATCAGATGTTTGTAAAAATAGTTGCTATATCATAATTCCAAATGAGAATACAGAGGTTGATAATGAGAACCGGATTTTTAAGTATATTAGCCGTAGTAGCGGTTTTAGTCTTTTCTACGTCGGTCCCCGCCCAATTTGACTTTGGCGGAGCGTCAAGCGCGGATAAACTTACGATAGAAACCTATCTGTCGGTCGATTATATCCACCCGGGGGCGGAGTTCTATGCCGCCGTGAAAATGGATATCGAAGACAAATGGCATATCAATGCCCATATCCCGACATACGATTACCTGATCGGTACCGAGTTAAATTTAAAAGGGATGGAAGAGATCGATGTCCTCGGTGTCAGCTATCCTGAACCGGTGAGCTATCGGTTTGCATTTGCCGACGATGAGCTCGACGTCTATGAAGGCGTCAGCTATATATATCTGCATCTGAGAGTATCACGCGATCTCGAACCGGGCGACTATGTATTTGAAGGAACGCTTCGCGTACAGGCATGCGACGATGAGGTATGTCTCGCGCCGTCCAACAAGAAAGTAGTAATCACGCTGCCGGTAGCCGGTATGGATCAGCCGGCAAATCAAATTAACCGCGATATATTTACCGATGATGCGCTCGGTGCGATTGAATCCGATGTGCCGGAAGAAGTAACCGGTGATATAGAGGAGTTTGCCGCATTATTCGATGAGGGTAATTTACTTATTGCTTTCGGCGTAATTTTCCTGATAGGATTAGCGTTGAATTTAACTCCCTGCGTATACCCGATGCTGACCGTTACGGTATCGGTGTTCGGCGCTCAGACCGATACAAATACGATGCGTGTATTCTTAAAAGCGCTCATCTATGTGCTCGGCATTGCGACAATGTACAGCGTACTCGGAGTGATGGCGGCTTTGAGCGGAGGATTGTTCGGTGCGGCGTTACAATCGACGTGGGTGCTGCTCGGTATCGGTGTACTGTTCTTTCTGCTCTCATTGAGTTTGTTTGGATTGTATGAGATTCAGATGCCGTACTGGCTGACAAGCAAACTCGGCGGACAACAGAAAGCCGGCATACTCGGTATATACATTTCCGGTCTCGTCGTTGGTATTTTTGCGGCGCCGTGCATTGGACCGCCGATTATTGCATTGCTTGCGTTCGTCGGAGCACGGGGCGACATTTTGTTCGGGTTCCTTGCGTTTTTCGTTCTGAGTCTCGGATTGGGGTTACCGTATCTTATTCTGGGAACGTTCTCCGGCTTGCTCAGTAAGCTGCCCAAGTCCGGATCGTGGATGGAATGGGTTAAGAAGGTGCTCGGCATCATTTTAATTGGCGTTGGATTCTTTTATATCTCGCTTGCATTTAATCCCGGGATGATCTATTACCTTATTCCGTTAACGCTTGTTGCCGGCGGCATCTACCTTGGGTTTATCGAGCGTTCGACCGCTAAAGGAGCATATTTCCCGTGGATCAAACGTGTTGTCGGTGCTGCCGCGATTGTTGGCGGCGTAATGTTTTACGTTGCCGGATTGAAGCCGAGCCTGGAATGGGAAGCGTATTCTCAGGATCGTGTTACGGAATCGCTTGCAAATAACCAGGCGGTCGTGTTGTATTTCTCCGCCGATTGGTGCATACCGTGTCTGGAACTCGACCGGATGACGTTTACCAATGAGCGTGTAATTAATGAGATGCAGAAATTCCGTCTGCTAAAGGTCGACCTCACCAACTTCGATTCACCTGAATCCGAAGAAG
>PWTU01000481.1 GCA_003562775.1 Ignavibacteriales bacterium
CGTCCGCGCCATCTCGGCGGCAGATAATTTTTTTCTTCGGGATACTGAACCGTGACACGTTTTCTGAACAGATGTATGAACACGTACCACAGACTTTTCAGTATACTAATCATAATTCCTCCTCCATTGCATCATTCAAGTGCCAGCACAATACCACCCGTTACAACAAGATTTAAAAGCGAAAGCGGCAGCAATACCTTCCAACCGTACGATAACAATTGATCGTATCTCGGACGCGGTAATGCAGCCCGGAGCAATACAAACAGACAGATGAAAAACATCATTTTCAAAAAGAACCATACAAACGGCGGCAGAACCGGACCATGCCATCCGCCAAAAAACAATGTAACGATAAATGCCGAAATCAGTGTTACTCCCACATATTCACCCACAAAGAACATCCCGAACTTCATTCCCGAGTATTCCGAATGAAATCCCGCGATTAACTCACTCTCCGCTTCGGGCATATCGAACGGAAGCCGGTGCGATTCCGCCAGTCCGGCAATGAAAAATATGATGAAACCAAGAAACTGTGGTATAACAAACCACATATTCTCCTGTGCATTGACGATATCGGTCAGATTGAAGGAACCTGCCATTATAACCACACCCATTAGTGAGAGTCCCATAAAAACTTCATAGCTGAACATCTGCGCCGACATACGCATACCGCCCAGCAAAGAATACTTGTTATTCGATGCCCATCCCGCAAGCACGGTGCTGTACACACCCATTGAAGACATTGCGAGAAAGAACAGAATTCCCACATTGACATCGAACACAACGATACCCGGAGATACCGGAACAACCGCCCAGGACATCAATACAACAAACATGATGATTGTGGGTGCTATGACGAATATCTTTTTATCGGCAAACGGCGGAATCCAGTCTTCTTTGAAAAAGATTTTTATCATATCGGCAAGCACAATAAAAATACCGAGCGGTCCGACCCGGTTCGGCCCGTACCGATCCTGCCAGACGGCAAGCAGCCGCCGCTCGATCCAAATCAATCCGGCTGCAAGCGTCAGCAATCCGAAGAGTATTCCGAATACGATCAAAAGATGTTGTACTGTTTCGCTCATATTAAAATCCTCACCCAACCCGGAAGCGATACACTTTCAACACCCGGCAACCTCGCAGGTATGCCCGCAACACCGGGGGGGATCGTGTCGCTTATTTTTACCGGCAGCTTAAATGTTCCGCTTGCAAATTGTACGCCGACTTCATAGTCTTCAGTTAACTTTTTTTCGCCGGCATCGTCTTTGTTTAAAAGTATATAAGCTTTAGCGGAAAGTTCTCTAATCCACGGCGCACGGATGCTTAACTCATCGCTGCCGAAAATATGGTATACCGGGACCGTATAGAATTCACCGTCACGTTTCTCAAACGCAGCGGGTATGTCGTCGAAATAGGTGAATGAAATCCGGGATGCTGGTTCGATTAAACGTACACCCGGATCACCATCTCTCATCGGCCCGCCTATCTCTTCCTGAAACCGTGTCAATGCCTGGACAGAATTCCACCGCGGCGCCCAAAGCAAATTCACCAATGCCGGCGGCTTGAATCCCGAAAAACCTTCCATTGTAAATGTGAACGGCGCATCCGGATCTTCGGGAGGTTTCGGTTCGTTTACGCTTTCGTGTGCGTGAATCGCCGTTCGTCCGCTATACCGCGCCGATGCACGCGACATTTTCATTCCCGCAATTCGGAATCTCGACGACGGTGCGGCTTTATTAATGTTCCGTAATGTCGCTACCTCTCGATTAATTGCTCCCACAACTGCATCGAGATTTTGCCACTCTTTAAAATCGTTATGACCGGCAGCTATCGTTGCTTCCCGGAGCCATCGCCAGCTTTCCTTTACTTCGTCTTTCGGATGATACACCTGAAAGTATCGCTGCACCCTCCCTTCGTAATTGATGAACGTGCCGTCCGTTTCACCGAACGTCCCTGCCGGTAAAACCGCAGTAGCTTTTTCCGTAGTGCCGTTTCGTAAATGATCGACAACTATCACATTTTTAAATTGTTTTAAAAACGCATTGATGCTCTCTTCGTTGGCACGACGATATATATCATTCTCAAATATGATTACCGTATCTGCCTTTTTATCCTTAACAGTCCGCATCGCATCGCCGACACTTCCGCCGCCGAGCAAACCGGCTCCCATTGTGTTCGCTTCGGGAACGATATAGCTTAAGTTTGTTCGTCGCTCCTGCTTCACCAATGCGGCAGCAACGTTTGCCGCTGCATGGACGACGACTTCGCTTCCGAGAGTAATTCCGGATACGATCAACGGACGTTCGGCACTCTTTAATGCTTCTGCAATTACCCCGGCAAGTTGTTTTACTTCTTTACTCAGTTTTTTTACTGCCGGTGCATCATTATTCAATATATTGGCAACGGCAAATGCCAGCCGTGCAATATCATCCGGTTCGGCATGATACGTTCGTGTTGCGATATTATCGAGTTTTGTTGCGGCAACGTTCGCGGTGAAAAACGGTCCCTTACGGTTCTGAAGTGCATCCTGTACTGCATATTCATGCCAGCGAGGGATCTTAAGCATATCGACAAGCTTTAACGGCTGCTGCCTTACGGATTGCCGCAACGCAAGCGCCATCATCGGCGCCGTGTTGGTAACATCTTCTCCGATGACGAACACCGCATCCGATTCTCTGATATCCTTTAAGGACGGCGAGCGAACAGGACCGTTTTTTAATATCTTGATTATCTGCTCGAGTAACTTCGATTCCGTATCCGATAATCCGGTATAAAATCTGTCGGCGCCGACAAACTTTTTCAAAGCGAAGTTCGATTCGACCGACGTTCTCGGTGAGCCGATGCCGATTATATTTTTCTTGCTTGAAAGTACTTTCTTCAAGTGCGCAAGCACTGATTCTTTCGATGAAGATTCAAGTTCCCCGCTTGCATTTCTCAACATAGGAGTACGTATCCGGTCTTCGCTGTTTACATAGTCGTATCCGTAGCGGCCGCGGTCACAGAGGAAATATCCGTTGACTTCTCCATTATACCGGTTCAGGATTCGCCGAATACCGCCGTACCGTTCGGCGCCGATCGTGTTACATCCGACTCCGCAATGCGTACATATCGATGGCGCAGTAGTCATATCCCACTTGCGGGTAAAGTGCTGCTTTAAAGATTTATCGGTAAATACCCCGGTGGGACAAACCTCGACAAGATTACCACTGAATTCATTCTGCAGTACTCCGTCTTCGTGCCGGCCAAAATAGACATGGTTGTGCGCGCCGAATACATCGAAGTCATCTCCGTGGGCATAATCCTTATAAAACCGTACACAACGGTAACACTGAATACACCGGTTCATCTCGTGATTAATAAGCGGTCCGAGATACTGATTCACATAGGTTCGTTTTTTGAATCGAAATCTCCGATATGCATGTCCCGTCATCACGGTCATATCCTGAAGATGGCATTCTCCGCCTTCATCGCAAATGGGACAATCATGGGGATGATTGGTCATCAGCCATTCGATAATGCTTTTACGAAACTCAACCGTTTCTTCATCATCGACCGAAATTCTTGTCCCGTCGGCGGCAGGCACCATGCACGACATGACGATCATACCTTTTACATCGTCTTCGTTTTTATACTGCTTGACCGCACACTGGCGACACGAGCCGACGGATCCCATTGCGGGATGCCAGCAGAAGTACGGTATATCGATACCTTTCTGCAGGCATTCATGAAGCAGGTTGTTGTTCGGATTTACGTCGTATCTTTTTCCGTCTACGTAAATTGTCGCCATTCATTTATCTCCACGGACATCTTTTTTCTTTAATATGTCGTTGAAAATCATCTCTGAAATATTTGATAGCACTTTGCAGCGGTTCAACTGCTCCCGGTGCAAGAGCGCAGAACGTTAGTCCCGGACCGAGAAACTTGCTGTGCATCTCGAGCGTCGCGATATCATCTTCGCGACCCTCCCCCTCTTCAAGCGCCCATAATATTTTTTCAACCCACGGCAAACCATCGCGGCACGGCGTACAGAAACCGCACGATTCACGCGCAAAGAATTTTTCGAGACTATGCACCATCCCTACCGGACACGTTTTATCGTCGAGCATAATCATCGTTCCCGTTCCGAGACGGCTTCCGGCTTTCTGTACTTCGGTGAAATCCATCGGCAAATCAAGATGTTCTTCAACGAGGAAATCAGTCGATGCACCGCCGGGAATCACACCGCGAAACCTAACGCCATCCTGTATTCCACCGGCGTGTTCTTCGACAATTTCGCGCATCGTGGTACCCATAGGAAGCTCCCACAATCCGGGCTTTTTCACTTTCCCGCTGACACCGTATAGCTTTGTACCGGCATCATCGGTTTTACTTAAATCTTTGAACCATACCGCGCCGTTATTGACAATATGGGGTACATTACACAGCGTTTCGACATTATTCACAATGGTCGGTTTCCCGAACAATCCCACAACGGGCGGGAAGGGCGGCTTAGCACGTGGAATAGCACGCTTACCTTCGAGTGCGTTTAACAATGCGGTTTCCTCGCCGCATATATAACGACCTGCGCTTGTGTGTATATATAAGTTGTAACTCCAGTTTGTTCCGAGAATATTCTCGCCGAGATATTTTTTCTCGTACGCTTCGGCAATTGCCCTGCGCAATGCTTTCTCCAAATCCACGTATTCGGCCCGGAGAAAAATATACCCGATATCCGCCTGTATCGCATATCCCGACACGATCATCGCTTCGACAAGCAGATGCGGGTCCTGTTCCATCAGCAGCCGGTCTTTGTATGTACCGGGTTCCATTTCATCGGCATTGCAGATGAGGTACTTTGGATGCGGAGCGTCGTCTCCCATCGGAACGAATCCCCATTTCACACCCGCCGGAAATCCCGCACCGCCTCTGCCGCGCAAACCGGAATCTTTTACCACTTTGGTGACATCTCCCGGTTTCATCTCCTTCAATGCTTTCCTCAACGCACGGTACCCTCCTGCTTTTTCATATTTCTTGAGATCAAGCGGTCCGCGTTTTATGTCGATATTTTGTGTCAGGGGTTTTGTCATCGTTGTTTCGTGTTACCCGAAACTATTTATATCTATCTATGATTCGATCTATCTTCTCCGGTGTCAGATCGCGAAACGTGTCGCGGTTTATCATTATCGCCGGTGCGTGATCGCATGTTCCGAGACATGCGATCGGAAGCAAGGTGAATCGTTTATCCTCAGTCGTTTCACCGTAATCGATGTTTAGTTTTTGTTTTATATGTTCACCGATCGATGTCGAGCCCATCACCCAGCAACTTACACTATCGCATAAAAGGATTACGTTCTTGCCTACCGGATGACGGAAGATAAGATTATAGAACGATGCAACGCTGTCCACTTCATCCGGCGACATTTCCAAAAACGCGGCAATATCTTTCACCGCATCGTTCGAGATCCACCCGCGGTATTTCTGGACGATCTTTAATGCCTCGATACACGCCGCTTGTTTGGTTTCGTAGTGTTCGAATTCGTGTTGTATTTCTTTTTTTTCTTTTTCTGAAAGCATTGTTATAACATTGACATATACAATTCTATTCTATAATTAACAGTTAACATCGGTTAATATTTGTTAATAATGGTTAAAATTGGTTGCTGACTCGTCCGGCAACTTCTATTAACCGATTTTAACTTTTTTCAACCGATAGTAACACATCACAAACTCACAATCATCTATCCACATCAGCTAAAACGAAATCTATACTTCCGAGAATCGCAAGCAAATCCGCGACCGTGGTTCCATTGCTCATCAACGGGATAATCTGCATATGCGGAAACGACGGCGTTCTGATTCTTGTGCGGTATGATAGCGTATTTTTATCGCTTATCAGATAATAGCCGTTATTCCCTTTCGTCGCTTCGATACCGAAAAACGCTTCACCGGCAGGCATCACCGGTCCCCAGCTAACGCTTAAAAAGTGCGTGATCAGCGTTTCGATATCGCGCATCGTTCCTTCTTTTCGGGGAGGGGTCGTCAACGGATGATCCGATTTGTACGAACCCTCTGGCATATTATTCATACATTGTTCTATGATACGCAGACTCTGTCGTATCTCCTCGATACGTACTATTGCCCTGTCATAGCAGTCTCCCTTTGTAGCTGTCGGAATTTCGAAATTGAACTGATCGTATCCCGAGTATGGACGCTTCTTTCTGAAATCCCATTCCAGGCCGCACGCACGCAGCATCGGTCCCGTCACTCCCCACTCGATCGCTTCATCGAGCGTAATAGCACCGATATCGACCGTGCGTGCTTTCAGGATCCGGTTATGCATTACAAGCTTCTGATATTCATTTATATGCTTGTTGATCGTATCGAGAACATCCTTCACAAGCTTTTCCCATCCTTGCGGAAGATCTGCGGCAAGTCCGCCGATCCGGAACCAGTTCGGATGCATACGATCGCCGCACACCGCCTCGATAACAGCAAGAATACGTTCGCGATCGTTGAACATATAAAACACGGGCGACATCTGCCCCACATCCTGCGCAAATGTTCCGTACCACACGAGATGACTCGATATCCTGAACAACTCGCACAGCATAACCCGTATAACTTTCACCCTGTCGGGCACTTTGATACCCGCGAGTTTTTCGACAGCGAGCACGTAAGCGAGATTGTTCATTACGCCGCCGAGATAATCGATCCGGTCGGTATACGGAATAAACGTATGCCACGACTGCCGTTCTGCCATCTTTTCCGCGCCTCGATGATGATACCCGATATCGGGTATGGCATCGATAATCTCTTCACCGTTTAATTGCAAAATTACACGCAACACGCCATGCGTTCCGGGATGCTGCGGCCCGACGTTAAGAAACATAAAATCCGAATCTTCACTCTCCCGCTGTAACCCCCACTCTTCGGGTTTGAATTGTAACGCCCGTTGTTCATGTTCTTGTTTATCGTCGGGAAGTTCGAACCGTCCTATCTCGGTAGCGCGGGCGGGATGATCTTTCCGTAAAGGATGCCCTTTCCAGGTCGGCGGCATCAGAATTCGCCGGAGATTCGGATGACCGTCGAAATGGATTCCGTACATATCCCATACTTCGCGTTCGTACCAGTTTGCGACCGGATAGACATCCACTATAGTCGGCAACGAAGGAGAATCACCTCTAAGCGGTACTTTTATTCTGATATCATCGTTTCGATCAAAAGAGAGCAAATGATACACAACCGTATAATCCGCCGGTGGGAAGCCGTCCTTAAAATAGCGCACGCGTTCGTCAATTGCCGTCAGGTCATATAACATTTTGTACGGCTTATCGACGGTATTTTTTAAGTATCGCAGAACTTCTTTGAATTCGGTTACCGGCACCCAGATTGTCGGAAACTCATCTTTTGTCTTCTGTTCGAGCACCTTCGTCTCGCCGAATTTATTTTTCAGGTCCTGGATTATTGTTTGTGAGTTATTCATTTTTGTATAGTAAAAAGTTTTGTTGCCATTAAGACACCATGACATAAAGACTTAGTGACCTGGTGTCTTGGTGGCTATCAAACTTCCGAAGGTGGACGCAAGAAAGTCATCTTACGCCGCTCATCTTGTTTCAAATCACGCTGACTGTCACGGCCGGGTTTTTCAACGCCGTCGGGACCGATGACCCAGCTCAACGGACGCTTTTCTTTACCAACTGCTTTGTGCAGGAGCGTCACTCCTTCGAGAAATGCATCGGGACGAGGCGGACAGCCCGGTACGTACACATCGACCGGCAGAAATTTATCAACACCCTGGACTACACTGTAAATATCGTACATCCCGCCGGAGTTCGCACACGATCCCATTGATATGACCCACCGCGGTTCCATCATCTGTTGATACAGGCGTTTTATCACCGGCGCCATCTTTATGAAAACCGTACCTGCAATAACCATCACATCAGCTTCCCGCGGCGTACCGCGAATTACCTCCGCTCCGAACCGTGCAATATCGTATTTACTCGTAATACTTGTCGCCATCTCCACGTAACAGCACGAAAGGCCAAAGTTAAACGGCCAAAGAGAATTCTTTCGCCCCCACGCAATAAGATCCTGTAAGCGAGAAAGTATCATCACTTTACCCACCTGCTGTTCGAAGTTGCTTCCGGTATCTTCTGCAAAGTTTTTCGTACCCGGTTTTGTAAGCCACCAACGTGCCATTTATTTACCGTCCTCCCGTTATATAATTCTCAAGTTGCTCGATAATATATTTATCCTCTTCGATTATGGCATTCACGATATCGCTAATCGAGATAACGCCGATCAGTTTTCCCGTCTCCAGAACGGGCAGATGCCTGATTCGCTTATCTGCCATTAAAGCCATGCATTCATCGGTTGTGTTTTCCGGTGTTACGTATAAAACTTTTTCGGTCATAATTTCTTTTACGGGTGTATCTTTCGATGCTTTTCCATGGAGAATCACCTTCCGTGCATAATCCCGTTCAGACATAATTCCCACCACATTATCATAGTCAGCAACGATTACGGCTCCAATGTTCTTCTCAGCCATAAGCTTCAGGGCATCGAAAACGGAGGAATCCGATGTTACGGTAAACGCACCCCGCCCTTTCTTATCAAGAATTTGCCGAATTGTTTTCATAATTTTTCTCTCGAATTGTTTGAAGTTTTTTCCTTCCGAAATCAAGTGCTCCTGTTTTATATTCATACACCAACCCCACGACAAGTATCGCAATAAAAATAATCACGCCGATATAACCCTCCCATCCCACTTCGCGTATGGCAATTGCCCAGGCAAATATGAAAACAACTTCAAGGTCGAATATGACGAACAACATACCGACAAGGTAAAATTGTATCGAAAGCCGCAACCGTGCAGAACCTGTTTGCAATATACCCGATTCAAACGGTTCACCCGTTTCGCGCTCCATGTGCCGTTGTCCGAGTACATAGGACACCCCCAACATTCCACCTATGACGCCGATAGCCGCACCAACATAGACAAGAAACGGCCAGTAGAGGGTCGTTTCCATTACAATATACTCCGGTAAATGTTAAGGGATATCACACGATGAAAAGGGATGAAATAATTAATAAGCACGTCGAACTCCACAATCTGCAAGAAGTAATATCTGAATTTTGAACGTGATATTTGATATTATTGTAATAAAAAATACTGTTAATAACAAGTATAATTTTAACGGTTTTGACTTATGATTTGTTCACCGATTAATCGCCGGTTACTTTTACTGTGTTCAGTAAAGGGAATGTTTTTTACGGAAAATATTTTTTTTGGTATTTTAAACGAAGCAAGCTTATCTGCCAGGAATCTCTTAATTTCTTTGTCGGTAATATTGTCACTGTCGCTAACAATCGCAGCGGCAACTACCTCTCCCCACTCATCATCGGCATACGGAAATACACAGGCAGCATAGATACCGGGATACTGCCGGAGAGCATTCTCAACTTCAACCGGATTTACATTTTCGCCGCCGCTTACGATCAAATCGCTCCGTCGCGATACAACATAGAGATAATTATCATCTGATAGATATCCGTAGTCACCGGTAAAGAACCATGCATCTTGAATGACACGCGCTGTCAAATTGTCGCGCTTATAGTAACTTTTCATAAGTGAAGGTGATTGCACGGTAATCTCCCCTTCTGTTGCGCGCGGCACTTCATTTCCCGAATCATCTACAATCCGGACGCGGTTGAACGGCAGCGGCTGACCGGCAGAGCCGGTATGCTGTGTGTCTGCGGGATTTCGCGTCGCGATTTGAGAACTTGTTTCTGTCATACCGTATGTTGCAACAATTTTCCAACCTCTTGTATAGCATCGCCCGAGCAGATCATCCGAAATCGGACCGCCTCCCAGTAATATTGTTTTATGAGCAGGATTAGGATTTATACCGAGCCGGAGAATACGGTACAGTACCGTAGGGACAAGAGATACGATTGATGGATTATAATCGGCAATGCCCTGAATGATTCCTTCGGCTCCCGAATCCGATGGAACTAAAACGGGAATACCATAAATGACGGAACGAAATACGATCGAAATACCGCCGATGTGATACAACGGTAGTGACAAAAGCCAGGTATCGGTTTGATTGATTTGCAGGCGGAGTCTTGTTCCGATAGCATTGTAAAGAATATTTTTATAGGTAAGCTCCACACATTTCGGTTCTCCCGTTGAACCCGATGTAAACATAAGAAGGAGTGTATCAATATTTAAACTTGTTCGTTTATTGCCAGAAGATTTTATTTTATTATTTTCGATCACAAACGAACAATCTGCAAAGGCAATCTGCTGCGATATATCCTGTTCGTTCAATCGGGTGTTAACCGGAACGATCACCGCCCGCAACAGCAGTAATGCATGAATAAAAACGATATATTGTTCCGAATTCTCCGAAACGATCGCAACATGCGTTCCCTCACCGATCCCTTTTTCAGATAACAATGCGGCCTGTTGCTGCGCCTGTTCATATAATTTGCGGTAGGTAAACCGATTATGTTGCGATACGATTGCCGGCGCATCCGGATTCACATCTGCTTGTGTACGAAGCCATGGATTTCCATAAATGGATTTTTTCATACCGAAATACCGATAGCAAACAGGATGCCGTAAATTGCGACAAGCTTAGCGGTTTGTTCAAGCGCAAGATTGAGCTCGCGTCCATGCAGCGTATTCATCATCGCAAGCACACGTAATCCCAGCGGAAAAGAAAAAAACGTAAGCATTATCCACGCAGTCAAGTCGAAAAACAACCATACGATCAACGGAATACCATATGCGAGAAACAGAAAAATTGTAAATTCCGTCCTTGCAAATTTCCTGCCGAAAATCACTGCCGTTGTTCTCTTACCGGCTTTTGCATCGGTATCCATATCTCGGTAATTGTTAATAATCAATATGTTGGTGATTAATGCACCGACGGGTATAGATACGAGAAAAGCGGTAAAAGAGATTTGCAATGTATGTACGTAGTACGTGCCCATCGTACCGATAAATCCGAAAAAAAGAAAAACCATTAAATCGCCCCATCCGTAATATCCCAGCGGATACGGTCCCCCCGTATATGCAATCGCGACGATGATGGAGGCAATACCGATAGCAAGAATCGGCCAACCGCCTATGTTGATAAGATATAATCCGAGAATGAAAGCAAGACCGAATACAATCACGAGAGCAATTTTCATCTGGCCAGGCGTTACCAAACCCGCTGCTACGACACGCATAGGGCCTTTACGTTCATGCGAATCTGCACCCGACATAAAATCAAAAAGATCATTAGCGTAGTTTGAACCGATTTGCAATAAAAAAGCGCAAAGCAGAGCGGTAAAAGCTATAAGCGGATCGAAATAACCGTCACGAAATGCAAGTGCGCTGCCGATCATTACCGGAATTACGGCCGCTGTGAGCGTGCGTGGCCTCGCGGCAAGATACCAGATCTTGAAATACGATAGAGTGATTGGATGATTGGTTGATTGCATAAAATTATAGGAAAACCGCCGGTGTAATGATTTTTAAAAGATAATCACTTTTCGCTTGACAAACAAAATAAAAAGATGTAATAGTTTATAACGGTTAATAACAGTTGATAACGGTTAATATCGGTTAATAACGGTTTCTATCGTTTAATATCGGTTGCGGGCAGCGCTGCTCGTCAACGCAACCGGTAGTAACAGATATTAACCTTTAGTAACCGATAGCAACCGAGATTAACCGATATCAACCGCCTCATGGTCTTTTCGGAAACTTGCTAAAATCGGGTTTACGCTTTTCGTTATACGCGTTGCGTCCTTCCTGCGCTTCCTCGCTCATGTAATACAACAACGTCGCATTTCCTGCTAACTCCTGTATACCGGACTGCCCGTCAAGCTCTGCGTTAAATGCGGATTTCAACAACCGTATTGCAAGCGGGCTCTTATCGAGTATCTCCTTCGCCCACTGAACTCCTTCATCTTCAAGCTGTTCAAGCGGCACAACTTTATTTACCAACCCCATATCGAGCGCTTCCCGTGCATTATACTGACGACACAGGAACCATATCTCCCGCGCTTTTTTCTGTCCCACTATCCGGGCAAGATAGCTCGATCCGAAGCCCCCGTCGAAGCTGCCGACTTTCGGTCCCGTTTGACCGAATACAGCATTCTCCGCAGCAATTGTAAGATCACAAACTACGTGAAGCACATGCCCCCCGCCGATTGCATACCCGGCAACAAGCGCTATAACCGGTTTCGGGATGCTGCGAATAAGCTTCTGCAAATCGAGAACGTTCAATCGCGGTACTCCATCTCCGCCTACATATCCATCGTCTCCCCGAATTGATTGGTCCCCTCCCGAACAGAACGCATACTTACCGTCTTTCGCAGGACCTGCCCCCGTCAACAACACTACCCCTATTGTTGCATCCTCACGTGCATCGTTAAAAGCTGCATACATTTGGAACACTGTTTCCGGTCGAAATGCATTTCGCCGCTCAGGTCTGTTGATTGTTACTTTAGCTATTCCGTCGGATTTTTCATAGATTATGTCAGAATAATCCTTTACTTTTTTCCATTTCATAAGCAATAAATTCCTTCACTACTTGACAATATTGTTTTGGTTTTTCAAGATGTGTGTTATGTCCGGCATCGTTGATAATCTTATGTTTACATTTCGGAATCGCGGATGCCATCCGTTTATTGATCTCCGTAAATTTATAATCGAGTGAACCGGTAATTAATAATACCGGAACTGATAGCTGCGCCAGCCGGTTCCAAACGGGCTGCATACGACCGGTCCCCGCAGCCCGCAATGTATTTGTTAATCCGATCTTAGAGTTCTTCAATTTTCGAGATCGTATTTCATTTCGAATTTTTTCCGGCATCCTGCTTTGCGTGGCAAATAACGGCAAATTCATCCACTTATCCACAAAAACTTCCATATTATTCGATTCAATGAATTGTGCAAGTTCCTCGTCACCCTCAATCCGCTGGTGCCTTTCGGATTCATCTTCTATCCCGGCGGTGGTGCTTTCAAGAATCAAACCATACAATCGTTCAGGGTATTTCAAGGCCCAATGTAATGCAATGCGTCCACCCATCGAATATCCGGCAAGCATAAATTTATTGTGGAATGAATTATCGACATACTTCTTAATGCGGTCAATTTGTTCGTCGATTGTGTAATCCGATAACCGGTCCGGCTGCTCGTTGCTACCGTGCCCGACAAGGTCGATAGTAAGCGGATCACATATTCCTTCAAGTTCATTTACTATGGGAAGCCAATCCTCACTGCTGCCGGTAAATCCGTGAATAAAAACAATCGGTATCTTTGTAGGCGGCGTTGTCATCAATGCATTGCTTCTTCAACTTTTTGCCAATATTTCTTTCGCAGATCCGTCGATGCGCGGGCATCGGTGCGAATTTCATAAACATGCAAACCCGGCTGCGAATTTATGTTTTGTAATCGTGACGTGAAATCGTCCCAGGAGGTTATGATCTTATGAGTTCCACCGTAAGCCCGAACAAACGATTCAAAGTCCAGATTGTGAGGAGTCAAGAAATAATCTTTAAAAATATCTCTGTACCCCGAAATCGGCAACAGTTCAAAAATACCGCCCCCGTTGTTATTAATCAGGATGATGGTGAGCGGAATATCATACTTTCGTGAAGCAATTAATCCGTTAAGATCGTGATAGAATGCCAGATCGCCTGTAATTAAATAGACCGGAGATTTTGTGGTTGCGGCAATACCTAAAGCGGTTGAGTTTATTCCGTCGATGCCGCTCGCACCACGGTTCGTATGAATACGTATAAACTTATCCATCACAGAGACAAAATAATCCAGGTCGCGTATAGGCATACTGTTCGAGACCATAACATGTGAACCTTCCGGTATGACTTCAAGCGTTGCTCTCAATATCTTTCCTTCAAATAATGATTCAGTGCAATCTATCATATTCATCCGAAGAGTCGAAGCTCGTTCCTCGGCTTTCAGAAAATCTGTCAGCCACTTATTTGTTGAACGCTCGAGTTTTTCTTCTCGAAAACGATCATTCATCATTGCACAGAAACTTCCCGGATCCGATTGCACCACCATTTTTAGATAATTTGACGGATCCTGCCACTTACCGGTAGGATTTATGTGCACTTTAAATGCATCTTGTTCATTTAAAAACAATTCAAGACCCTTTGAGCTTACAGTGCCGCCGAATTGAAAGATGACATCGGGTGCATGCGTTTCTATAAACGGCCCAACTTTTAAGTATGCATCATAATGAGTAAACAGCATACGCTTATCGTGCCGGCCAAACCTGATTTGCGATGCACCGTCGGCAAGAATAGGATACGATAGATGTGCAGCCATTTCGGTAATTCGGTTTGCAAATACTTCATCAAAATCTCCGGGGCCTACTATGATTAAGCCGCGCTCGTACATCCGGGCAATTGATACTAAATCGTTGAGCGATTCGGTTGATGTTATTACGGATGTCTCCGCCGGTGCTATATCATCTGCTATTCCATTCATTGCCGGCTCAAGATCGACTGCATCGATAATATCCGTATAGTTCTTTGGCTCGAATGGTTTCCTGAAGGGGAAATTAATGTGCACCGGCCCCTTCACAAGCCCGTTGGATTCCTTAATCGACCGCCGTGCAATCACCCTGATATGACGCATGCGTTCTGGAGTCGGCTCGGGTAATCCCGCATCAAAAAACCATCGAATATGATTTGCATATAAATTATTTTGATTGATTGTCTGGTTAGCGCCGCAATCGATCATCTCGGGGGGACGGTCTGCCGTGCAAACAATCAACGGAATATTCTGCTGATATGCCTCGATAATTGCCGGATAAAATTCAGCAGCAGCCGTCCCTGATGTACAGACTAAAACAACCGGTTTGCGTATATTTTTAGCGATCCCGAGTGCAAAAAAACCACCCGACCGCTCATCTATATGGACAAAAGACCGGAGCTCATTTTTTCCGGCACAGGCAAGAGCAAGCGGTGTACTTCTGGAACCGGGTGAAATGCATGCATATCGTACACCACCCCGGACGAGTTGATCGATAAAAGCTTCCGCCCAGATTACGTTTCTATTTATTTGTAATTGTTTTTTCAAGAATGTAACAATGAAGTAATTGCATGTAATTTGATTTCGGTTTCCAGATATTCATCTTCTGGTTTAGAATCAACCACGATGCCGCCGCCGGCAAACCCATGTAACGTATTATCGACGAGCAACGCAGAACGCAATGCAACGCAGAAATCGCCGTTTCCTTCGGCATCGAACCATCCGAGAAAACCGGTATATAACCCACGATCGTATTGTTCCATTGACCGTATCATTTTAATTGCGGCCGACAACGGATAACCGCCGACTGCAGGAGTCGGATGCAGCTCCTCGAGTACACGCAATTTCGAGGTTCCGGAATGAAGCACTCCGGATGCACCGGTATATAAATGTTGAATATACGATAATTTTTTTACTATTGGTAATTTTTCAATTTCTACCGAAGAACAATATCTGTTAAGAACTTTTTTTATATGGCTTACAACAATTTGATGCTCTTCGAGGTTCTTATGGCTGTTTAGTAATTCGCTTGCCAACCGGTCGTCTTCTTCCTGTGATGTCCCTCTTCCGATTGAACCTGCAATAGCGTGACAATATACCCGTCCTCCACTGAAGCCGGCAAGTTTTTCGGGGGAAATTCCAACAAATATCGACCGGTTCGATTTGAACACAAATGTATAGCATTCATTGTATGACTTACCGGCTGCAATAAGATTGTTCAGTATACTTCGATCGTCTATATTATGCATCGTAATTTTACGGGATAACACAACCTTATTTACCTCTCCTCTCCGGATTGCATCAACAATCGCAGCCACTTTGTTCATCCAATCTTTTTCTTCACCGGATATCTCTTCACGTTTTGCGTTTGTACAACCATACCCGTTCAACGAAATCGGTCCTGATATTCCAGAGATAAATTCTTCCAGTTTTGATATGGAGTTTGTAAGTTCAACATTTTTACGCAGGTCGATCTGGTATGACACAATGCAACCAGCCGGTGTTTTTGCAACAATAAATTCGGGGATGAACCAGTCTGATGGATAATAATCCTTCCATATCGGATCACTATGACAGGGATAAAAAGACATACTACCGACGAAAAGCGGTATGGGGTATGCTGAAGCGCCATTGTAATGATGCACCTGCAACGGTTTTACTTCCGATATTGCCTGGCCTAATTTTTCAAACCTGTCCTCATTATCGGACTGTTCCGACCATACCTTCCCGACAGCCAAAAATCGGATATTCTCATCAGGTTTGTGAATATAGAACGCAGTTTCGTATGAATTCACATAAAATTTCGCAAAATTTCCGAAATCTTCTATTTGTATTGGAAATCGATAGGATAACACCCCCCCATCTCGACTTGATGCGGAAAAAGCAACCTTACTCTTAAGAATTCCGGATAAATTCTCTATTACTGAATCAATCTCCATTGCAGAAATGTAATAAAAACAATACTATAGCGAAATTTTCGGATTTTAAAAAATATGAATTATTAACTATTAATATACAATTTTTTTTATTACATTACCATATGCACATCATTGATATAAAAGCGAGTTTATTGCTGTAACATTATATTATCCTTATTCGTTAAATTAATACATACATGAAATGAGCTCCCGGTTGCGGTTTAAATATCTTGAAAATCGGTACAAAGACCGGATATTCAACTATGCACTTTGGATGATGAAAAACAGGCAGGACGCTGAAGATATTACACAGGAAATATTGGTCAAAATATGGGAACACGGTCACGAGATCAAGTTGTCTTCGATCAAAGCATGGATAATGCGAGCAACCTACAATCTGAGCATTGATTATTTAAGAAAACGCTCGGTAAAATATAAATATATGCAAAACTATGACCAAGACGATGCACATTTTGAATTATCAGATCCTGATAAAACCCCAGATCCGGGAACAGAGACAGCGCAGGTTATCATAAACGAGGAACTTGAAGAAGCAATAAATAAACTACCCGACTTACAAAAACAAATTATCATCATGTATGAAATCCAGGAGTTGAAATACCGGGAAATCAGTGATATTCTGAATATCCCGATCAACTCTGTTAAAGTAAACATATTCAGAGCGAGGAAAAACCTCCAAAAATTGTTACAGCATTATAAACAAGCTTAGTATGGATACAAAACAGTGTTCATTTGACGAAGAAAAAATAATCGACGTCGCGTACCGAGACGCCGCTATTGGCGATCGACTACAGGTGTTTTTGCATACAAAAAAATGCACGGAATGCAATTCGCTCTATAGAGAATACAAACAAACTGCCGAAAGATTTAACGAAATCAAAAAGCAGCAATGTCCATCATCTGTTACAGTGCGGGTAGAAAATCGCATCGGTTACAGGAACAAAGATAATTCCAAATTATTCGACCGGATGCTGGATATTGTTTTCTATCGACCGGCATACGTTCTCCCGGGATCGGCTGTTGTTGTAATCCTAATGATATTTCTCACCGTTAAGCTATTCAATATAGTTATGCACGAACCGGAACAGGTGTATACCGAAGCTGAGATACATAAAGCCCAGGAAGAAATTGAAATGACATTCGCAATGATCGCACCAGTTGTATATAATGCTCAAAGAGACATACTCGACAAGATTATAATGTCGCAGATAGTACCCCCGGTACGACAAAGCGTCGAAACAACAAATCAATTATTTATAAAAGGAATTCAACAGCAATGAGGAAATATATAGGTTTATTATTCCTTACCATATTCTTAACAGGGACAACTAATGCTCAAGAAGATGTAACCAAGCTACCCGGTTTTGTCCCGCTTGACGGTCTCACGTTGTTCAATGAAGTTGAAACCGCGATGGAAGTCCAGGTGGGTGAATCTATGCTCGAACTTGTCGCACATAATGCCGAAAAAGATAACCCTGATTTCGCCCGTGTTTTGCACAAACTCAAACAAATCCGCTCGTATACATTCGATCTCTCCGACATATCACGCAGCCAAATCGATCAATATCTCGCGGAAATTAACACCATGCTCCTCAATGAACAATGGGAAATTGTATATCGAATGCGGGAACCCGAAACAACGGCCAATATCTATTTAAAAACCGCCGGCGATGAGGTCGCAGGAATGACGATTTATTCGATCGACCGGAACGATCAAGTGATCGTTGTTAATATCGCAGGAAATATAAGTCTTGAAGACATCTCACAACTTGCCGAACGATTCGGTTTACCCGATATTAGTCCGTAGAGAATTGTGATACTGTAGTATTTTCCAAACCTCTCACATGTATATCCGTGTTGGATATCGGGATAAGCGTGCAGGTATTTCCAACACGAAATAAATACTCACTTGCCACAACATTATCTCATCACATCTATAACTCATTGTTAATACCTTACTTATAAAAGTGAAATAATTCCGGCACATTAGTTGCTAAATAATAAATTGCATAGTCGCAAATAACGATTTGCAAAAACTTAAACATAAGAAGGAATATAACAATGATAGAACTTAGCAATGCATCGACGATATGGGTCGACCTGACCAACGTGCTGCTCGGATTAGCTACTCTTATCTGTCTTGGTATTGTTGCATATGCAATTGTAAAAGATGTAGCGATACGAATCAAGCAAACCTCAAAGGTAAAAGCCAGGGAGCAAGATGATGCGCACGTGCTTGAAGTACCCGAACTCGGTCTTACCATGACCGACGGTGGTGAAAAATTATACGATGATAATGAGCGCGCATTCGGATAATTAACCGGCTTTTTAATATAAAGAGAAGATAATGAAATGTCCATTTCTTAAAGAAACAAGGGTTAAATTCTGCCAGGTATCTCCTATCAAGAAGTTTATAGTGAGCGATCAGGAAGATGCCGAGGTAGAAAAATGCTCGACTCCCTCTTGGACAAACTGCCCGGTTGCTCAACAACGAATCAAAGAAAAAGGGCAATATAAACAATGTCCTTTTTTACAGGAATCATTTGTTCAATATTGTTCATTATCGGCTATTACGAAGTTCATCCCGTACAATGAGGCACCGTTTTCCCGGTGTACCAATACCAATCATCGTTATTGTGAACATTATCTTTCGATAGAAAATCCCGATACCACGGGAAGTACAGGACCGACGGCATCTATAAAGAAAGTCAATGATGGTACAATAAAAGAATATTTTATCGATGGTATACGGCTGCCTCAAAAGTTACAATATTCTTTTAATCATATGTGGATGGACGTCAGTGAAGACGGTTTGTATCATATAGGAGTTGATGCGTTTTTATCAAAAGTTCTTGGACCGGTTGAAGCAATTAGTTTTATAACCACTAAAGGCGTGGAGAAGCCGACAGCCATTTTACGGGTGAATGGCGTCGATTTAGAGGTCGTTTTTCCAATTCAACTGCTCATTACGGGATTAAACAGTTATCTTCGGGCAGCGCCGGAGAAGCTGACTGCGGATCCTTATGGCGCAGGCTGGCTGTTCGAATGTCAGAGACCGAAAAATCCGGATGCCGGTACTAAACTGTTCAAAGGTAAAGAAGCGGTGCAGTGGATGAAGCTTGAAACAGAACGATTGACAAAATTTGTCCACGCGGAATTATCTCAATCGAAGCTGGAAGGAAAAATTTTGATGGCAGACGGCGGAGTGAGTATCGATTCCCTTGCTTCATATTTGAACCGGGATGAACTGTATAAATTATTTCATGCTTTTTTTTCGCTACACGTTTAGTTGGAGGTATCAACTGTGAATAATAAGGGTTTAACATTTTTTTTGGCGGGCTTTTTGGGAATGCTGCTGTTCGGCTGGTTTGTATTCCCATCGCTCATGTATCAAACATTTGAACAACCGATTCAATTCAGTCATGTAATACATACTGAACTTACCGGTATGTCGTGTAATGACTGTCATTATGTTAAAAGCGATGGACGTTTCAGCGGCATCCCGACTAATGAAAACTGCAGTATGTGTCATTTAGCCGTGTTGGGGGAAACCGAAGATGAGCGAATATTCGTGGAAGAATATATATTAAAAGATCGCGAAGTCCCTTGGTTTGTTTACTCACGGCAACCGGAAAATGTTTACTTTCCGCACGTTCAACATATCCAACTGGCGGAAATGTCCTGTGAATCGTGTCATGGTGATCATGGTTCTACCGAAATACTGCGATCGTTTCAGCGCAATCGCCTGAGCGGGTATAGCCGCGATATCTGGGGGCCATCGATTTCCCGTATTAATAACCCCCCAGGTACCGGTATGAAGATGAACGACTGTATTCGTTGCCACGAAGATGCCGATTTAACGATCGGATGTATAGGATGTCACAAGTAACACTATTGAATATGGAGAAGTTTTTACTATGAGTAAGCAGTTTAATCGAAGAGATATACTCAAACTTGCCGGCGGCGGTATTGCGGGTATGGTATTTACACCTATTCCCTGGAAACTAATCGATGATCTTTCTATATGGACACAAAACTGGTCCTGGATACCCGTGCCGCTCAATGGGAAAATTAATTCAAAGTTCAGTATCTGTACGATTTGTCCGGCAGGATGTGCCATCCGGGCACGCTGCGTCGCCGGACAACCTGTAAGTCTGTGGGGAATTAAAGATCATCCGGTAAATGGCGGTGCATTATGCCCTGTCGGATTAGGAGGACATCATCTCCCGTACCACCCTGCCCGCTTACATTATCCTGTGAAACTTATAAAGGATAAATATAAAATAAAAACGGATAAAGTTACACCGGATGAGATTGTTACACTTATTGGAAAACAGTTAAATAAATTAACATCAAGCGGTTCAAACAACATAGTTGCAGTACTCGATAGCCGGCCGGAACGAACTATCTCCTATGCATATCGAAAATTTCTTGCCGGAATTCCGAATGGATCATATATTACAACCGGTTCCGACGGTACAGATTCTCTTATTGGATTCAGGGAAATAATAAGCGATTCCGTCGGTCCGGTTGGTTTTGACATTGAGAAAGCGAAAACAATCGTAAGCTTCGGAGCGCCGTTGTTTGAAGGATGGGGCGTGCCCGGAAGAATATTTGGCGCGATGAAAAACGGAGATTTATCATCAAACGATAAACGAGTAAAACTTATACAGGTAGAAACCCGCTTCTCCCACACCGCATCGGTGGCTGATCGGTGGATACCCGTCAAACCCGGAACCGAATCAATATTTGCTCTCGGTATTGCTCACGTATTGTTTCGCGATAATCTAATCGATCATACAAACATCCGTCCACAATTTAAAAATTATGATACAGAGATTACAAAATATAGAAATCTGACCGACGATTATACACCCGGACGGGTTGCAAAAATAACGGGAATACGTGAAGAACTTATTCAATCCGTTGCACGGGATATCGCGCTCGAATCCCCGTCTCTTATAATATGCGGCAGAGAACCGGCCGGTGGTCCGTTTTCGCGCGAGGAACAAACAGTAATATGGGGACTTAATTTTCTACTCGGCAATATCGGACCGGATAATCTTATCGTTCCACGTCGCCCTGTTCCGATAGGTGAATCATTCAAGGATACCGAACTTACGAAAGAATCCACTCTGTCGGATATTCCGGATCACTCAATCCGCGTATTGATCATCGACGAAGCGGAGTCCGGTTATGCAATTCCATGGCGTGCAATCGAAAAAAAACTTGTCCCCGATGAATCACTGGTTATCAGTCTTTCACCCTATCTGGTTGGTTTAACAAAACAAGCCGACTATGTTATCCCGGCGCCGACACATCTTGAATCGTATCAGGACATTCCACCTTCATTCGATGCACGTACTGCAACCTTTGCAGTTTCCGCTCCTCTGCTTACACCCCCTGATGCAGCAACCGAGCCGGTAGAACTCCTGAAAAATATTGCGCAGGAATTGAAAATAGATATGCCGCGTAAAACTTACACTGAATTGATTAACGAACGAGCCGGTGAAATCTACAAGAAAAACTGCGGATGGGTCTACACGCCACAGAACGGCAGACTCATAGAAAGCACCGGGATATTTACGGAGCGACAATTCTGGAGTCACCTCAACAACGGGGGCTACTGGATAGATGAACCGGATCATAACAATGAAATAAAAGCAGACACTTTATTCGGTATTTCCATAGGTCAAAGTAAATTGTCCGAATCAATTCGAAACATTGAAGAAGAAGCAACATCCGTACATGAGGAAAAACCTCTTACTCTGGTTCCTTTCGGTTGGCGAGGAGTAGTCGATTCAGGGCCTGTGACGCCGCTCATTACAAAATTATATCAGGAGACTGAATTCAGAAAGGGAACAAACCGTGCGCTCATACACCCGGCAACTGCACGGACATATAGATTACGCGACGGCTTCCCGGCGAAGATTATTTCCGATTCGGGTGAACTTACAGTTCGCATTGAAATTAACGATGCAATAATGCCCGATGTGGTTCATGTTGCACTCGGTCCCGATCAGGACAGCATTACAGGTATAGAAGAAGTGAAGATCGAAGACAATGTACTCTCTATCTGTTCATTACAGGAAAACGGCACCTGGCGTGCTACACCGGTTCGTATACAAACCGTTTAATTTATGTATTGAAGTAAAAGGCATATGTAATATGGATACAAGAAAAAAAATAAAGTCAGAAAATAAAAAACACCCGCGGTACGGAATGGTGGTTGATCTCGATAAATGTAAAGGATGTGGTTCGTGTTCTATTGCCTGTGCTGTGGAAAATAATCAACAGCCGGCAACCCCCGATATGTGCAACCGCACCGGAAATACCTGGATGAGACTATATATGGTACGCAACGGGAAATCATTTCCCGACAGTAAGGCAGTCTTTGTACCGATGTTTTGCCAACAATGCGACGATACTCCCTGCTTATACGTGTGTCCTCAAAACGCAGTTGAATTGGATCCGATGAGCGGCATTGTTGCACAAATTCCCGAACGATGCTTTGGATGCCGTTATTGCATGGCTGCCTGCCCGTATGAAGCCCGCTACTTCAATTGGTGGGATCCTAAATGGCCTGAAGGAATGGAAAAGACGCTCAATCCGGATGTTTCCCCCCGGATGCGCGGCGTCGTTGAAAAATGTAATTTCTGTCACGGACGTTGGCAGCAAGCACGGGCAAAAGCAGCAGCAGAAGGCAGGCGGGAACTTCGTGAAGATGAGTATATACCGGCTTGTCAGGAATGTTGCCCGACGGGTGCGCTAACGTTCGGTAACCTTAATGATCCGAACAGTACGGTCTCTGAATTAGTACGGGGTCCGGATACATTCACCATCTTGGGCCAACTCGGAACAAAACCGAAAGTGTATTACAGGACCAAGCGCAGCTGGGTTCGAAGAGCCGTCGACCGCGACGTATATAGTGACAAAAAGGAGAAGGTTCATGGATAAAAAGTTAATTGTTCGAGGCGTCACTCGAATGGATTTTAAAAGATTTATAACGTATCTGATTCCCTGGTTCATTATGCTGGGCATCGGTATATATGCAATGTACCTGGTTTTTCGTTACGGGTTGAACCACACAAACATGGATAATAGATTTGCGTTCGGTTTGTGGATCTACTTCGATCTGGCAATTATTGCACTCGGCGCAGGCGCATTTTTTACCGGCTTGCTTTTATATGTCTTTAAACGAAATGAATTTAAATCGGTTATAAACAGTGCTGTCGTTATTGGTTTCATATGTTATAGCGGAGCGATAGCGGCGCTTGTAGTGGATGTCGGGCAGCCGCTTCGTGCATGGTTTACATTATACAGACCGAACGCTCACTCGATGCTCGCCGAAGTAACATTCTGTCTATCATTGTATCTCGCGGTACTTGCCGTCGAGTACGTACCGCTTGTGCTCAAAAACCGTAAGCTGAAGCAGATACCATCGTTTCTTGTCTTTGAATTTAAATTACACAAATTCATGCCGGTTCTTGCGGGGATTGGAGCATTATTATCATTCTTTCACCAGGGATCGCTCGGCGGGATGTTCGGCGTTCTGAACGGTCAACCGTTTGCATTTCGTGAAACGGTATTGGTATTTCCTTCAACTTTTTTCCTCTTTGTGCTTTCGGCGATTGCCGCAGGACCAAGTTTTATCCTGCTCACAACCTGGATTGTTTCAAAAATATCAGGTAAGCGCCTGGTGACAAAAAATGTGTTGATGAGTCTCGGGAAAATCTCAGGGATATTGCTTATCGTTTATGTAATGTTTAAATCGATCGATTCGCTTGTGTGGTTAAATATAACTTCTCCTGCTGTTGGATTTTCTGCGGTCGATCATTATGGATATGCGCCTTTCGGTATTTGGATTTTGCTGGTGGAGATAGTGGTGCTGGGATTGATACCGGGGCTAATACTTATCAATAGGAAACTACGTGAGAAAACTCATTGGCTCATTACCGGTGCAGTCCTTGCTTGTGCCGGCGTAGCATTGAATAGATTCGTAACCACAATCCAAACGCTGTCACTTCCCACGCTGCCGTTTGCCGATTTTCTCACATATGTTCCGACGTGGGAAGAAGTTGCAATTTTCCTGATGGTGATTGCATACGGAGTAATTGTATATTCATTTTCATTCAGATATCTTCCGCTCTTTCCGCAAGAGCGGGAACTTAATATGAAGTAACGGAGGTATGAAATGTTTCCATGGGTTCATGAATTTCGCTGGGAGCTCGGCCATTTAATTTTCACCGGCGGGTTTGCATTAGTAACAATCGGTATAGTTACGACAATTATCATCGCGTTTAAAAAGATATATGAGATATTTAGAGAAAAAAAAGTCGAAACAGTTATGTGGCAGGCGGCATTCGAAGATTTCCCCGCACATACAAAAACATGCCGGCATGCTATCAGCGGAATACTCAAACAGCGCACTTGTAATAATCACTTTGATTGCCGGGAGTGTGCGGTTCATAAACAACTTGTACAACACGACATACCCGAAAAGGTGTTTGCAACTGCCGGCGATGACGGCAATACTGAAATATTCGGGTTGAATATTCCTCTCGACCGAATGTATCACCGCGGACATACCTGGGTCAAACAAGATAAGGATGGGAACTATCTTGTCGGTCTCGACGACTTCGGGAAACGCCTCGTCGGAAAACCGGAGAAAATAAGCCTTCCGGAAATCGGCAGTTACTTGCACGCAAACGGAACGGCCTGGAAAATGAAGCGTGGAAACGCCGACACCCGTATTTTATCGCCTGTTGACGGAGAAGTAATCGAAACCGGAGACGATGAAAAGGGGTGGTACCTTAAAATCAAACCAAACGACAGCAATGGCGATACCAGCCATTTACTCAAAAACGGGAAAGAAATAAAAACTTGGTTTATGAAAGAGCTCGAGCGTTTGCAATTTGCACTCTCTATGGACGGCGTTGGAGCGAGTCTTGCAGACGGCGGTATCTTAATCGATGATCTGCCGACATCGCATCCTGATGCCGATTGGGACGGCGTCTATGGCGAAATGTTTTTAGAACCATAATTTGACAAATAACTTTAAAGGAGAATCTTTATGAAACCACAACAGAATCACGTTGATGAGGGAAATATCTGGCATAATTCTTTCATCAAATTGTCACCTTCTGCCCGAACGTGCAGACACGAATTCGGTTATTACGTAAGAGATAGAATTTGTGAAAACTATTTTAACTGTGCCGATTGTGTAATACACAAAAACGTAGAACGTCTTGAAAACTCACGTCGTGCTCATGGATGGCGTGAAAAACTGCCTGAGAGCGAAGTATTCGGGCTGCACGTTCCTACGGATCGCCTTTATCATCGTGGGCATACGTGGGTAAAGCAAGAAACAGACGGGACTTTCACCGTTGGGCTGGATGACTTCGGCACGCGTTTGATCGGAAAACCGGATAGCATTGAATTTCCGAAAGTAGGATCGGAAGTCACGGTTAATGAACCGGCTTTGAGATTGAAAAAAAGAGATTCTACTATACAAATTCTTATACCGGTAACCGGCAAAGTCATTGATACCGGCGATCCCGGTAAAGGGTGGTATCTGAAAATAAAACCGACGGTAAACGGCAAGAGCACAAAACATCTCTTAAAGGGAAGCGAAGTCAGAAATTGGCTTATGAAAGAGATTGAACGATTGCAAACAGCGCTCCCGAACAAAGAACTCGGTATTAGTTATTCGGACGGCGGCGAATTAATTGAGGATATATCCGCTTCACAGCCGGACACCGACTGGAGCAAGATATACAGAGAGATTTTTTTACAACCGTAAATTACGGTTATTAATATTAGGACACGCCCTCTCCTTTGTAACGGGGAATGTTGTACCTTTTAATTTTCTCGTAGAGCGTCGATCTGTCGATGCCGAGAACCGAGGCCGTCTCTTTTATATTTCCATCGAATCGGCGGAGCGTCGCTTCGATCACTTTTTTCTCGACATTCTGAAGAGATTCATTGGTTGGTACTATCCAGTCATCGGATAGCGAACGCGATTTAGTTAAAAAGGTAAAGTCCTCTTCGGACAATACGCTCATTTTGCAGGTAACAATAGACCGCTCAATTGTATTTTCGAGTTCACGTACGTTGCCCGGCCAGTTATAGTCTATCAGGCCGCGCATTGCACTTTCGGTAATATCATCGACTTCCTTACCGAGTTCATGCGATATTTGTTCGATGAAATGCCGTACAAGCAATGGTATGTCTTCCCTTCTTTCACGCAGCGGCGGGATCTGTATATTAATAACGTTAAGCCGGTAAAATAATTCTTCGCGAAACCTTCCTTCACTAACCGCTTTCATCAAATCCTTATTCGTCGCGGCGATTACGCGGACATCCACCCGCAATTCTTCGGATCCGCCGACCCGGTAGAATTTTTTCTCCTGTATGACACGCAACAGATCCATTTGCAGTTTCGGAGATATATCCCCGATTTCATCCAGAAAAATAGTACCACCATCTGCAAGTTCGAATTTCCCTTTTTTCTGTGTGTTGGCGCCCGTAAACGCTCCTTTTTCATACCCGAATAACTCCGATTCCAGTAAAGTTTCGGCAAGCGCCGCACACGAGACACTGATAAACGGTTTCTTTGCACGATCTCCTGAATAGTGAATAGCCCGTGCAACCAACTCTTTTCCGGTGCCGCTTTCACCTTGAATCAGAACAGTACTTTTTAAACTTGCAATATCACGAATCAGTTGAAAGATCTCATGCATTTTGGAATTTTTACTGATAATATCCTGAAAACTATATTGACGGGTCAATTTTTTCCGGAGCAATACATTCTGACGCTGCAGATTCTTAACTTTTATAATTCGATCTACTAACAACGATATTTCTTCAGGATTGCATGGCTTAACAATATATTCCTGTGCACCTTCTTTGAGGGCAGTTATAGCAGTATCAACGGTTGCATGAGCAGTAATAATTATTACAGAGGCGTCGGGATAAATATTTCTGATTTTCATCATCGTTTCAATACCGTCAAGTCCCCCGGGCATTTTCAAATCCACGAAATAAAGAGCGTATTCCTTTTCATTTGCCTTATCAATGGCCTCCTGTCCCGAGAATACCATATCGGTCGGATACCCGTCTTCACGCAACCACGCAGCTAAGGATTCGCAGGCAATTTCATCATCGTCAACAACAAGTATTTCCCAGTGCTTTTTCATTTATATTTCTCCAACATATTTTCTTTAAGTAATAAAGTACAACTTTTACATAATGCGACGCCTTTTCTATCCAACGATCGTATATTTGTCGAGAGAGTCATCGCACAGGTAATATCGTTACAGTGCGTCAGACCGAACATATGTCCGGTTTCATGTACTACTTCTTTAAGTGTGCGCGTTGTAAGCAATTCCCTGTCTTCGGGAAAGCCGTAAAATTCCTGCCGCAAACGCGCCAAAGATACAATACCTACTTTTCCCTCAAACTGCGCGTGCCCGTAAACAAAACTCAATACCGGAATAAACAGGTCTTTGTCTATGAGGGCCAATATTCGAAACGCTTCTTTCGGGGCTGACTTATGAAGCATTCGCAGTATGTGTATGGAACTATATTGCATTCGTTTACGGTCATACGCCTCATCCGGGATTTCTATAAATTCTTTTTGTTTAACTTCAACTCCGAAAGTATGCCATAAACAAAGCGCAACAGATTGAGCAATATCAACAGCAATGTTTCCCATCGGAATAAGATAAATCGTTTTCACACGTTTTATCCTGATGCAATCAACTTATTATGTTCCTTTTCCAGGTGCAACATCGTTTCCATCATCTTTTACAGGAAATAATACCTTAAATAAGGTTCCTTCACCAAGGGTGCTTTGCACTTCGATATCACCGCGATGCGTCTGGACAATACCGTATACGACCGAAAGTCCGAGACCGATCCCTTTTCCTTCTCCACGTGTGGTAAAGAATGGTTCAAATATCTTATTTATCAATTCGGGCGGCATTCCCTCACCGGTGTCTTCAACTCCAAGAACGACGGCATCCCTGTTTTTATGATACGAGGTTCGAATTATTACATTTCGAACCGGCCGATTTTGTGTCGCTTCCGCGGCATTAATAACAAGATTGATAATAACTTGCTGCACTTGCGAGCTGTCACAATAAAAATGAGGAATACCCGGTTGCAATTCCAGATTCAGACTAATTCCCATCAGCGTTAATTTATGATCAAGAAGCGATACCGTTGAATTGACAATTTCATTTATATCCGCCTCCGATTTTTTTGCCTGCGACCGCCGTGAAAAGGCAAGCAAATCGGTTACAATGCTTCCAACGCGGGCCGTTTCTCCTGAAACCTGAGAAAGATATTTCTTAAATTCCTGCAACCGTTCGGGTGGTATGCCGTCGTCGTTCAACATTCGTTGCATAAGCTTTGATAGATTCAATATACTGTAAAGCGGGTTATTTATCTCATGCGCGACACTTGCCGCGAGCTGCCCTAACGATGCAAGTCGATCTGTCGCCATAATCTGCTTATTAGCCATTTCGAGTTGTTTTGTTCGCTTTTCAACTTTTTCCTCAAGGTGCTGTGCTAATGCGTTCAGTTCACTGATAGCTTCTTTAAGGCGTTCGCGCATTATATTAAACGACTTTGCGAGTTCTCCCAACTCTTCGCTTGAATCTATATGAATCGGTTCGTCCAGTTTCATATTGCTCACCGCCCGCGTTCCTTCGATTAATTTATGTATCGGCGCATCGACGAACCGGCGGGGAAAGATAAAAACGAATAAACTGATTAATAAAACATTCACCACGATCATACCGGAGTTGCGAAGTTGTGCTTCCCGTATCTCCCTATCCACATTTTCGAGATCGAGTGAAACATCCAGCACACCGAGCACATTAATATCTTCCGGATGTGCATGGCACTCGGCGTCGCTGCATGACGGTTCATTGTAAATCGGCGTAATCATTCCGAGCTTGCGTCCGCCGTCTTCGGCACTATAAATCCGGGCGCGCGATGGTGTATCGACTTTCACAAGCGGCTCGGTTGTATGATGACA